>NZ_BAAGBJ010000015.1:0-52512 GCF_054785075.1 Lacticaseibacillus suihuaensis | reverse complement strand
AACTTCATCAACCGCATTTTCTTGGAGCGCGTCTGGTTCAAACCAAACGGCATCAAAAAGAGCGTCCGGACCAATTAAGGTCCAGACACTCTCATAAATCTGTATCAACTCCACTTGACGAAGAGCCAGAAAAAAAGCACGCCCAGAATGGGCGTGCAATGGACTTACTATCCGAGTTGTAGCTTCTGCAACAATCTGCAACAGCAGAGGTCCGATAAACGTTGAGTTGACAACGTTGGTGGCCCTGAATATTACAGCTTCTGGTTGTAGTATTCAACGACCAGCGCTTCGTCAACATCTGGTTCCAGTTCTTCGCGCTGAGGCAGACGAACCAAGGAACCTTCCTTCTTGTTGTCGTCGAAGGTCACGTAGGCAGGGCGGGAAACCGTGCTTTCGAGGGCTTCGTTGACGATTGCCAGGTTCTGGGAGCGTTCGCGCAGGGCGATCACTTGGCCAGGACGGACTTCGTAAGAAGGAATGTCAACGCGCTTGCCGTCCACGGTGATGTGACCGTGGTTGACCAGCTGGCGAGCCTGCGGACGCGTGGTCGCAAGGCCAAGACGGAATACCAAGTTGTCCAGACGGGTTTCGAGCAGGACCATGAAGTTATCACCGTGGGTGCCTTCCTTGATCTTGCCGGCGCGAATGAACAGGTTCTGGAATTGGCGTTCGTTCAGACCGTACATCCAACGCAGCTTCTGCTTTTCGGTCAGTTGCTGACCGTATTCAGAAACCTTGCGACGTTGGTTGTTGCCGTGGTCACCAGGAGCGTACGGACGACGCGCGAGTTCCTTACCAGTGCCGGAAAGCGACAGACCGAGACGGCGAGACTGCTTCCAGCGAGGACCAGTATAACGAGACATATTGAAATTCCTCCAAGAATTAAGATTGTTGGAGTAAGTTAATGAATGCGAACTCAGCACACGGGCAGTCACGCTAAGCGTTCACCTTAGCAGCCGGGTTACTGTGCTCTCTCTCAAGGAGTTGCGCCACTGGAGCCGACCATGCCGTTCGCCGCTGCATTAAATTACTCGCGGTCTAGTATACCAAAGCCAAGGCCGCGGCGTCAAGGTGTTTTGCCAGCGCCGCGGCAAAGGCGGTCAGCACCTCCTGGTCGGCGGCGGTGAAGCGGTTCAAGGACGGCGAATCGAGGTCCAAAATGCCGATGCATTGGCCATCGACCACGACCGGCACCACCACCTCTGAGTTGCTGGCGGCATCGCAGGCGATGTGGCCGGCAAAGGCGTGAACATCGGGCACCAGAAGCGACTGGCCCGAAGCAAAGCTGGTCCCCACCACCCCGCTGTCCGGCTTGATGTGCATGCAGGCCACCTGCCCCTGGAACGGGCCGAGGTCCAGCGTTTGGGTCTGCTTGGAATAGAGGTAAAAACCGCACCAGTTGAGGTCGGCCATGGTGTTGTACAAAAGGGCGCTGGCATTGGCCAGGTTGGTCACCGGGTTGGGTTCCCCCTCCAGCAGCGCATCCACCTGAGCCACAACGATGGAATCGAGTGTTGTCATCTTATCACCTTTCAAAAAACGCAAGATGCCGGCCTTTTTCCCGCTAAAAGCCTTTCATGTTCAGGTTCTTTTTGAGATACTAGGGGCAAGGAACTTGCGCAGACTAGTTTGTCGAGAATTCTAGTGGATGAGGCGGCAAATTGCAAGTCGCGCGATGTGGAAGGTGTAATCATGGTGTGGATCATAATCGCAGTATTAGCAATCATCATTATCGTGGGGCTCGGGCTTTGGGCCTTTCAGATTAGGAACAACCGGGCCATCCAGAACTTGGACACGCGCATTTCGACGCTGGACAGCGGCGAGGTCACCGGCTTGATTCGCAACATCGCCCAGCTCGGGCTCACCGGTGCCAGCGAAACGGCGTTCAAGGCGCAGCAAACCGCGTATCAGAAGCTGGCGGAAGGCGAGCTGACCGATTTGCAAACCGCGCTGTTGGATGTCGAGCAGGCCAACAAGCAGTTTCGCTTCAGCACGGTCAAAGAAGACCTCGCCACCATTGACAACCTTCGCGAGAACTCGGCCAAGCGGCTGCACGCGATTCGCCAGGCGCTGCTGGCGATTCAGGAAAGCGAGGCCGACAACCGCCGGCTTTTGATGAACCTGCGCGAACGCTACCAGGCCGCTCGCAAGACCATTCTGGCCAAGAGCTTCGCTTACGGCGACGCCTTGCCGGCCCTGGAGTCGGCGCTGCAGGCGATTGCGGCGCAGCTGTCGGAGATTAACCAAACCAACAGTGACGGCGACCACGACCTGGCCAAAAAGCAGCTGGGCAAGCTCAAACTGAGCGTCGCTTCAGTCGAGCTGGAGGTTAAGTCCCTGCCGCCTTTGGTCAACGCCGTGGTCAACGAGTACCCCCAGCAGCTGGCCGAAATCTCGCGCGGCTACGAGCAGCTCGCGCAGCGCCACTTCCAGTTCACCGAGGATGTGCCGGCTACCGCACAGGCGATTCAAGACCAGGTGACCGCCGCCGCCACACAGATCGAGCAGCTCGAGGTGACCGAGCTGACGGCCAACACCGAAACCATCGCCAATCGCATCGACGCACTTTACGCCGTGATGGAAAAAGAGCTGACCGCCAAGGAAAGCGTTGACAAGGCCCAAGGCGACCTGCGCCAGTTCATCAACCACGCCTACAAGCAAAATCACGCCCTTTTGATCGAGCTGGATCACATCAACCAGTCCTACCAGCTCAACCACGACGAACTCAAGCAGGCGAACGGGCTGAAGCAACAACTTGATGAGCAGGCCAAGATTTTCGAGGCCGAAAGCACCCGGCTGGCGGATCACCAGGCCGTGTACTCCGAAGCCAGCGCCACCTTCGCCAAGATGCGCGGCGACCTCAAGGACATTGAGCTCAAGCAGCAGGCGATCAACGCCAGCATCGGTGGCTTCCGGGCCACCGAGGAGAAGGCCGCCAAGCAGGCCGCGCAGTTCGTGATGGACCTGCGCGACGTCAAGTACGAGGTCTCCCGCCACGGCCTGCCAGGTCTGCCCAAGGCCTACCTGGATTACTTCAATGCCTGTTCCAAGGCCGTGGCCGACCTGAATCACGACCTCAACCAGGTCAAAATCGACTTGGACGCAATCGCCAAGCAGCTGATTCAAAGCGCCGAGGACATCGAATCGCTCAAGCAAAAGAGCCGCGAGCTGATCCAGGCAGCCGGCATGACCGAGGAGCTGCTCCAGTACGCCAACCGCTACAAAACCACCCACGAAGACATCGCCCAGGCCGTGGCCGAAACCAAGGCCGCGTACGGGCGCTACGACTACAAAACCGCGGCCGACACCATCGCCACGGCGCTTGAGGCCACCGAGCCCGGCAGCTACAAGAAGGTCGAAGACGACTACCTGGCGGCGCAGGACAGCGCCTTGTTCTAACCGAACCGTCGACAATTCAAAGACGGCCCCCGCAACGCTGCGGAGGCCGTCTTTTTCACGTTTTGTTTGCGTTCACTCAAGCCTGGGCGTCCGGCACGAACGGTTGAGGCGTCGGACCACCGGCGAATTGATGCGCGATGGCAGCCAGGATGCGCGTCGTCGCCTGCCCATCGCCGTAAGGATTCTTGGCCTGAGCCATCGCGGCGTAGGCCGCCGGGTCATCCAACAACGTGGTCATCGCGGCGGTGACCGCCGCGGGGTCGGTGCCGACCAGCTTGAGCGTCCCCGCCGCGACCCCTTCCGGCCGCTCGGTGGTGTTGCGCAACACCAAAACCGGCTTGCCCAGGGCCGGCGCCTCCTCCTGTACCCCACCGGAGTCGGTCATGATGAAGTCACTTTTGGCGGCGAGGTTGTGGAAGTCCACCACATCAAGCGGCGCGATCAGGTGGATGCGAGCATCCCCGTCCAAGGCAGCATGGGCGACTTTTTGCACCGCGGGGCTCAGGTGAACCGGGTAGACGACCTCGACGTCTGGATGCGCGTCGACCACGGCGCGAATCGCCTTGAGCACCCCGGCCATCGGGGCCCCTTGGTTCTCGCGGCGGTGCATGGTCACCAAGATCATGCGCTTGCTGGCGTCCAGCTCGTCCATCACCGCGTGGTGGTAGTCGGGCCGCACGGTTTGCTGCAGCGCGTCGATCGCCGTGTTGCCGGTGACGTAAATATTGGCCGCGTCGTGCCCCTCCGCCAGCAGATTGTGCTTGGACTGCGCGGTCGGGGCGAAGTACAGATCCGCCAGCACATCCGTCAGCTGGCGGTTCATCTCCTCGGGGTACGGATCGTACTTGTGCCAGGTGCGAAGCCCGGCCTCGACGTGACCGACGGGAATCTGCTGGTAAAAAGCGGCGAGGCTGGCGGCCAGGGTCGTCGTGGTGTCGCCGTGAACCAGCACGATGTCCGGGCGTTCGGCCGCTAGAATCGGCTGCAGCTGGGTCAAAACGGTGCTGGTAATCTCCGCCAGGCTCTGCTGCTGGCGCATGATGTTCAGGTCGTAATCCGGCGTCAGCTTGAAGATCTCAAGCACCTGATCGAGCATCTCGCGGTGCTGGGCGGTCACCACCGTCACCGGGGTGAACTGGTCGGGCCGCTGGGCCAAAGCCAGGCACAGCGGCGCCATTTTGATGGCCTCGGGTCTGGTGCCGAACACCGTCGTTACTTTGATTGTCTTCACGTGAGTCGTCCTTTCCCCCGCTTGCGGCGGTTCAAGTTCAGTCTACCAGAAATCTCGGGTTGCGCCAGTCGCTTTACCAAAATCTTGACGTTTGACGGCCGCCCCGCCACGCAAAAAGGCAGGCCCGTCTCCGGGCCTGCCTCGCGACGCTAGTGATGCAACTTTCGCGCAATCACGTCGCCGACGAACTGAATGATGAACACCAGAATCAGCATCAGGATCATCGCCGTCCAGATCACATCGTTTTGGTAGCGCTGGTAGCCGATGGCGATGGCGATGTTACCCAGGCCGCCGCCGCCGACCGCTCCGGCCATCGCGGTCAGGCCGATTGCGCTGATGATGGTCAAGACACCGACGCGAACCAGCTCGGATGCGCCTTCGCGCAGGTAGACGCGAAAGACGATGGCCCAAGGGCCAAGGCCCATCGCCTGGGCCGCCTCGATCACGCCGGGGTCAACGGTCAACAGCGCGTTTTGGACTTGCCGGGCGAAGAACGGCGCCGTGCCGAGAATCAGTGGCACCAGGGCCGCGGTCGGGCCGATGCCGGTGTGAACCAGCAGGCGGGTCAAGGGATAGACCACGGCCAACAGGATGATGAAGGGAATCGAGCGGAAGATGTTGACCACCTTGTCGAGAATGAAGTACACCGGCCGGTTGGGCAGCAAGCCGCCTTCATCGGTCAAAATCAACAGGAACCCGAGGAACAACCCGAGGATGCCGGAGACCACCGCGGTCCAAAAGGTCATGTAAAGCGTCTGCCAGATGGCCTGAAGAATGCCGCCGTCACCGCCCCAAAGCGGCATCACGTTCGGCAAAATTTTGTTCAGCAAAGACATTAGGCATCCTCCCTTTCATTCAAGTCCTGCACCGTCACGTCGTTGGTCGCAAGGTAGCCGAAGGTCCGGTCGATGTCTGCCGCCGTGCCGCTCAGCACCACAATCAGGTTGCCGAACGGCGTCCCTTGCAGAATCTGAATGTCCCCGAACAAGATGTTGGCGGTGACGTTGAAGTCCTTGTACAGGGTCGCGACCAGCGGCTGGTCGGTCGAGGCGCCGAGGTAGGTCAGCCGCACCAGGCGATCCGGTGCCTGCAGCTTGGCCACCGCCGGCTGCTGCTTGACCGCGGCGATTGCCGCGTCCAGCTGCAAGGTCGTGTCGATGAAGTCCTTGGTCAGCTTCTGCTCCGGCTTGGCGAAGATGTCCAGCAGGTCGCCGCGCTCGATGATCCGCCCGGCGTCCATCACGGCCACCTTGTTGCAGATCTGCTTGACCGCCTCCATTTCGTGGGTGATCAAGACGATGGTCAGGCCGAGCTTTTGGTTCAGCGCCTTCAGCAGGTCCAAAATCGCGCTGGTAGTCTTGGGGTCAAGCGCCGAGGTCGCCTCGTCCGAGATCAGAATCTCTGGATCCGAGGCCAGGGCCCGGGCGATGCCGACGCGCTGCTTTTGGCCGCCCGACAGCTCCGCCGGGTAGGCCCCGGCGCGATCGGCCAGGCCGACCAGCTCGAGCAGCTCCGCCACCTTGGTCTGAATCTCGGCCTTACTCTTGTGGCCGCGCAGCGGAAAGGCCACGTTGTCGGCCACCGTCCGGGAATTCATCAGGTTGAAGTGCTGGAAAATCATCCCGATGCGCTTGCGCTCACCGCGCAGCGCCTTGGCGTCAAGTGCCAGCATGTCCTGGCCCAAGACGGTCACCTGGCCGGCGGTCGGCCGCTGCAGCAGGTTAATGACCCGCACCAGCGTGGACTTGCCGGCACCGGAGTAGCCGACGATGCCGTAGATGTCGCCGCGGTTGACGGTGAGATCCACGTGGTCGACCGCATGGACGCTGCGGGCCTTTTCCTTGAACAACACATCGATTTGATTGAGCGTGATAATCGCTTCAGCCATGATGATCCTCGCTTTCGCTAATTAGAACTTGTAGTTCCAGGCCGGTTCGGTCGAGTTCTTGTAGTACTTCTTCAGAAGCTTCGCGGTGGCCGCGGTTTGGTAGGCCTTGACGATCTTCTTGTAGGTCTTGTTGGACTTGTCCTTGGCCGACTTGGCCGCAATCACATTGACGTAAGGCTTAGACTTAGCGTTGATCTTTTCGACGTAGATCGCGTCTTTGGGGTTCAGGTTGGCGGCGGCGGCGATGTCGTTGTTGACGATCGAGGCGGCGACGTCCTTCAGGTTCCGCGCGGTCTGGGCCGCATCCAGCTCAACGAACTTCAAGTCCAGCTTGTTGCTGGTGATGTCGCGGATGGTCGGGGCGTCGACGCCGCTCTTGAGCTTGATCAACCCGTACTGCTCGAGCAGCTGCAAGGCGCGGCCTTCGTTGGAGGCGTCGTTCGGAACAGAGACCTTATCACCCTTCTTCAGGCCGGCCAGCGACTTCAGGTCATTGGAGTAAGCACGCATCGGGCCGATGTAGGTGGCGCCGACGCTGGTAATCGTCTGGTTGTGCTTCTTGTTCCAGGTGTCCATGAAGGAGATGGTCTGGAAGGAGTTGAGCTGCACGTCGCCGTCGTTCAGCGCCTGGTTCGGCGTGTTGTAGTCGGTGAACTCGACCAGCTTGATGTTGACGTCCTGCTTCTTCAGGCGCTTTTGGATGTCCTGCCAGATGTCTTTGTCGTTGCTCATGATGCCGACCTTGACCGTCTTACTGTCGGCCGACTGACCACACGCGGCGAGGCCGAATACCGGCAGCGCCAGTGCCAATGCGACGATTGCTTTTTTCCATAATTTCATGATGAATCCTCCCAATTTTTGCAAACTATTGTGTTCAGAACAGTCGGCCAAGACGCAAAAACACCGCTCCTAACCAAAGTTAGAAGCGGTGTCCCGCGGTACCATTCTAATTCGACAGACTTCCCGGGAGTCTGCCCTCACTAACGGGTCGTAATCAACCCGCGTGCAAGATAATGGATGCCAGCCATTGCAGCCTTACCCGAAGGTTCGGTGCACCGATCCGTGAGCCATCTTCGTGCCGACTTGCTACCCCGCTCTCATCTACCCGGGTTTTCTGTGCAGTCGTGTCAGCCTTACTCTCTCACATCGTTCGTTTGCGTTCTGAATTGTCTTCGATATTACTCAGTTTTCCCGCCGGTGTCAAGCCTTGACCGGAAAAAATTTTCAGCGGTGGTGGCGCCCCCGCGGTCGACTCATCAGCCAAACGACCGCAGCCCCGAGGGCAACCGCGGCAACCCCGCCCACAAGCCAGGGCCACCAGGCCGCGTGGCGTGGCGTCGCCTTGTCCTCAGCCGCCTTGGTGTCGGCGACCGCTTCAGCCTTGCTTGGCGCGGCGCTGGCGCTGCTGCCGGCGGTTTTGGCCAAGGCCTGCAGCGTCAGTGGCTGCTGGAGCAACTCGCGCGACTCCCTGCCGCTCAGCACGACGTTGACGGTCAGGTGCTGGACGGTTGCCTTCAGCGGCAGTCGCAGCGTGAAGCGCCCCTGCGCGTCGGTGGTGGTGTGACTGAGCGGCTTGTTTCCTTGGCGAACCTGGACGACATAATTGGCCACTTGCTTGGCCGTGAACCGACCGGCCACCGTGGCGGTCGTCCCGCTCACCGTCGGCTTGCCCAGCGTCAGCGTCGGGAGGTGCAGATCGGCGGTGGTCAACAGGCCAAGCTTGCGCTTGAGCTTCAGCAGCCGCAAAACGGCGTGTTGCACCAACGACTGGTCGATGTCGCGCGTCTCAATCGCCTGTTTGATCGCCGGGATCCCGACCGCGTAGTCGTCGGCCATGATCGCGTCGTTGCCGGCCTTCAGCGCCAGCACATCCGGGGTCTTCAGGCCGTGGGCGGCATCGTACTGCTGGATGGCGCCCATCGCCAAGTCGTCGGTGATGATGACCCCGCCAAAGCCGAGCTCGTTGCGCAGCAGCCCGGTAATCACCTTGGGCGACAGCGACGCCGGCAGGTCGGCATCGATCTGACGCATCACGATGTGTGTGACCATGATCGAGTCCACACCGGCGGCAATCCCGGCCTTGAACGGCACCAGCTCGTGGCTCATCAGCTGGGCCTTGGTGCGGTCCACGGTCGCAAACAGCTTGTGGGTGTCGACGGCCGAACCGTAGCCCGGAAAATGCTTCAGCGTCGCCGCCACGCCGGTGCCTTGAATGGCTGGTACCACCTTGCGGATGTAAGCCGCGGTGTTGTCAACGCTTTGCCCCAGCGTTCGCGCGTAGATGAAGCTGTTGGGGTCGCTTGAGACGTCGGCAATCGGCGCGTAGTTCCAGTTGATGCCAAGCGCCTTGAGCTGCTTGGCCTGAGCGGTGGCCGTCGCCAGCACCGCGTTGAGGCCGCCCTGGGCAAAGGCCTGCTGCGGCGATGGGTAGCGCGTCGGGTAGGCCGGCGAATCGTTGAGCCGCGACACCGTGCCGCCTTCTTGATCCGTCGCGATCAAAAGCGGCAAAGACGCCGCCTTTTGAAATCGCAAAAGCCCCGCTTTCAAGCTCGCCGTCGGCTTGGCCATGTCCGTGCCAAACAGGATCAACCCGCCTAGGTGGTACTTGGCGACGTCTGCGGCGGTCGTGTCATCGCTCGCCGGCTTTCTGGCGATGAACAACTGACCGATCTGCTCGTCCAGGCTCATGTCGGCCACGGCCTGCGCCAGCTGGGCGTCGCTTGGTGTTGCGGCCGTCACGGCGCGGCGTGGCACGGTCGCCAGCGTCAGCGTCGCCGTCAGCGTCAACGCCAGTCCCCAAACCCTACTTTTTCTCATCTTCTCCCGCCTTTCGTAAGCATCGTATCACACGCCGCGGCGTAAAAAAAGCACCCAGGCCGGGCCTGGGCACCCGTCACTTGAACGACTCTTCCTCCCGCGAGAACATGTAGCTCTGGTGGTGGAAGCGCATCGACAGCACCATCCCCACCGACAGCATGTTCGCGAGCAAGAATGACCCCCCTTGCGACACGAACGGCAGCGGAATCCCGGTCAAGGGCAGCAGGCCGATGTTCATCCCGATGTTTTCGAACACGTGAAACAAGATCATCATGATCACGCCGGTCGCGATGTAAGCGTAAAACTCGTTTTGCGTGTCGAAGGTCACCCGAATCATCTGGTAGATCAAGAGGAAGTACAGGAGAATCAGCGCCGCACAGCCGATGAACCCGAAGGCCTCGCCGATGGCGGAAAAGGCCATGTCGGACTCCCGCACCGGCACCGAGACCTTCAGGTTGTTGAAGCCGCGGCCGAACATCTCACCGGAGCCGATTGCCTTCATCGACTGCCACAGCTGGTACGACGAGCCGCTGGTGGCGCCGGCCGGATCCAGCCAGGAATCGATGCGCTTGAACTGGTAGTTCTTGAAGCCGACGTGCAGCAGAATCTTGCGGCCCCAGTCCTCAATCACCAGCAGAATCGTGCCGGTGCCGATGGCCGCCGCCCCCAGCCCGATCGGCAGGATGATGCGCCAAGTGATGCCGGACACCAGCACAACCCCGGCGAAAATCGCGGCGAACACCAGCGAGGTCCCGAAGTCCTTTTGCAGGATCATCAGCACCAACACCGGCAGCGTCCAGAGCAGCATCTCGCCGATCAGCCGCCAGTCATTGGCCCAACTGTGCTTCATCGCGACGTTGTGGTTGGTCACTACCCGGGCTAGCATCAGGATGTAGGCGGGTTTCATCACCTCGGAGGGCTGAAAGGTCACGGGGCCGAACTTGAACCAGCTGTGAGCTCCGGTGTTTCTGGCCACATCCGGATCGTAGAGGAACAGCACGGCGATCAACAGCAGGATGCCTAGGCCGTACAACAGGGGCGCCACCCGCCAGAGCTGCTCGGCGTCGAACTGCATGACGAAGAATATCCCGGCGCCGCCGATCACGTACCACAGCGCCTGCATGATCATCGCCCGCATCGGTCGCGACGAGGCGTCGCTTGACACCGCCATGTAAATCGCTGCCATGCCGAACAGCGCCAGTAGCATCACCGACAGGATGATGCCGTAGTCGATTCGGTCTTCTTTTTTGCGCGTTCGCGTTTGTGTCATCTGTGCCTCCCGTGTTATCGTCAGAAACAAAAACCGCGCCGAAGCGAGCCTCGGCGCGGTGGTTGCCCCACTCAGCTGTGGTGCAAGTGGTACTCCGAGATCAAAAACGCAACCGCGTCGTCCATCGTCTTGAACCGATTCGCGCTGGTCTGACCGGCGATGTACGCCAGGAAGCGGTTTTCGATCGGTTCAACGTAGCCGATTTCGTTCTTGGCCACGGTCAGGACCGACACCGTGTGGCCGTTGCGGGTCACGTCTTCTTGTTGAACCATGATTTTTTGTTCCTTCGCCATGAAATGCTCCTTGTCTAGTGATGAAAGTTGAACTGATCGGCCTCGGCGATGTTCCGCTCGGGATCCGGATTGCGCCGCAGCGTGAAGAAGTCGGGCACCGGGTCCAGGCCACCGCGAATGAATGGGTTGCAGCGCAGAATCCGCGCCAGGCCCATAATCAGCCCCTTGACGGCACCGTGCTTGACCAACGCCTGGATCATGTAGGTCGAACAGGTCGGGTAATAGCGGCAGCTGGGCGGCAGAAGCGGCGAGATGAAGCGCTGGTACCCCCGCACCAACCCCATCAGCAATCTCTTCATGCCGCTACCTCAGAAAATCGAGGATGTGCGACCAGGTGCTTGGGGCAAGCACCGCCCAGGGGTCGCCGCCGCCGATGGCGTAGCCGACCATGGCCCCGATGACCAGCGCCGCAATCACGAGGATCACCAGGATCAGCAGGTGTTTCAAGACGCGTGTTGCATACTGTGAGCTCACCGCTTGCCCTCCTTTACCGGTAATCAGTACTGCTTGTGATGCGCGATGTTGTCCAGCAAAACGCCGGTGCCCAGTGCGACGGCGTCCAGCGGATCATCGGCCAACAGCACCGGCACCTTGAGCTCGGCGGCAAACAGGTGGCTGATGCCCTTGAGCAAGGCGCCGCCGCCGGTCAGCATGACGCCGCGGTCGATGATGTCGGCCGAAAGCTCCGGCGGGGTCTTCTCCAAGACGTCCTTGGCGGCACTGACAATCGCGGCCATCGTGTCGCTCAGCGCCTCTTGCACCTCGACGCTTGTGACCTCGACCTCGCGCGGCAGGCCGGTGGCGATGTCGCGGCCGCGAACCTCCATCTTCTCCTCCGGGTCGGCCTCGTACACGGCGCCAATCTGAATCTTCAGCTGTTCGGCGGTGTGCTCACCGATCAACAGCTTGTGCTTGTTCTTGACGTAGGCGGCGATGGCCGAGTCCATCTTGTCGCCGGCCAGGCGCAGGCTGCGACTGGTGACGATCTCGCCCATCGACAGCACGGCGACGTCGGAGGTCCCACCGCCGATGTCGATCACCATGTTGCCCTGCGGCTGGAAAATGTCCAGCCCGGCGCCGACCGCGGCGACCTTGGGCTCGAACTCGAGGTAGACCCGCTTGCCCCCGGATTTTTCGGCGGCCTGAATAATCGCCTTTTGCTCAATCGAGGTGATGTTGGTCGGGGCGCAGATCAAGATGTTAGGCTTGGACATGAACCCCTTGACGTTCAGCTTGTTGATGAAGTACTCAAGCATCGCCTCGGTGATGTCAAAATCGGCGATCACGCCGTCCTTGAGCGGGCGAATGGAGCGGATGTTGCCGGGGGTGCGACCTACCATCTTGTAGGCCTCGGTGCCTACCGCCAGCACCTTGCCCGTGTGTGTATCGATCGCAACGACGGACGGCTCGTTCAGTACGATGCCCTTGCCCTTCACGTTGATGAGGACGTTCGCGGTCCCCAGGTCGATCCCAATGTCTTTTGCCATTGTCTTCTTCTCTCCTCAATGATTTCTAACACAAAAGTATACCACAGCTTCGCCGCGCTTACAGCAAATACTGTAGATCCCGCGCCGCCCCCAGCAGCGACAGGAAGAACTCGCTGACCGCAAAGCCCAGGGCAATCGCGACAAAAACCATCAGCAGCTGACTCTCCCGCACGTGGTTGGGGCGAAGCAGCTTGTCAAATCGCACCGCCGTCAGCAGGCGAAAGCTGATCAGAATGAAAACAAAGTGTGAAAGCATGGTCACCGCCGCGGTGATGCCGAGTCCTCCGTACATGTGGTACCTCCCAGTCGTGTAATGTCTAAGGCCATGATACGTCAACGCCCCCTGCCGTGGCGCGACCGCCAGCGACTTTGAGAAAAACTTCAGGAGTCGCGGTTGCGCCTTCTCCCGCCACGCCAAAAAGGCCTGCCGCGTGGCAGGTCTTCCTGGAATTATTTGCCGGTTTTGACGTGAATCCGGTTGATCGCGCGTTGCAGAGCAACCTGGGCGCGTTGCAGATCGTCGCTGTCCTTTTGGGCCTTCGCCTCTTGGATGCGCCGTTCCGCACGTTGCCGGGCCGCCTCGGCGCGAGTCAGGTCGATGTCACGGGCGCGTTCCGCGGAATCCGCAACAATCGACGCGGTGTTGGCGGAGACTTCCATGAAGCCGCCGTTCACCGCGATCTCGTCTTCGTGCCCCGGGTTGTCGGTGCGACGAACCCGCACCTCACCGATCGTCAGCGGTGCGACGATCGGCTCGTGGTTGGCCATGATGCCCATGTCGCCGGTCGTTGTTTTGACAATGACCATGCTGGCGTGGTGATCGTACACCAACCCGTTGGGGGTCACGATGTTGACCCGCATGACTTTTGGTTGTTCAGCCAAGAAGAATCCCCTCCTTAGTTCGCAGCCGCTTGCAGCGTGTCGCCTTGTGCTTGTTCAGGGTCGTAGCCCAGGCTCTTGGCCTTTTCGACCACGTCTTCGATGCGGCCGACCAGGCGGAAGGCTTCTTCCGGATAGTCGTCCATCTTACCGTCGAGGATCATCTTGAAGCCCTTGACCGTCTCTTCAACCGGCACGTAGCTCCCTGGCAAGCCAGTGAAGCGTTCCGCCACGTTGAAGGATTGCGACAGGAAGAACTGAATCCGCCGGGCACGAGCCACGGTGGTCTTCTCGTCGTCGGACAGTTCATCCATCCCAAGAATCGAGATGATGTCTTGCAGCTCCTTGTAGCGCTGCAGGACCTGCTGAACGCGGGTCGCAACCTTGTAGTGCTCCTCGCCGACGATGTCCGGCGTCAAGGCACTGGAGGAAGACTCCAGCGGATCTACGGCCGGGTAGATGCCTTGCTCGGTCAGGCGCCGTTCCAGGTTGGTGGTGGCGTCCAAGTGGGCGAAGGTCGTGGCTGGCGCTGGATCCGTGTAGTCATCGGCAGGCACGTAAATCGCCTGAATCGACGTGACGGAGCCCTTCTTGGTCGAGGTGATCCGCTCCTGCAGCTGGCCCATTTCGGTGGCCAGCGTTGGCTGGTAACCAACGGCCGACGGGATGCGGCCGAGCAGCGCGGAAACTTCGGAACCCGCCTGGGTGAAGCGGAAGATGTTGTCGATGAACAACAGCACGTCTTGGCCCTCGACGTCGCGGAAGTACTCCGCAATCGTCAGTCCGGTCAGCGCGACGCGCATCCGGGCACCAGGCGGCTCGTTCATCTGTCCGAACACCATGGCGGTGTTTTGGAGCACGCCTGATTCCTTCATTTCGAAGTACAGGTCGTTCCCTTCACGGGTGCGTTCGCCGACCCCGGTGAAGACCGAGATGCCGCCGTGCTCTTCGGCAATATTGTGGATTAGTTCCTGGATCAAAACGGTTTTGCCGACCCCGGCACCCCCGAACAACCCAACTTTCCCCCCACGCAGGTAGGGTTCAAGCAGGTCGATGACTTTGATCCCGGTTTCGAGAATCTCGGAGCTTGTGCTCAGGTCCTCGAAGGCCGGGGCATCTTTGTGGATGCCGTCGCGCCGGTGATCGGGTCCAAATGCTGGACCATTGTCGATCGTCTGCCCCAAAACGTTGAATACCCGGCCAAGTGTGTCCTTGCCGACGGGAACGGAGATGGAGCCGCCGGTATCGGTGGCCGTCATCCCACGCACTAACCCATCGGTTGAGTCCATGGCGATGGTCCGCATCACGCCGTCGCCGAGCTCGAGGGCGACTTCCAGCACAAGCTGTTTGCCGTCCCCCTTCTCGACGTTCAGCGCGTTGTTGATTTCGGGTAAATCATCGTTAATCGGGAATTCGACATCGACAACAGGGCCGATCACTTGCACGATTTTACCTAAGCTATTACTCAATGAAATCGTCCTTCCCTGTTGTGATTTGATGCGAGCGACGCAAGGGCGTCACCCGCCGCGCTGGCCTTACGCCAGCGCATTGGCACCGCCGACGATTTCGGTGATTTCCGTGGTAATTTGCGCCTGCCGGGCCCGGTTGTAGGTCACGGACAGACGGGAAATCAGATCGTTGGCGTTGTCGGTCGCGCTTTTCATCGCGGTGGTGGAGGCCGCGTGCTCGGCCGTCTTGGCGTCCATGATGGCGCCAAAAATCAGACTCTCCGCGTACTGAGGCAAGATTGCCTCAAGCACGGCGTCTGGATCGGGCTCTGTCAGGTACTCGATGTTTGCATCTGCCACCTCAGCGACGTCAAGGTCAGTGATCGGCAACATCTTTTCTGCCCGGAAGGCAGAGGTCAGCGAGTTGACGTGGTGGTTGTAGCACACGTACAACTCGTCGAAGACGCCGTTGTCAAACATCGTCACGGCCGTCTTGACAATCTCCCGCACTTCATCGAAGGTCGGAATGTCCGAGACGCCGCGGTACTCGTAGGCCAGGTTCAAACCCCGGCTCTTGAAGAAGTCGGCCCCGGTGCCGCCGACGGCCATAATGACAAAGTCGTCTTTGTCCTTGTGGTCGTCGGTGAACATCTGCATCATGGCCTTCAAGATGGTGGAGTTGTACCCGCCCACCAGGCCGCGATCGGATGTGATCACCAGGTAGCCGGTTTTTTTGACCGGCCGTTCCGCCAAGAGGTTGGCCACCTGCAGCCGCTCGGCCGAGACACCAGCCCCGGCCTGAAGCGCCTCGCTTTGCTGCCGCTCGATTTCGAGCAGCTGCGCGGCGGCGAGGTGGGTCACGATTTCGCGAACCTTGTTGGCGTACAGTTGGTAAGCGCTGGACCGCTTTTCAATCTGGCTGAGCTTGGAGCCCGAGACCATCTGCATGGCCTGGGTGATCTGCCCGGTTTTCTTGGTGGAAGCGATCTGGCGCTTGATGTCCATTAATGATTCAGCCATGCCGCCCTCCTTATTTGTCGGTGCCGCTAGCAAAACCATCCGCAAAGCCCTTGATCAGCTCGTCGAGTTTGGCGGTGTCCGGCAGCTTGCCGGTTTCTTGAATCTGGGCCAAGAGGTCGGCGCCATTGCTGTCAGCGTAATCGAACAGCTCGTCTTGGAACCGCGCGATGTCGTCGATGCCGACCGTGTCCAGGAAGCCATGGGTCAGGGCGTAGAGGATCAGCACCTGCTTGGCCACCGGCAGCGGCTTGTGAACCGGCTGCTTCAACACTTCAACGGTGCGACGGCCGCGGTTCAACTTGGCCTGCGTGGCGGCATCCAGGTCGGAGCCGAACTGCGTGAAGGCCTCAAGCTCACGGAACGAGGCGAGGTCCAAACGCAGCGTCCCGGCAACCTTCTTCATCGCCTTGATCTGGGCGTCGCCCCCGACACGGGAGACGGACAGCCCGGCATCAATCGCGGGACGGGTGCCGGAGTAAAACAGGTCGCTTTGCAGGAAAATCTGGCCGTCGGTGATCGAGATCACGTTGGTCGGAATGTAAGCGGAGATGTCCCCGGCCTGAGTTTCGATGACCGGCAGCGCGGTCATCGACCCGCCACCGAGCTCATCGGAGAGCTTGGCCGCACGCTCCAGCAACCGGGAGTGCGTGTAGAACACGTCACCTGGGTAGGCTTCACGGCCTGGTGCCCGCCGCAGCAGCAGCGACAGCTCACGGTAGGCGGTCGCCTGCTTGGTCAGATCATCGTAGATAATCAAGACGTGCTTGCCGTTGTACATGAACTCCTCGCCCATGGCGGCCCCGGCGTAAGGCGCGATGTAAAGCATCGGCGCTGGTTCGGACGGGCCGGCGGTCAGCACGATGGTGTAATCCATCGCCCCGTACTTGCGCAGCGTTTCGACCTGCGTGCGAACCGTCGAGTCTTTTTGCCCGATGGCCACGTAGATGCAGATCATGTCCTGACCTTTTTGGTTGATGATCGTGTCGATCGCAATCGACGTCTTACCGGTCTTGCGGTCGCCGATGATCAGCTCACGCTGACCACGGCCGATTGGAACCAGCGAGTCGATCGCCTTCAGCCCGGTTTGCAGCGGTTCCGTGACGGACTTGCGCTGCATAACGCCCGGGGCCTTCACTTCGATCGGCCGGTGCTTGGTCGTGTCGATCGGACCCTTGCCGTCCACCGGCTGACCCAGCGCGTTCACAACGCGCCCGATCATGGCTTCGCCTACGGGAACGTCCATGATGCGACCGGTGCGTTTGACCTGGTCGCCTTCACGAATGTTGTCAAAATCCCCCAAAATGATGATGCCGACATCATCACTTTCAAGGTTTTGGGCCATCCCGTATGAGCCGTTGGCGAATTCCAGTAATTCACTGGCCATCGCGTTCTTGAGGCCGGTCGCACGTGCGATCCCGTCACCGACGTAGGTCACGGTGCCGACTTCCTCGACGTTCAGGTCATCTTGATAACTTTCAAGTTGTTTTTTGATCAGAGAACTGATTTCCTCAGTCTTGATGCTCATCCGGTTCACCTCTTTTGCGTATTGGTGAGCAACTGCTTTTGAAGCTTGCCGAGGCGCGTCGCGATCGTGCCATCGATGATGCGATCATCGGACACGACCTTGACGCCGCCGATGATGCGGTCGTCGACCACCTGGGTCAACACCACATCCTTGGCCGCAAACTTCACAGCAATCGCTTGTCGCATTGCCTGTACCTGAGATTCGCTCAGCGTCTGGGCCGTGGTGACCTGCGTCTTGACGATGCCGGCTTCTTCGTTGAAGCGGCGGTCAAAGGCGTCGATCACGCGGCTCAGGCCGCCGATGCGACCGTTGACAAAAACCACGTCGATCAGGCTCTGGACCAACCCACTGCAGTCGCGCTTCAAAAGCGCAAGCAGGGTGTCCTTTCGAGCCGTCGCCAGGTCCTTGCCAGCCAGGGCAACAAGCAGGTCTGGGTTTTGGTCGATAACAGTTGCGAGTTCTAACAGCTCGTCATGCACCGCTTCCAGGCTGTTGTTTGCGGATGCAACCTCAAACAGGGCCTTGGCGTAGCGCGGTGCGACCATCTGATCAGTGACTGCCATTGGCATCACCTAAATCCTTGATGTACGAGTCGATTAACTCGGACTGGGTATCGGCATCCAATTCCTTGCCGATGATCTTCTTGGCAATGGCCAAGGAGAGATCCGCAACGTCATTCTTCGCGTTGTTCAGCGCATCTTGCCGCTCTTGGGCAATGTCTTTGTGTGCGTTGAGCTTCAGCGTGTCCGCCTCGCTCTTAGCGGCAGAGACGAGTTCCTGACGTTGCTTTTCGCCGTTTTCCTTCGCCGTGTTGACGATTTTAACGGCATCGGCCTTGGAGTTCTTCAGCTCGGCCTGGCGCTTTTCGGCCAATTCCTTGGCTTCCTTGCGTGCGTTGTCCGCGTAGTCCAGATCGCCTTCGATCTTTTCTTGACGCGCCAACATAATCGCCGTCACCGGCTTCCAGGCCACTAACCCGACAAGTACCAATAAGACAGCGAAGGTGACGATGGTGAAAAGCATATCGCCTGCAGTCATATTTTAGACTCCCTTCTATTGACACGGGCAGCGTCGCCCGTGTTGTCTTACTTGCTCAGCAGCATGAACGCGATAACGATCGCCATGATCGGAACCGCTTCAATCATGCCGACGCCGATGAACATGGTGGAACGCAGGGAACCGGAAGCTTCCGGCTGGCGTGCCATACCTTCAAGGGTCTTGGAAATAACTTGACCGTTACCATAAGATGCAGCGAGTGCGGCAAAGGCGGCGGCGATAGCAGCAGCGATGTATTGCATGATTTTTCCTCCTATTATTCAGAAACTACCTTTTCAGACGTGTATACCGTCGCTAAGGTGACAAAAATGTACGCTTGAATCGTACCAATGAACACTGAGAACCCTTGCCAAATCATCTCGACCAGGAAGGCGCCGACGAATGAAACAACGCCGACAGCGCCATGACCCGAGAACGCGAGCTGTTTGATCAAAAGCAACAGCACTTCCCCCGCGAAGATGTTCCCATAAAGACGCATCGACAGCGTGACGAAGTTCGTAAAGTTCTCGAGGATGGTGATCGGAAGCAGGAACGGGACCGGCGAAACGTATCCCTTCAGGTAACCCTTCATGCCGTTGAAGACCACGCCGAAGAAGTGCGACAGCACCATGACCATCATGCCCAAACTCATGGTGATGATGGGATCGGCCGTCGCGGAACGGAACCAGGTCTTCCCGCCCACATCGACCTGAAAAATCAGGCCAATCTGGTTGTTCACAAAGATGAACAAGAACAGCGTGAAGGCGAACAAACCAAAACGACTGCCTTCCTTCCCTGGCATCGACTGTTTGACGATGCCATTGATGAAGTCGATCAGGTATTCCAATACGTTTTGCCTACCATTGGGACGAAGCGTTGGCTTGCGCGACAGGGCAAAGACGAAGAGGAACACCAGAATCGCACTCACCAGAATCGCCAGGTCGTTGGCCGGGTTGAAACGCAGTCCGAAGAGTTCGAATGTGGGATAACTTTCGTTCACAGAATTCACCTCCTTAACCGAAGCAAGGTGGCACCAATATGTACGGACGTCAAGCGGCGGCGTGCAGTGTCACAATGTTTCTTAATTGCGGATTGGCGGATACCCATCCGACAAACACACTGAACACTTTAACACCTTTCAATCAAAAAAACAAAACAAACCAGCGAATTTTCAGTCCCGGTCTCATGCACTTTTCATCGAATTTTTCAAAATCCGAACGGTCAGTGACCGCAATGATGCGCCGCATGAAACAAACAGTGCTGGCGGTGTGTACCACTTGGCCAGAATGGGTCTATCGGCCATTGACATCCGTGCGGGTACCCCCTTGCAGCTTCTTAATATGGTAGAAACTGGTGGCTCAGCTCCACCATAACATGCCGGGCCTCAACTTGCCAATTCGCCTCACCACCGCTCGCACAAAAGCCCACGCGTGGCGAGCTTAAAAGTTGCCAGGTAACCGCTTACCTGCTAAGCTAAACTCAAGTGATCACTAGGATAGGGGTCGGTGGCCGGCCACCGTGACAAACCCTTCTTCGGCGGCGATCCAGTGGCAAGCGCCACGCTACCTCACGCAGACCAGGCCCCAGCCCGGCCCCGTCATCGATGATATCAGTGGAACCCGTCGCATTAGAGTGGGCGGGAATCATTAATCGTAGTGGATAACCGGTTGCAGTGTTATCAAACGCCCAACTCCAAGTACGGAGGTAGCTGCGGGCGGGCGAGGCGGCCGGGACGCGTACCGGCCAGCACGACAAACCATTCCGGCGGCCCGGAAGGTGTGCTGGCTCAGGCGGCGTAACCTGTTTTAGATTCAAAGCACGACCGCCTGCTCAGGCGTGTGGATGTCACCGCACGGCGCAGTCCTGAGCCAGGAGGGTACGACCCCAGCCCCCGCGAACCACAAGCGCGGCCTGGGACGGCGGCACCGCGCGGCAGCTTCAGGCTGCCGGCCGGTGCCGGACAGGTGCGGGACCTGGCTTTGGCTCCAGTGCGGCGCTGCAGCGTCGTGCTGGGACAGGAGCCTGGCCACCCAACGCCTTGTCGACACCCCCGGAACACAACGCCCAGATCCGCTGGCGGGGTACTTCCCGTCGGCGGATTTGGTGCGTCCTTTTTGGTTCAAGCCCACCACGCGCAACAAAAAAACGCCTGCAAGCAGGCGTTAAGCGTGGTTACTTGGTACCGAAGAGCCGGTCACCGGCATCGCCCAGGCCCGGGAAGATGTAGCCGGTGTCCGTCAGGTGATCGTCAAGCGCAGCGGCGTAGATGTCAACATCCGGATGCGCATCCTGGACGGCCTTGACCCCTTCCGGCGCGGCAACCAGCACCACGAGGCGCATGGACTTGGCCCCGCGCTTTTTGAGCGCTTCGATGGCCATGTTTGCACTCCCACCGGTGGCGAGCATCGGGTCGACGATGAATAAGTCGCGCTGGTCGATGTCGGCCGGCATCTTCACGAAGTATTCGTGCGGCAAAAGCGTCTCTTCATCGCGGTACATCCCGATATGGCCGACCTTGGCCGCTGGAATCAGGCGCAGCACACCGTCGACCATGCCCAGCCCGGCACGCAGAATCGGCACGACGGCCAGCTTCTTGCCGGCGAGCTGCTTTTGCGTCGTCTTCCCCATCGGCGTCTCGATTTCAACATCCTCAAGCGGCAGGTCGCGGGTGATCTCGTACACCATCAGCTCGGCGATCTCGTTGGCGATCTCGCGGAACTCCTTGGTGCCGGCGTTCTTGTCGCGAATCAGCGTCAGCTTGTGTTGAATCAGCGGGTGGTTCAAAACCGTAAATTTGCCCATGTGCAAATGGTCCTCCTTTATTTATGGCGAACGCCAAGTCCCATCTGGGAACTTGGCGTTATTGGCATTTCTGCCCAAAACCTTGTCTATGATACAGGATGACGACCGGTCAGTGCAAGCACTGATTGACGAATCTGGGCCAAAGCTTCGGGATTTTCACGATTTTGCAGTGTGCGGGAGATCAGGTGGGCGACTTCCTTGCAGTCGGCCGGGGTGAAGCCACGGGTGGTGATGGCCGCGGTGCCGACACGAATGCCGGAGGTCTTGAACGGGCCGTTGAGCTCGCCGGGAATCTGGTTCTTGTTGGTGGTGATCATCACCGAATCCAGCAAGTCCTGCACCTCACGCCCGACGACGCCGTAGCCGGTGACGTCCAAAAGCACCATGTGGTTGTCGGAGCCGCCGGAAATCATCTTGAGGTGCGGATCTTCCGCAAAGCCGGTACACATCGCCTGCATGTTGGCGACAATCTGCTTGGCGTAGTCCGCAAACTCGGGCTTGAGTGCCTCGCCCAGCGCGACGGCCTTGGCCGCGATCACGTGGTCGAGCGGACCGCCTTGAATGCCGGGGAACAGGGCCGAGTTAATCGCCTTGCCGTACTGCTTCTTGGCCAAAATCATGCCGCCGCGGGGACCGCGCAACGTTTTGTGCGTCGTGGTCGTGACCACATCGGCGTATGGCACCGGACTCATATGAACGCCACCGGCCACCAGCCCGGCGATGTGGGCCATGTCGACCATCAGGTAGGCACCGACGCGGTCGGCGATGTCGCGGAACCGCGCAAAGTCGATTTCGCGGCTGTAGGCCGACGCGCCGGCGACAATCAGCCGCGGGTGAACCGCCTCGGCCTGCGCCTGAATCGCGTCGTAATCCAGCCGGCCGGTCGCCGGATCCAGGGCGTAATGGTAGAAGTGGTACTCCTGGCCGGAAAAATTCACGGCCGCGCCGTGGGTTAGGTGCCCCCCATCGGTCAGATCCATCGCCAGAACCTTGTCACCGTCTTCCAAAAACGCGCGGTAGACGGCCATGTTGGCCTGCGAACCCGAGTGCGGCTGGACGTTGACGTACTCGGCCCCAAACAGGGTCTTGGCCCGGTCAATCGCCAGTTGCTCAATCTGGTCGATGTAGGTGTTGCCGCCGTAGTAGCGGTGGCCCGGGTAGCCTTCGGAGTACTTGTTGGTGAGCACACTGCCTTGCGCCGCCCGCACCGCCGGGCTCACGATGTTTTCTGACGCGATCAATTCAATGTTTTGCTGCTGGCGTTCCTCTTCTTGCCGGATTGCGGTGAACACTTCCGGATCGATCTTCAAAAAATCCATGTGCGACACTCCCTTCGAATTGCCTTAAGTATAGCAAAGGGTTCAGTTCCCGTCGCGTTGGAAGTGCGTATTGCCAGCGGATTTTAACAGCCGGTTCATGTAAGCGGCGCCAAGGCCATCTTGGGCGAAGGCCTCCGCCACAATCAGCTTAATGGTGGGATGCAGGTCAAACCAGCGCAGCCCGGCGAACAAGTTGTGGGTAGCGCTTTGAACGTCTTCGCCCAGGCTGTAACTCGGCACAGCGGCCGGCACCTGCGTCAGCAAGTCATCGGTGGCCATCACGCCAAAGGGCTGCCCCTTGGCCTTGGCCCAGGCCAAGGCTGCCTGCAGGTCGGCCGGGTGGTCCAAAACCACCACCTGGGCGCTTGGGGCGTAGTGCTTGTACTTCATCCCCGGGGCCTTGGGGGTTTCCTTGGCCCCGACCTTGTGGCGATCGGTCGCCACCTCGCCGATGATCGGGGCCAGCATGACCGGGGTCACCTCGCCGGGTCGCAGAATTGCCGGCGGCTGAACCGTCATGTCGATCACCGTCGACTCCACCCCCACGCTGGTCGGCCCGTCGTCGAGAATGCCGGCGATGGCGCCATCAAAGTCGTGCAGCACATGCGCCACCCGGGTCCCGGAAGGCTTGCCCGACAGGTTGGCGGAAGGGCCGACGATCGGCCGGCCGGCCAGCGTGATCATCTGGCGCGTCAGCGCGTTTTGCGGCATCCGAAAGGCCGCCGTCTGCAGGCCGCCGGTCACCACCATCGACAGCGCGTTGGGCCGGATGTTCAAGATGATGGTCAACGGCCCGGGCCAAAACGCAGCCATCAGCCGCTTGGCCTCAGGCGTGATGGTCGCGTACTGCACGACCATCTCGGGGCCGGCCACCGTCACGATCAGCGGGTTGTCTGCCGGCCGGTGCTTGGCCGCGTAGACCTTCAGCGCCGCCGTCGGACTGGTGGCGTCGGCCCCGAGCCCGTAGACGGTTTCGGTGGGAAAGGCCACGACCTCCCCTGCCTTGATCAGTGCCGCGGCCTCGGCCACGGTGTCTTTGTCAAACACTTGCGTTTCCATTGTCTCTCTCCTTATCGCTGGTTTCGTCAAGCCCCGTCAGGCGAACCATGCGGTCCAACCCGGCGAGGTCCTGGCGAAACATGACCTGGGCCCCGGGCAGCGCCTGGCTGAACAACGCGGCCAAGGCCTTTTTCTGGTGGTAGCCGAACTCGAGGTAAACCGTGCCGCCTGGGTTCAGGTGAGCCGCAACGTCTTGGGCGAACCGGGCGAACAGTGCCAGGCCCGAGTCTTCGGCAAACAGCGCCAGGTGCGGCTCGTAGTCCAGGGTGCTTTGATCCATCACCCCGACCTCCGCCGGGCTGATGTACGGCAGGTTGGCCACGATGAAGTCATAGCGCCCCAGGCTGGTAAACAGGTCGCTTTGAACGAAGCGACCGGCCCGGTCGAGCCGTTGGGCGTTGTGCTGGGCCACTTCAAGGGCCGCCTCCGACACATCGCTCAGGGTCATCGTCGCCTTCAGCTGCTTGGCCAGGGTCAACCCGATGGCGCCGCTGCCGGTGCCCAAATCAAGCCCGGTGGCCGCTTCCTGCTGCTCGCTTGCGGCCCAGGCCACCAGCTCTTCGGTTTCAAAGCGCGGAATCAGCACCGCCGGCGTGACGGCAAACAGATCGCCGTAAAACGGGGCCAGCCCGACGATGTACTGTGCCGGCTCGTGGCGCAAGAGCCGGGCGACGTCTTGGTCGAACTGGGCGGCCAAGGCCTCAGGCATCGCCTCGCGGCCGTGAAGGCGCAGGCCGCTTGGCGTGAAGTGGCCGCGCAGCTCCAGCACGTACCGGGCCCCATCCGGGTCAACTCCCGCCTGGGTGAGCAAAGAAGACGCCCCGCGGAGCGCCTCATCGTAAGTCTTAGTCATTGATCGATTCCAGCTTGGCGGTTTGGTCCTGCACAATCAAGGCCGCAATGATGTCATCGAGCTCGCCGTTCATGATGCGGTCCAGCTTGTTAAGCGTCAGGCCAATGCGGTGGTCGGTCACCCGGTTTTGCGGGTAGTTGTAGGTGCGAATGCGCTCCGAGCGGTCGCCCGAGCCGATGGCGGTCTTGCGCTGCTCGGCGTATTCGGAGGCGTTTTGGCTTTCGTAGAAGTCGTAGACCCGGGCCCGAAGGATCTGCATCGCCTTTTCGCGGTTTTGCTGCTGGGAGCGCTGATCTTGCATGGTCACGACAATCCCGGTCGGCAGGTGGGTCATCCGCACCGCCGAGCTGGTCTTGTTGATGTGCTGGCCACCGGCACCGCTGGAGCGGTAGACGTCGGTACGGATGTCCTTGGGGTCGATTTCAAGGTCGACCTCGTCGTACTCGGGCATCACGCCGACGGTGGCGGTGCTGGTGTGAACCCGGCCGGCGGATTCGGTCACCGGCACCCGCTGGACGCGGTGGGCGCCGTTTTCGTACTTGAGCTTAGAGTACACGGAGTCGCCCTGAATGAGGACGGAAACTTCCTTGTAGCCGCCGACTTCGGTGGGGTTCTCATCGATGATCTCGGTGGTCCAGCCCTGCTTTTCGGCGTACTTCATGTACATGCTGAGCAGATCCGCGGCAAACAGGCTGGCCTCGTCGCCGCCGGCCGCACCGCGAATTTCCATGATGATGTTCTTGTCGTCATTGGGGTCTTTCGGCAGCATCAAGATCTTGATCTGGTCTTCGAGTTGACCGACTTGCGGCCGCAACGTGGCCAGGTCCTCTTTGGCCAGCTCTTCCATGTCCGGGTCGTGGCTTTCGCGCAGCATTTCGTCGGCCTCGTCAATGTCTGACTTCACCTGCTTGTACTGGCGATAGGCGGCGACGACCTCGCGCATGCTGCCTTCTTCCTTAGATAGTGCCAGGTAGCGCTTGGTGTCTGCCAGCACCTCGGGGTCGGACATCAGCTCCTGCAACTCGTCGTAGCGATCCAGCAGCCCGTCTAATTGTTCAAAAATCTTGTCCATGGCTCCTCCTTATTTGGTCGGTTGCTCGCCCAGCAGGTTCGCAGGCGGGAAGTAGTAGTGGTGGCGGCACACTGGGAAGTAGGCCTCGTTGCCGCCGATTTGAATTTGCTCGCCGGCATAAACCGGGTGATGATCGTGGACGCGCAGGTTCATGATCGCCTTTTTGGCGCAGAACCAGCAGATGGTCTTCATTTCCTCGATTTTGTCGGCGTAGAGCAGCAGGTACTTGGAGCCTTCGAACAGCTCGTTGCGAAAGTCGTTCTTCAGCCCAAAGGCCATCACCGGAATGTGCAGCTCATCGACCACCTGGGCACATTCGAACACGTGGTGCTTTTGCAAGAACTGCGCCTCGTCGATCAGCACACAGGCGGCGTTGACGTTTTGGGCCTTTACCAGCTCAAAAACGTTGGTGGCCGCGTCGATCGGATGCGCTTCGCGGCTCAAGCCGATGCGCGAGGCCACCACCCCCACCCCGGAGCGGTCGTCCAAAGCAGAGGTCAGGATGATCACCTGCTTGTTTTGCTCCTCGTAGTTGTGGGCCACCTTCAAAATCTCGATCGACTTGCCCGAGTTCATCGCGCCGTACCGGAAAAACAGCTGCGCCATCCTGCACACTCCTTTTTATGAAAATACCCTTCCCAGTATAACGAATCGCCGGCGCAATTGACACCGACGACCGCGATTTTTTCGCCGACCGCCGCGGCCTTGTGTGTTATCATTAACCAGATAGTGTGACAGAAAGGCGCGTTGAACAATGAAAATCACCGTAAGAGCTCGCTTGGCGATTGCGCTGGGCCGGCTCAGTTACTGGTACCTCCACAAATTCCGCGGCGGCGGCAGCTCGTTTCCGGGCAAGCTGGCGCTGCGCATCGACCCCAACGTCATGGCCGCCTTGGGGCAAGACCGCGACGTGATCATCGTCACCGGCACCAACGGCAAGACGCTGACCACCAACTTGATCGTCAAGGTGCTGCGCCAAAAGTACCAAGACGTCTTGACCAACCCCACCGGCTCCAACATGGTCCAAGGCATCACCACCGCCTTTTTCGCCCATCAGCCGGTGGCCGGCGCCAAGCGGCCGCTGGCGGTGCTTGAGGTCGACGAGGCCAACGTGGCCCCGGTCGCCCGCGCTTTGCACCCCAAGGCCTTCGTGATGACCAACATCTTTCGCGACCAGATGGACCGCTACGGCGAATTCTACACCACCTACGAGAAGATTCTGGCCGGGGTGCGGGCCAATCCTACCGCGACGGTGATTGCCAACGGCGACGCACCGATTTTCTCCTCGCGCGAACTGCAAAACCCGCTGCGCTACTTCGGCTTTGACCTCGGCCAAGACGACGGCGCCGACGTGGTGGCCCCACCGAACACCGATGGCGTCTTGTGCCCGGTGTGCGAGCACATCCTGCACTACCACGCGCTGACCTACGCCAACCTCGGCGACTTCTTTTGCCCCAACTGCGGCTTCAAGCGGCCGGTGCTCGCCCACACGGTGACCGCGATCACCGAGCAGACCCCGACGCGCTCGGCCTTTGCCATCGACGGCCACCCCTACCAGCTGGCCATCGGCGGCACCTACAACATCTACAACGCCCTGGCCGCCTACGCGGTCGGCGCCGAGTTCGGCATCACCCCAACACAAATCACCCAGGCCTTCAGCTACGACGAGAAGGTCTTCGGCCGCCAAGAGGAAATCGCGATTGCCGACAAGCAGATCACGCTGATTCTGGTCAAGAATCCGGTCGGCCTCAACGAGGTGCTGGACATGATCCAGCGCCAGCCCGAGCCATTCGGCTTTGCCATGCTGCTCAACGCCAATTACGCCGACGGCACCGACACCAGCTGGATATGGGACGGCAACTTCGAGCAGCTGGTCCAAAGCGGTCAGGCCACGACCTACCTGGTCGGGGGCGAGCGGGAAAAAGACGTCGCCTTCCGCATGCAAGTCGCAGGTGTCCCGCAAAGCGAGCTGATTGAGCGGCCGAGCCTGGACGACGTGATCACCGCCGTGGCCGGCTTCAAGGAAGACAAGGTCTACGTGCTGGCCACCTACACCGCCGTGCTGCAGCTGCGCCAAAAGCTCAGCGCGGCCGGCTACATCAAGGCCGGCTTTTAACCCAAGGAGGTCACGATGAAGCAAACCAAGTCCAACTGGGGCTGCGGCGCCTTGATCGTCGCCGCCATCGCCATCAGCCTGCTGGTCACCTACTGGTACGTGTTCGTTGCCTTGGCGGTGCTGGGCGCGGCCACTTGGTACTACGTTCACCAAAAGCAGGTCAAGGCCCAAGCGGCGGCGGCCGAAGAAGCCCGGCAGGCGGCGGCGACCGCCAAGCGTGAGGCGGCGGAGCAGACCAAGGTCGAGCAGATTCGCCGCTTCAAGGCACTGCTGGACGACGGCGCGATCACCCAGGCCGAGTACGACCAGCAAAAGGCGCGGATTCTGGGCGACGGGCAAGACCCGCTGGACTTTTAGCCCTGGCGCCGCGCCAACAGGCCCTGCATCGAAACGATGCAGGGCCTGTTTTGGCCGCAATTCAGATTCAGGTGGCAACATTGTGGCACGACCGCCCCCAGCAAGTGCCACCCAGGCGCGTCGCTTCGGCTTCAGCCGACGCTGCCCTCCATCTCCATGCCGATCAGCCGGTTGAGCTCCACCGCGTATTCCATCGGCAGTTCCTTGGTGAACGGCTCGACGAAACCCATGATGATCATCTCGGTGGCCTTGGCCTCGGGGATGCCGCGGCTTTCCAGGTAGTAAAGCTGGACCTCCGAGACCTTGGACACCTTGGCCTCGTGCTCCATCGCCACCGTGGGGTTGTGAATCTCGTTGTACGGAATGGTGTCGGACTTGCTTTGCTCATCCATCAGGATCGTGTCGCACTCCACGTGGCAAAAGGCGTTGTCGGCCTTATCCGTGAACCGCACGGTGCCGCGGTAGTCGACGCGACCGCCGTCTTTGGCGATGGATTTGGAGACAATCGAGCTTGAGGTGTTCGGCGCGTTGTGAATCATTCTTGCCCCATTGTCCTGGTCGACGCCGGAGCCGGCGACGGCGATGGACAGCATCGTGCCGTGAGCCCCCGCCCCGTCCAGGTAGACACTGGGGTACTTCATCGTGGTTTTGGAGCCGAGGTTGCCGTCGACCCACTCCATGGTCGCGTTTTGAAGCGCCTGGGCCCGTTTGGTTTCCAGGCTGTAGACGTTTTTGGACCAGTTTTGAATGGTGGTGTAACGGCAGTAGGCGTCGTCTTGCACGAAGACCTCGACCACCGCGGCGTGAAGCGAGTCGCTGGAGTAGCTCGGGGCCGTGCAGCCCTCGACGTAATTGATGTGTGCCCCGGGGCCGACGATGATCAGGGTGCGTTCGAACTGCCCGGTGTTTTCCGCGTTGATCCGGAAGTACGACTGAATCGGCACGTCGGTTTGGACGCCGGCCGGGACGTAGATGAAGCTGCCACCGGACCACACCGCCGAGTTCAAGGCGGCGAACTTGTTGTCGTTGGGATGAACCAGGGTGCCGAAGTACTGCTTGACGAGGTCTGGATGCTCCTTCAGCGCAGAATCCATGTCCATGAAAATGATACCGAGCTTGTCAAACTCGTCTTTCATGTTGTGGTACACAACCTCGGATTCGTACTGTGCCGAGGCGCCGGCCAGGTACTTGCGCTCGGCCTGCGGTACCCCGAGCCGGTCGAATGTGTTCTTGATGTCATCCGGCACATCCGCCCAGTCGCGGTAGGTGCGATCCGTCGCCTTTTGGAAGTAGCGCATGTTGGCCAGATCCAGGCCGGACAGGTCGGGGCCAAATGCCGGATCCGGCATCCGCAGGTAGGTGTGGTAGGCCTTGAGCCGATAATCCAGCATCCACTGCGGCTCGTGCTTCTCCTTGGAGATCGCGCGAACGGTGTCTTCGGTCAGGCCGCGGCCGGTGGTGAACACCGGCGCGATGTCGTCTTTGAAGTCGGCCGGGTTGCTTTCCGGCAGAAAATCGACGGCCGCCGCCACCTGCTCGTTGTTCTTGGTGTTTTTGGTCTCAGTCATGTTCCGCTCCTTTCGTCAGCGCCTGGGCCGCGGCCTTCCAGGCTAGGGTCGCGCATTTGACCCGGGCCGGGAATTGGTGAACGCCCTTGAGAATGGCCGCATCGCCCAGCGCCGCCTCGTCTTTGACCTGGCCGTCGATCACCAGGTCGGAAAACGTCGCCACCAGGTTCAGCACATGCTGCGGCGTCTGGCCGATGATGCGGTCGGTCATCAGGCTGCCTGAGGCCTGTGAAATCGTGCAGCCGCTGCCGGAAAAGGCCGCGTCCTTGATCACACCGTCTTTCACCTCGAGCGCCAGCGTCAAGACATCGCCGCAGCTCGGGTTGCGGACCGTCACCTGGTGGGTCGGCGCCGCCAGCGTCCCGTGGTGGCGCGGGTGATACGCCTCGTCCAGAATCACCTGGCGGTACAGCTGATCGAGTTTAGTCAGTGCCAAGAAAATACCCCCTTGCCGCGGCGACGGCGGTGGCCAGCCGGTCGCAATCGTCAGCCGTGTTGTAAAGCCCAAAGCTTGCGCGAACCGTCGCCGGGACCCCCAGCCGCGCCATCAGCGGCTGGGCGCAGTGGTGACCGGCCCGAACGGCAATCTGCTGTTCGTCCAAAAACGTCGCGAGGTCGTGCGGATGCACTCCGGCCAGGTTGAACGACACGATGCCCAGGCTGTTGGCCGAGCCGTACACGGTCACCCCGGGCGTTGCCGAAAGCCCCGCTCGCAGCCGCCGCACCAGCTGGTCCTCCCTGGCGCGAAACGTCGACCAGTCCTGCGCTTGCAGGAAGTCGATGGCGGCGGCCAGCCCGAAGGCGCCGGCGATGTTGGGCGTTCCCGCCTCGAACTTCAGCGGCACCTCCGCCCAGGTGGATTGCGCGTCGGTGACCGAGTCGATCATCTCGCCGCCAAACTGCACCGGGGGCATCCGCTCGAGCAGCGCCTGCCGGCCGTACAACGCGCCGATGCCGGTCGGACCGTAGATTTTGTGACCGGAAAAGGCGAAGAAATCCGCCCCCATCGCCTGCACATCGACCGGCATGTGCGGGGCGCTTTGGGCCCCGTCGACGACGACAAAGCCCCCGTTGGCGTGAACCGCATCGGCCAGCTGCCGCACCGGCACCAGGCCACCGGCGACGTTGGTCACTTGGGCGACGGCCAAAATCTTGGTCTTGGGCGTGATCAACTTGGCCAGCGCCTGCGGGTCGGTTTCGCCAAGCGGCGTCACCGGTGCGACGACGAACCGGGCCCCGGTTTTCGCGGCAAGCTGCTGCCAGGGAATGAAGTTGCTGTGGTGCTCGGCGGCGCTGACCAGAATCTCGTCGCCTTCATGCACCACCAGCGGTCCGAAGCTGGCTGCCACCAGGTTCAAGGACTCGGTGGTGCCGCGTGTGAACACGATTTCGGACGCCTGAGCCGCGTTCAGGAATCGGGCGACTTGCCCCCTTGCCGCCTCGTAGCCTTCGGTGGTGTTGTAGGCCAGCTGGTACAAGCCGCGATGAACATTGGCGTTGTCGTTGACGTAGTAATCATTCAGCGCATCCAGCACGACCTGCGGCTTTTGGCTGGTCGCCGCCGAGTCCAGGTAAACTAGGTCGGGGTGGCGCTTGAAAAATGGAAATTGCTCACGCATCTGCATTCACCAGCGTTTCATCGATTGTGTCAAACAGCGTCTGCTTCAGCTGTGGGTCCTTGATTTCGGCCAGGCCGGCCTCCAGGAAGCCGCGAATCACCAGGCGCGAGGCCAAGGCCTTGCTCAGGCCGCGACTCATCAGGTAGTACAGCTGAGCCTGGTCGATGCGCGTCACGCTGGCGGCGTGGCCGGCGGTGACGTCGTTCTCGTCGATCAAGAGAATCGGGTTGGCGTCACCTCTGGCCTCTTGCGCCAGCATTAGCACCCGGTTTTCCTGCTGGTTGTCGGCGCCTTGAGCCCCTTGCACGATGTGGCCGATGCCGTTGAAAATCAGGTGGGCGGCACCGGTGATGACCCCGCGTTGATTGATGTGGCCACCGGTTTTGCGGCCGTAGTTGGTCATGCGCGTGGTGTAGCCCAGGTGCTGACTGCCGCTGGCCAAAACACCGACGTTGACCGTCGCTCGGGCGCCTTCGCCGACCAGGTCACAGGTGATGAGGCTGGCGCCTGAGTTGTGGGAGAAGCCTGCAACCGTCCAGTTCAGGCTAGCGCCGGCGGCAAGCGTCGCCTTGCGCAGCGCAACGGCCGATCCGGCCGCCAGTGCGTCGTAGGTCAGCCAGTTGACCGTCGCGTCGGCACCGACTTCGAGCCACACGCCGATTGCCAGGTGCTCGCCGTGGCTCTGCCACGAATCCTGCAGCGTCACCGTGGCGCCGGGCTCGACCACCACATGCACCAGGCCGCTGCCCGCGGCTGGGCCTTGGATGAACACCGGCTCGCCTTGGTAGCCGGCCGGCACCGTCAGCGTGACGCCGGTTTGACCGGCACCTTGCAGCCAGTCCTCCAGACCGTCTGTTGGCGCCACCTGCAGACCCGCCGCCTGCGTGATTACCGCGTCAGCCGTCACGCCAACCGGCACCGCATCGGCCGGGGCCTGTTTCAGGGCCCGGGCCAGCGCAATTTTAGGGGTGCTGGGCAGCTCACGCATCGGCTTCACCCGCCTTCAGGTGTGTGTAACCGGTTTTTTCAAGCGACTTGGCCAGCTCGGCCCCACCGGTTTCGATGATCTCGCCGTCTTTCATGACATGCACGAAGTCGGGCACGATGTAATCGAGCAGCCGCTGGTAGTGCGTGATGATCAAGCTGCCAAATTCCGGCCCCCGCTGGGCGTTGACGCCCTTGGCCACGATACGCAAGGCGTCGATGTCAAGTCCGGAGTCGATTTCGTCAAGCAGCGCGAACTTAGGCTTGATCATCATCAGCTGCAAGATTTCGTTGCGCTTTTTTTCGCCACCGGAAAAGCCCTGGTTCAAGTAGCGGTCGGCCATGTCCTCCGGCATCTCAAGCGTGGTCATGGTCTGGTCCAGTTCCTTGAGGAAGCTCATGATCGAAATCGGGTCGTCCTGCGACCGTCTGGCGTTGACCGCGGCGCGAATGAACTCGGCGTTGGTGACCCCGGCGATTTCGGCGGGATACTGCATTCCCAGGAACAGGCCGGCCCGGGCCCGGGCGTCGACGCCTTGGTCCAGCAGGCTTTGGCCGTCGAGCAAAATGTCGCCTTCGGTCACCTGATAGCGCGGGTTACCCATGATGGTCTCGGCCATCGTCGACTTACCGTTACCGTTGGGCCCCATCAGCGCGTGAATTTCCCCGGTGCGGATGGTGAGGTTGACGCCGCGCAGAATTTCCGGGTGTTCGGGCTCGTCTTTGACTTTGACATGCAGGTTCTTGATTTCTAGTGTGCTCACAGTGTCGCCTCCAGTTGATTTTCGTCTCCATTGTACGTCATTCAAGCGGCCAAAACAAACGCTTTCACGAACAGCTAACTGCCCGTTTCAGGCGCATTTGCGCTTTTTGTGACACAGTTGTTCAGCGTACTTTGCTACAGAAGACTTGCGATGCTCCTATTATAGCAGTGCGAGTGAGTCCTTACTGCATTTATTGCGTTTGGCGTGACCGAATCCGTCGCCTGGGCTATGATAGCCTGAGGAGGTGGACCAGATGGAACTGCTGATTGTCGAAGATTCCCAACCGCTGGCGGCCAGCTACGCCACGTACTTGGCCCCGGTGGCCCGGGTCACCTGCGTGGGTACTCTGGCCGCCGCCAGCGCCGCGGTCACCGCCCGGCCGCCGGACGCCGTGATTTTGGACCTCGCGTTGCCGGACGGCGACGGCTTGGCCTGGCTCACCCAGTGGCGACCGCTGTTGGCCGCCAAGGTGCTGGTGCTGACCGCCAACGATGCGGAGCAGGCCGAGCTGACCGGGCTTGCGCTGGCCGAAGACTACGTGGTCAAACCGGTCAGCCTGCGCGTCTTGGTCGCCCGGCTGGCCAAGCTGGTGCCGCCAACCGCCTTGAAGCTGGGCAACATGACCGTCAACCTGAGCCGCGCCGAGCTGTCGCGCGACGGTCAGGTCATCGCCTTGTCGGCCACCGAGTGGCGCCTGGTGGCGTATTTTGCCCAAAATCAGGGACAGCTGCTGACCCGGGCCCAGCTCTTGGCGGTGATTTGGGATGCCCGCGACCAGATGGTGTCGGACAACACACTGACCGTGACCGTCAAGCGCCTGCGGGAGAAACTGGAGGCGGATCCGGCCCATCCGGCCCTGATTCGCACCATCCGAGGAATGGGGTATTTCATTGAGACTTAACGCCTTCTCACGCCCGGAGGCCCGGGCCATCGCGTGGCTTGGGCTGGGGCTTAGCGGCCTCACCGCCGGCGGTTTCGGCATCGCCGCAGCGCTGGCCCCAGCGGCGCGGCTGCCGCTTTTGGTCCTAGGCGCAATCGCCGTCGCGGCGATTGCCTGGTCTTGCAACCGCTGGCTGCGCCACGTGCTGGCGGCGCTTGAAGCCATCGCCACGCAGCTGCACCAGGCCGCTCGCGGCGAGGTGAGCTACCCGCTGACGCAAAACGACGAGGGGCTGTTCTCGGCGCTTCACAACGACTTATACCACTACGTTCGCCAAAGCTCAGCGGCCAAGGCCGCCTTGGCCCAGGACCGGGCCCAACTCGCCGTGGCGATTCAAGACATCGCCCACCAGCTGCGAACCCCGATTGCCACCCAGGCCAACCTGATCGAGCTGCTGGCCACCGAAGACATCGGTACCACAGCGGAGCTGGCCCAGCAAAACGCGCGGCTTCAGGCCCTGGTCGAGCAGCTGATTCTGCTGGCTCGCGTCGACACCCACACGCTGAGCCAAAACCGTCAAAGCGTCTCCCTGGACGCCTTGCTGCGCCAAAGCCTGAACTTCCTGTTACACCAAATCGCCGAGGCCAACCTAGAGGTCGTCTGGCAGGTGCCGGCCGCCCTCACGATTGAGGTCAATCCGCGCCTGATGCAAGAGGCGTTCATCAACCTACTGAAGAACGCGGCGGAACACGCGCCGGCCGGCAGCCGCTTGATTGTCGGTGCCACTCAGACCCCCCTGAGTACCACAATCACCATCCAAAACTTCGGCGAGGCGCTGCCGGCCGCAGATCTGCCCCATGTTTTTGAGCGCTTCTACCGCGGCAGCCAAAGCGTCGCCAACAGCCTGGGCATCGGGCTGGCCATCGCGCATGGCGTCATTGCCGCCGCAGACGGGCGCGTGACGCTTGCGAACACGCACCCCGGTGTTTTGACCACCGTCACGCTTTTTCACTGACTGTCACCCGCCTGTCACTTGGGGTCGGTATCTTAAGCGTGGAGGTGTTCATCATGTCAATTTTAACCGCAACCGATCTGACCAAAACATACCCCGGTGAGGAACGCCCGGCGCTGCAAGACGTGTCTTTGCGCATCGAGGCCGGCGAATTCGTCGCCATTGTCGGACCCAGTGGCTCCGGCAAGTCGACGCTCCTGCACATGCTCGGGGGAGTCGATCGGCCGACCGCTGGCCACGTCGCGCTTTACGACACCGACCTCGGCAGCCTGAACGAAACTCAACTCGCGATTTTCCGCCGGCGTCAAGTAGGGCTGATCTACCAGTTTTACAACCTGATGCCGACACTGACGGTGGGTGAAAACATCACGCTGCCGGCCGAGCTGGACGGCAAGCACATCCCCGACGCGGAGCTGACCGAGATGCTGGCGGCACTCGGCCTGACCGCCAAGGCCCACGCCCTGCCGAGTCAACTGTCGGGCGGCCAGCAACAGCGCGTGGCGATTGGTCGGGCGCTGATTAACCAACCGGCGATCGTGCTGGCCGACGAGCCGACCGGCAACCTCGACCAGCGCAACTCGCAGGAAATTATGGACCTGCTGCACTACGCCAACATCAAGCAGGGGCAAACCGTGATTGTTATCACCCACGATCCGCAAATTGCCGCCCAGGCCCAGCGCGTTTTGACCATCGAAGACGGCCGGTTGACGAAGGCGCAGTCATGATTATCGCCAAAATCAGCTGGCAAAACCTGCGGCAGACGCCGGCTCGCACCCTGCTGACCATTCTGGCCATGGGCGTCGCCGCCACGCTTGCCGTCGCCTCGTTGGTCGGCCTGAGAAGCGCCCAGAGCAGTCTGTTCAGCTACCAGCGCGATCAGACCCAGGCGCTGGTCGGCTTCAGCGACCTGACCGACAAGCAGTATCAGTCCCTGACCACCTCCGCCGAGCTGGTTCACCAGCACCAGTTCGTCACCACCGGCACCGCGCGGCTAGGCAAAAACAAGCTGCCGGCCGTCGTGGTCACCCCTGCGACCATGCGGCAGCTGGGCCCCGCCTTGCTGAGCAGCGGCCGCTTGCCGCGACGCGCAACAGAGGCGCTGTTGGCGGACAACTGGCTGGACGGCCACGCGAAGCTTGGCGACTGGCTGACGGTCAGCCAAAACGGCCAGCGCCGGCGGGTTCACGTGGTCGGCACGATGAGCCCTTACAACCGCAGTTACCTGACCACCGGCGGCCTGCTTCAGCAGCAGTCCCGCTTGCCCGCGGGACGTTACGGACTTTTGGCCGACCTCACTGTCACCCGCAACGCCCGGGCTCGCGTGGCGGCGCTGGCAACCAAGGCCGGCGTGAAGGCAACACACTACCAGCTGAACGACGACGCCTTAGCGGTGATGGGGGAAGCCAACAAGCGGCAGACGCGCCTGATTATCATCGGCACGGTGGCCGGAGTGCTGGCCGTGATCAGCGTGGCCGCCTTGCTGCTCATCTACACCAGCATCAACTTGACGGTGCAGGCTTACCGCACCCGCTACGGCCTGCTGCGGTCGCTGGGCACCACGCCCAAGCAGCTGCGCCACATTGTGCTGAGCGAAGCGCTGATGCTTTTGGCACCGGCCCTGCTGCTGGGCTTTGGCTTTGGCATCGGCGGCATGGCGGTGACCCTAGGCTGGCTGAACCGGCTGTTCGCCCACAGCGACTTCGCCTTTGCGCTGCACCTGACCGTCGACTGGCTGCCGCTCACCGTGGCCGCCGTCTTCATGGCCACCGTCACCTTAGTCGCCGCCGCTCGCCCGGCCTGGCGAGCCAGCCGCGTCTCCCCGATTGCGGCCATTCGTGCCCAGGCGGCCTCGCCCAAGATCTCCAAGCGCCGGCTGCGCCCTGGCTTTTGGCTGCGTCACGTCAAGCGGCCGACGCTGCGGCTGGCCCTGCGCAACTACCGCCGCACCGACCGCAAGGCGACGATGATGGTCACGCTGGTGGCGACCGTCGCGCTGTTCGTCGGCCTGACCGGCTTCACCGCCAACTTCCTGCGCGATTACGGCACCACCGACGGCGCCGACATCACGGCGACCACCGGCGGCAACCAGCTGAAGGCGATGAGCCGGACGCTTGAAGCCACCGGCGCCGTCGAGCAGCAACTGGTCGCTCAGCACTTCGGCCTAGACGTCAAGCAGGGGCCGCTGTTTTTGAAAGGCTTTGACCTGTCGATTTACGCGGTGGATGCACCCTTGGCTCGCCAGCTCGAGCACCCCCTGCCTTTTCTGGTGAACACCCGGGTGCAAACCGAGGACAGTGAGGGTCGCACGGTGATGACCGACACCGTGCCGGCTGGCTACCACCGACCGCTCACACTGCGCGACCCGGTGTCGAAAAAAAGCGTGACCGTCTCGCCAACCATCGTGTCGCACCGCGCGAACACGCCCGAGGCACTGGTGGTGGATTCCAACGGCGAAGTCGGCCTGTTCATCTCACGGGCTCAGTTCAAGCACTGGCAACAAAAGCTTGGGTTAAAGACTTCCAACACCACTAGTGTCGCCGCCGTCAAGCTGCACGATGCTAACACGCACAAGCAGGTTGCCGCCGCCGTGAAGGCCCGCGTCAGCGGGGTCAACGTGACTGACGCCGTCGCGGCCGATCAGGAGAACTACGCCATCACCACCATGATGCGCGTGTTGATGAGCGGCTTTGTCGCCCTGCTGGCGCTGGTCAGCCTCGCAACGATCGTCAATCACACCTTCGCCGATCTGATGGCCTCGCGCCAAAGCCTCGCGATGATGCAATCAATCGGCACGACGCCGGGCCAGCTGACCGCGGTCAAGAGCCTGGAGTACGCCTTTTTGATGGGCCAGGGACTGCTTTACGGTGGCGCGTTGGGGGCCGGCGTCAGCTACGGCCTGTGCATGCTGCTGTGGCAAGGCACCCCAGATCACCCCGTCTACCTGTGGCCGACCTTCGGCCTGGCCACGGCGGCGATCACCATCGGCCTGATCTGGTTGGCCTTCGTCTGGGCGACCCGGCGACTGCTGACGCACCAGGACATCGACGCCTTGATTCGCCGCGCGTAAACAAATAAATGCCTCGCACCACCGCAACTGCGGTGACGCGAGGCATTTTGCCGTCGCTAGATTTTTTGTTCAACGTCATCGATGGTCACAATCAACAGCCGCGTCAGCCACGGGAACTGCGCCTTCTTGGCGTCAAAGGCCGGACCCGAAGCGACGAAGCGGCCCCGCCCATGGACGTGAAACCCGGCGCCAGGGCCCACCGTTCCGGTGATGTCCTTGCTACCGAAGGTCAGGGTGACGCGGTTATCCGTTGGAAAATCGGCCTCGATGCTGTGCATCCCGGCTGCCGGAATCCACAGCTCACCGTCCTGCAGTGTCACGTATGACATCCATGTGTTCACCACATGGGCCGGGGCTGCATTGACCGTAATGATGGTGACCGGCCCCTCGCGGTTTAACACATCAAGAAAAGTCTGATTCATTTTCCCACTCCTTTCGCAATCCGCAGGCTCATTCCTGCACGATTCGCTAAGTGCAGTATACGCCGCTGCCGCAGAGGTAGGCACACTCCAATCTATCTTTTTTGTATCATTAGGCAGTCACGTTCTGTACTAGCGACGGGGCAAGCAGCAATCCATCGGCTGGGTCTGCCGCGTCGCCTTTTCACCAGGACCGGTCACCCGGTCTTGGGCATGCCGAACGCAGCGGAAGCCGAGGTTTGAGGCCGCGGACTGCCCCGCCTCGCCGTTGCGAGCACTCAGTCGGTACCGTTTGCAGTACGACTCGTGGCAGAGGAATGACCCGCCGCGGGTGGCGAAGACCTGATCCGGTGCCAGCTGATCCATCGTCGCAAAATCCTTGGCCGAAAGCATGGCCAGGCTCGTCAGCGGGATGCGAGCGGGATTGAGGCACCACTCCCAGACGTTACCGATCGGCTGGAAAAGGCCGTAACCGTTGGGCGCAAAGCTGCGAACCGGTGCGGTCCCGACGAAGCCATCCGCGGCGGTGTTCGTGTTGGGAAAGTCCCCCTGGAAGGTGTTGCAGTGAAACTGGTCCCCTGCGGTCAAAGAATCTCCCCAGTACCAGTGGTCGTTCGTGCTACCGCCGCGAGCCGCCACCTCCCACTCGACCTCGGTCGGTAACGTCGCCTGAGTCCAGCGGCAATAGGCCAGTGCGTCATCGCGCGAGACGTGAACGACCGGGTGATCGCCTAGCTGCGACACATCCGAGTCGGGGCCGAAGGGATGGGCCCAATCCGCACCGGCCACCGCGTACCACCACGGCACCCCCGGAACCTGGCGACTAGCCGCCAAGGTCTTGGGGCTGGCCAGCAGGTGGAACACGAAGCTGTCGCCAAAGCGTTCCGCGTCTGTCTTGTAGCCCGTGGCGGCGACGAAGGCGGCGAATTCGGCGTTGGTCACCGTCGTTGCGCCGATTTCAAAGTCCGGAACGGTTACCGTGACCTTGGGTGTCTCGTTGTCCTGGAAAAACCCCTTGGTCCGGTCGTTGGTGCCGATTTGATACGTACCCCCTGGAATCTTAATCATGTGTGCCTCCTCAAAGTAATGGCGATGCCAGTCTTGAATGCGTTCCCATTCTAGCACAGTTTGACCGTTCTGTGCCATTTTTAGCAACGAACCAAAATGACGCGTCACGGCGAGAAAACTGACCGCAAGCGTTTTTTTATCACACAACGATTGCGGTGACGACGGGTTTGCCGTATCATCTAGAATGTTATAATGTCATTATTTTGAAAATTCGGTCCCACGAAAGGAAGTCATCCTATGAAAACATGTCCACAATGCGGCGCCCAACAAGAGGAAAGCGCCAAGTTCTGCACCAACTGCGGCTTTAACTTTGCGCAGGCCGCCCAGCAGCCGGCCGAACCAACACCGGTTCAGGCCCAACCGGCGCAGGCTCAACCAGAGCAGGCTCGGCCGCAGGCGCCGCAACAGCCGACCCCGCAACCAACCCCTGCCCCGCAGCCAGCCCAGCCGCAATCCGATTCCCTGGCCAACGCCAAGCAGGCCGGCCTCAACTACTGGAGCTGGTTGATTGCTAGCGTCAAGCGACCGACCGCAAGCGACCTCACCGGTGGCCGGTACTACGGCTTGGTCTCCCTGCTGCTCATCGCCTTTTTCACCACCGTGTCGATCGTCAAGCCGATGTTTTCGGCAGCCAACACGGTCAGCTCGGCGGCCAACATTTTCGGCGAAAGCGTGTCCAGTGCCGTTTCCAGCACCGCCAACAGCGCAATCTGGGGTGCCGGCTTCCGGCTGTTCATTCTGCTGATCTGCGTTGACTTCGTGCTCTTTCTCGGTGCCTTTCTGGGTCGCCGCGCCATCACCGGTCAACCCAGCGACTTCTGGGGCTTGATGACCCGCTACCAGCAGCGCGTGGGCATCAGCGTCTTTTTGAGCTTCGCAGCGGCCGTACTCGGCCTCTTCGCCGGCGCCGCCACCATCACGGTGATCGCGCTGATCATCAGCCTGAACTTTGTCTTCCAAACCGTCGCCTTCTACCAAGTTGCCCTGGGTACCCCGCAAAAGGGCGGGATGGATCCCGTTTACACCCTGGTTTTGATCAACGTCGGCATGACGGTTGTTAACCTGCTCATCATCACCGTGTTCGGCAGCTCGCTGGTCGACATGGTGCAGCACCTGTTCTAGGAGGATTCCATGACGCAATTGTTCTTTCTTCAAGCCGACAACGGGGCCGGTGCCGCCACCCAGTTTTGTCCTAACTGCGGAACCAAGGTCACGGCCAACGACCGCTTTTGTCCTAACTGCGGCTTCGATTTGACGCCAAAAGTGGCCCCAAAGGCCGCCGCCGCGGCTGAGACGCCAAGGCCTACGCCGGCGCCACAACCCGCCGCACCGCAGTCGGCCAGCAATCCGGCTGCGGCCACCCCAAATTCGGCCCAACCCCCGATCGCGCCAGCCACCCCGACCGCCACGCGCAGCCAGCAGGCCAAGCCGATGAGTCGCCAGGGCAAGATCAAGCTCGGCCTCGGCATCGGCGTCGCCGTCGTGCTTTTGGGCGGCTACTTCGGTCTGAAAACCTACTACGCGCCGGCGCGGCAGGTCAGCCGCCTGATGACCACGGTCACCAGCGGCAGCAAGGCCAGCTTCGCCAAGGCGATGGCGACCACCGACCCCGGGCTGAAGCTCAACCAGGCCACGGTCGGGCCGTTCGTCACCTACCTGCGAGCCGACAAGGAACGCCTGGCCAACTTCACCCGCACCTTGCAAAGTGGCGCCACCTCGCGCTACGGCGTGAAGCTCACCACACGCGGCAAGCAATGGCTGCTTTTTCCTAAGTACGTGCTGGCCGCAGACACCCCGACTTATGTCGAGCTGACATCCAGGCGCAAGGGCGTCACGCTTTTGCAGGACGGCAAGCGACTGGGCACCACCAGCGCCAGCAGCAAGTCGCTCAAGGCCGGTCCGCTTCTGCCTGGTCAGTACCGCTTCTCGGCCACCGGCCAGGTTGCGGGCACCAAAACGACGGCCAAGCTGCTGGTCACCGTTGACAGCAACGGCGACCAGGCGCCGGTGGCCTTTGACTTCAACACGGTGAAGCTGGACGTCACCTCGGATCTTGAAGGCGGCCAAGTCACCGACACCAACGGTGACAAGCTCGGCACCATCAAGGACGGCACGGCCAAAATCGGGCCGGTTGTCTACGTCAAAGGGCTGAAGTTCTTCGTCACCAAGGCCTTCAAGTCCGGCACCGTCACCACCCAGAAGTACAACCCGGCGGATGAAGCCGACACCAGTGCCAACATCAACGCAGAAGTGACGCTCAACAGCAGCGGCACCCTGGACGAAGACACCGCCGACAACATGGTCTACAACGTCTTGAGCGGGGTGCAAAGCCTGTCTTCGGACAGCGATTCAGACCTGGCCGACTACTTCACCGACACATCCAACAACGCCTACAAGTTCTTCCACGACGTCGGCACCAGCTACGCCAAGCGCGACGATGTCTCCTACTCCGGCTTCGGCGGTCGCGCGGTTAAGGTGAGTCGGACGGATGCCGACGAATGGGACGTGACCTTCGACATGACCTACACCGTCGATTACACCGATTCCGAAAAAGACGAGCGCGTTCAGACCTTCACCGGCGATTTGACCGTGAAGTCGGCCGGCAAGGACGACTATGGTGATCCGACCTACAAGATTACCGGCATGAAGACCACGACCAGCAAGGGCCAAATCGTGCCGGCCATGACCAAGGTTTACGATAACAACGCGAACACCGACGCCGACGGTCCTACCGGCGATTCGGATCGCGTCTACTAGCGCCAGCGTCTGACTGTTACAATCCAGCCGACACCAAAACCGGCACGTTTTCCCTCGCGGAGAACGTGCCGGTTTTGTTTTGCCTATCGCCGTGCCTGACCACAATCACCCGCCAACTCGGGCGGCTCGGGCGGCCGCCAAGGAGATGACCTTCGATTGCGCGTTGCCCTCAGCCCGACCCAGCAGCGCGGCCAGCGCTTCGGCCTGCTCCGGCGTCAGTACCGAGGCGGCGGCCAAGTGCTGAATCAGCGCCTGCAGCATAAGCCGCCCCGCCGCAAAATCGCCCTGATTCTGCAGTGCGGCCAGCACCGGGGCCGCCGCTTCTACGGTCCAGCGCTTGGGCGTCTGCAAGGCGCTGGCGTACAAACCGTCGTACCAGGCCGCCACGGTCAGCACCGCGGTCGCCTGGGCGACCTGGCGCCGCAGCGGCGCGTTGGCCGAATCGCTCCAGATCTCGCGCGCCACCGCAACCGCGGCGTTGTGCAGTCGCGTCGCATTGGCCTTGCGCCACTTGCGGCCGTCGCACTCGGTCACATGGACCAGCTGCAGGTACCGCGCGTCTGGTTCAAAAACCAGGGGTGATGGCGTCAGCCCCGGCTGAAACCACGCGGCGCGAACCGCCTGCTGCTCGGCGTAGTCCAGCATGAAGGCCCGAAGCCCCGCCTCGTCATCGGGCGCGATCCCGCTTTCCCCCATCGCAATCAACATCCGCTTGTTCTCGCGCCAACGCGTCGGGTCTCCGGCCGCCTCAAGCATTTCGGGTGCCGCCGCCGCTACGGCACGGCAACAGCCCGCCGCAGTGGCCGCCTTCAGCCAGCCATTGGCCCCGCCAAACGTCAAAAAGTCTGCCACAAGCGGCGTCAGCGCCGTCAAAGCAGCCGGCTCCAGCGGCAGTTCACAGCCATACAATGTGATCATCGTCGCCTTGAATGCCTGCTGCGTCCAGGTCTTGGGCGTCTTGCGGTGCCATTTGTACACCGCCTCAACCAGCGTCACCAGCGCCAGCTGACAGAGCGCCGGCGTCAGTGGCGTGTTCTGGCCGGCAGCGGTGGCGAGAAACTGGTCGGTCCACGACTCGGCGTCTTGCATGAGCTTGCGGTACGTCGTTTCGTGAAACGCCGGCATCCCCGCCCCCTCCTCAATGTCAAGCGAGCCGGGCAGCGCCGGTTCATCGGTCGCCTCGGCTAGCGCGGCGAAGCGCTCATCGAACATGGCGATGACTTCGTCGGGGGGAACTGTCATGTGCCGTTTCGCGCAGGCAAACAGCAAAAAATATACTGAAATTTCCAGTGCAATGGTCACCGGTTCTTCATCGACCACGGCCGAAGCGAGAAAGCGGTCGAGTCGCGCCAGGCCTTTTGAGAGCTCCAGGCCGTGCCACTGCGCAAGCGGCCGCGGCGATGTCCCGGCCAGGGCGTTGCCCAGCAGCGCAACCACGGCCTCAATTTGATCCGCGCCGTAGCCGGTGACAATCCGCCGGTAATCTGTCGATTGGGTGAAGTGCTGCCAGGCCGGGCGCAGCAAGGCATTGATTGTAGGGGTCTCCATGTGTCGCCTCCGTTTTCTTCAGATTATACGCCAAACCTGACAACGTGCCAGTTTAAAGACTCGCTTCCAACGGGACTTTTTTAGTGTGGCGAGGGTATCCGTTGGGAGCCGGCGTAATCTTTAGAGACGGGCAAAGGAGGTGCTCATGACGAAAAGATGGCAACGACTCGTTGCGGCGGCTGCCGGGTTTTGGCTGGTCGCACCGCTGTCGGTTCGGGCGGCAGCCGACGATCCGTTCGTGGCAGTTAAGCCCAGCGGCAATGTAGATTCCTGGAACATGTCGATGCAGGCGAGCCTAGGTATTCCGCTCACCTCTCTGGGGCCAACCACCTACCACACGTTCGCTGGACTAGTAGGGAGTGGCCTGACCCGTCGCACCGTTGAGAAAGACGGTTCCCACTTCAAAGTCACCACCGAAACCGTGGCTGGCACCGTCGCTTCCACCGGGCCGCAAGACATTGTCCTAGTGGTGGCGGTCAGCCCTGGCAATCGCGAACTGGCGGCCGCGACACTCGCCCAGGTGGCTGATGGACTGCTCACAGCCACAACCAACAACCAAGTGGCTGTGTTGAGCAGCCAGCAAAGCGACGCTAGCACACTCACCACGACCCGATTGACGGCCGGCGATGGTCAGACATTCACGGCCAGTCCGGCCGCCTTGAAGGCCATTTCACTGCCAATCAACCAGACGCCGGCGGTCGACAGCGCCTTTCAGGCCGCGGCGGTGCTGCTGAAAGATGAGACGCTCGGGGCTCGCCCCCTAGCAGCCAAGCGCATCCTCACACTGACAGACGTAGCCACCGGCATTCGGGCGGGGCCGCCAATCACGAACGGCGCCAGCGCCGCTCAACCGCTTGAACGCGACCCGATGCTTACGCCAGAACTACCTCGCCGCGACGTAGTGGCGCTGCACGGTGCCAGCGCCCTTGGGCTGAGCGGCGGCGGTGGTGAAAGGCTGATTGCGTCTGACAGTGACGCGTTGCGCAATGCTGTGAACCAACTACTCGCCCCAGCCTTTGCACCGATCATCAACGCGACCTGGCACGACCAACTGACGCCGGCCTTCAGCATTATCACAGGTCTCACCGTGCCGGCACCGACCTTGACCTGGCTTCGCGTCGATGCCAACGGCGTGACGCAACCACGGCAGCCGCCGAGCTACAGCGCTGCGACGCTTACCACCGTCGGGTCAACACTGACTGCACCCGATCTCACGCTTGCCAGCACCCCAACTTACCGCGATGGCGTTCGTGTGACGTACACGGTAGACGTCACACCACCCTACAAAGACAATCTCTTGCACCTCATCAACACCGGCACCGAACTGACGATTCCCCAACCCGCGCCCTGGTCGCTGTACTACGCGCCAGTGGCGGCCAGGACCCAAACTGTCTCGGCCACCCTCACGCTCACCCAGGCCGCGTCCCCACTATTGGACGAGTGGGGGATGCCGGTTCCGCCGGTCAGCTACTATTTTCGAACCGTCATGGCCAGCGGAGCAATCGGGGAGGCGCAGGCATTCAAGCCAGCAGGCACCAACGTCTTCACCGCGGTCGGTCTTGCGCCGTATGAGAATACACGGCCAATCGAATACAGAATTTCCGCCAGTGATCAAAACGATTACCTCATTGTGCTAACGCCGACAACCATAGGCGAAGGACTGCTTGAGCCCAGAATTACCGCGACAATCATCCCCAAACTGGCTACGCTGAGCTGGGAGGTTCCCAAGCTCCCTGATGGCAGCAACGCACCCGTCACTATCACTCGTAATGAGCGGCTGATCCGTAGTTTTGAACCGGTCGCAGGCCATCTCACCGTCGCTTTGCCGGCCGGTCGCTATCAGCTGTCAGCCGCGGGACCGCCCGGTTTTGTTGGCCCCTCCCAGTTCTTCACGCTGACCGGGCAAACTAAAATCAGCGAACTGACCCAGTCCCCGGCCGCCTTGCCTGCTGCTCTCACCGTGTCTTTGAAACCCTTCACCCTCACCGGTGACACAGATTGGTCGCAAGCCACGCTGACGACGGCCGGCAAAGTGCTGGCGGCCACCGCGGATGGCTTCGGCGGCCTGACCCCCGGCACCTACGTCCTCACCATTGGGACAACCAGCGGCACCTTCACAATTGACAAAGCCGGCAGTGTGACCAACCACGGTGCGTTGAGCGTTGCGGCCACCCTGACCACCGGTGCCGCACCCAATCAGCTGCACTTAACCCAAGTCCCGAGTTCGGCTTCAACCCCCGTTTTGCCCGAAACCGGCGGGGCTGGCGGCTTCGCGATTCTCGGCGGCCTGTCGCTGCTCGGCTTGGGTCTCATCCAAAGGAGGAACCACGCATGAAGAAGTACTGGCTCGCACTACTGGCAATTTTTGGACTCTGGCTTATTCAGTCACCGCAGCCGGCCCAGGCCGCCACTACGGTGGTGCTACACCCCCGGCAGGTGATTGACAACCTGAACGTTCCCAACACCGGCGCCGAAATGCCCGAGCTGGCGACCCTGCCGGCGGTAGCCGATGTGACCTACAGCGCCTATGACATCACCACCTTGTTCAACGAGACCCGCCGCAACCAGAGCAACGCAGCGGCCCAGGCGAGCATCGCCAGCAACTGGGAGCAGCTGGGGGTCGGCTACACACCGGTCGCCACGGCGACGGCGACCAACGACAGCGTGACCTTCGAGGACCTGCCCACCACGCAAGACAGCCTGGACCGCGTCTATCTCTTCACCCAAACCGCCGGTCCCACGGGGCTATTGAAACCGCAACCCACGGTGCTTGGGCTTGATGGCACCGACCGCGATTACGTACTGTATCCCAAGAGCACCGGCGCCAGCCTGACGGTGAGCGTCGCGGGAGAACCGATTGATTCCGCCCTGGTGGCCAGCGTTCCCCGCGGGACCATTTTGACTTACGCCGCGAAGTTCACCATTCCGTCAGACATCGCGGCAAGCCTCACCAACTCCTCAGGCACCTTCACCAGCCTGACCGTCGCCTCGGCAATGTCGGCCGCCGGCACCCAGGCCGTGGCCGACAGCCTCGCTGTAACGGTCGCCGGCCAGCCCGTTGCAACTGATTGGCTCACGCTGGATACGCCGATCACCCTGGCCGCCCTGCCCCAACCAGCCAAAGACGCCCTGGCTGCGCTGGCCGGCCAGACCATCACGGTCACTTACCAGCGCCAGGTCGTTGATCCCCAACCCACGGCCGACCTCGCGAACACCTTGACCGTGACCTGGGGCGGCAGCGGCGAGCCCAGTGTCTTGACCGCCGATAGCGCCGCGGTTGAAACCGGCGGTCAGCGCTTCGAAGCCATCAATCCCTTCTCCAAGGACGGCGTGGCCGGGGGTGCCTTCGTCGTCGCTAAGGCCGACACCACACCGGCGCAATACGCCAAGTTTTCAGACACCACGCTGACCTGGGTCAGTGACCCGGCAGCGGCCACGACCTTTAGCGCCGCGGCGGATGGCAGCTTCGCCGTGACCGGCCTGGCCGCCGGCGCTTACCAGCTTGAGCAGCTTGCCGCGGCAGACGGCTATCGCTTCGTCGCGCCACTCACGCCGTTCACCGTCGCATCCGGTCAGCCCGGCACCGCCGAAAACGCGGTGAAAACGGTGTTTCAGACGCCACTCACCGGTATTCTGCCGGCCACCGGCGGTCTCAGCCTGCTGGTGCTGCTGATCGCGGGTACCCTATTGACCGGCTGGGGACTGCACCGCCGTCGCCATGCGTCGGCGTAAGCGCGGTCGCCTCGCGATTGCACTCGGGCTCTTGCTGCTCACCATCGCCTTTGCGGCCCCGGCGGTCAACGCGCTTTGGACCCAACGCGCCTTGACCATGGCCCAAAATCAGCTGCAGGCCACTGCCGCCGCCGAGAAGGCAGAGAAGGCGGCCCAAAATCGCCTGCTGGCTAGCACGGGTTTGCTGCCCAATGTCGATGTGTTCGCCACCGGCCAAGGCACCGGTGACGCGGCCGCCCATCTGGTCGGTCAGGTCACCATTCCCAAATTGGCGCTGGTCGTTCCCCTGTTTGACACCAGCAGTCCGGCGTTGTTGCAGGAAGGTGCCGTGATTGTACCGGGCACCAGCTTTCCCAGTGGCGATCCCAACACCCACGCCGTGATTGCCGCTCACAACGGCCTGCTGGGCAAGGAGCTGTTCACCCACCTCGACCGGCTGACGATTGGCGACCGCTTCGTCGTCACGATCGGCACCACGGCTCGCACCTACGCCGTCGAGCGGCGGCTGGTCGTTGCACCTGATCAAACCGACACGCTGCGCATCGAACCCGGCCGCGAGCTGGTCACGTTGTTGACCTGTACCCCTTACATGATCAACTCCAAGCGACTGCTCGTGACCGCTCACCGCGTCGCATCGGCGACCTCGGCGGCTCAAACCGCAAGTCGAGGGGCCGCGGCCGCCACCACCTGGGCCTGGACCCGACTGGCCGCACTGCTTGCGGTCGCCGTCGGGGCAGTCGGCTGGTGGGGCTGGCGCAGGCGGCAAAAAAGAATCCGATTACACTAGACAGGAAACCGCATACACGCTATAATATCCCTTGTCTTGTGTTATCAGTGCTAACGATTATCGCGACGACAGACAATTTTCAGGCGCCACCTTCGATTCAGGGTCGAAGGTGGCGCCTTTTTTGCACCGCCGGCATCAAAAAAGGCACCCCATGTGAGGGTGCCCGAGCCGCGGTTACAGGTTCTTGTCCATGTTGAACGTCAGCCGCGACAGCTCCATGCTCTGCATCAGCAAACTCTCGATCTGGTGCTGCGTGGCCTGCTTGACCTGCGCCACAATCTTGTAGTTGGCCTGGGTCAAAGCGTCGGTCAGCGCCTGGCCGGTGAGGTCTTGGGTCGCCGCGTCGGTTTCGGCGATGTGAATCCGGAACTGACGGGACAGCTCCGTCAGGTAGTCGCGGTTTTGCTGGATGAACTTGCTGTAATGACTTTCAACCAGCGCCCCCAGGGAACGGTGCAGCCAGTAGGCCGAATCGGCGCCGTAAGTCAGCGTCTCCGGGGTGTTGGCGTAGCTTGGGTCGGTGTCGTCGGCGTTGCAGTAAAACGGCACGTAAGGGCTGTACGTCGGCATTCCAAGGTTCAGCCACATGATGGCGACGTGGCCGAAGTCGGCCTCACCGCGCAGCTGCAGGATGTGCGAGTTTTGCGTCCGGTTCAAGCCAATCGGCCGGTAGCGCAGGCGATCGGCCGCCGCCCCGTGGCCGAACGGATCAAAGCGCGTCTCGTTGTAATGGCTGCCCAGAATCTGCGCAATGTCCTCGCGCGTGATTTTGTGGTCGGTGTGCATGATGAACGGCAACTCCGCGGATTCCGGCTCTTCCGGGACCTCGGGGTTCAAAATGTGGTGACCGTACCAGACCCGTGGGGTGTTGTAATGGCGGTCTTTCTCGTTCATCGTGCCGAAAATGTGGCGGAAGTTCCACCCGCTTTGGTCCGGGTTGAGGTGATGCGCCTCGACGAACTCACGAATCCCCTCGCTCCAGATGAAGTTGTCCGCATCGTCGAAGTCCACCTGCTGAATCGCCACCTGGTTGGCCGCAATCGCGTAGGCGTCATCGGGAATGCGCTGGGCAACCCAGTGGTGTCCGGTCACGATTTCCATGTACCAGACATTGTCCTTGTCGGAGAAAAGCACGGAATTGCCGGCCGGTGAGCCGTACTGCTTGATCAGCTGGCCGAGGTACTCCACGGCGTGACGGGCCGACTCGACGAACGGCAGCGTCATGTTGACGATCAGATCCTCATCCAAGCCGTCTTCAACCAAGGGGTCAAAGGCCAGGGTGCGTTCGTTGCCGTAGGTGCTTTCCGTCGCCGACATCGCCACGTTCTTGGCGTTAATGCCGCTTTCCTCGTAATCGCCGAACTTGGCCGTGTCGACGTTTGGTACCGCGTTGTAGCGGTAGCCATTCTCCGGCAGCGGTGCGGTGAAACCATTGAGCGGCGACTTGACGCTCAGCCCCTTTTCACCCCGCCAGGCCGGGTGCATGTAAAAGCGGTGCGGTGCAAGCACGTGGAAGGTGTCATCGTTGCGCGCGATCATGGTGCTGCCATCAATGCTTGCGGCCTTCCCAACTAAGATCGATGTGCAGGCGGTTTCTTTCTTCATTTGTGAGCCCCTCTTTTCCAAAGTGTAACTTCAGTGTACGCCATTCACCTAGGAAAAGAAAACCGAACCCGCCCGAAAAAAATTTGCGTTAGGCGTTGACAGCCGCGCCTTTTTCACCTAAACTAATAAACGTTCGATAAGTTATTGGGTAGTAGCGAAGTGGTAACGCAGTGGACTCTGAATCCATAATCATAGGTTCGATCCCTATCTACCCAATCATTCCGTGCCGGCTGGCGCGGATTTTTTTATTCTTACACCTTCGATTCAAAAAAATCGAGAAAGTGTGACTCAGGCGTTGACAACGTCCCCATTTTCTCGTAAACTAATACTCGTTCGTTAAGTCATTGGGTAGTAGCGAAGTGGTAACGCAGTGGACTCTGAATCCATAATCATAGGTTCGATCCCTATCTACCCAATCATTCAGCCGTCTCGGTTTTGACCGAGGCGGCTTTTTCGTGCCGCAAGCCTCCACGCTTGCCTTTCACCACGGAAACAACGATAATGGGGCCACATTCCACTGGGAGGGATTCAATTGAGCAAGGCACGGGTCAATGCACTGAGCGACGGGGTGTTCGCGATTCTGCTGACGATTTTGATTCTGGAGTTTCAACCGGCCACGATCCACCCGGGCCAGCTGGGCCAGGTCGTTGCGCAACAGGCGCCGCTGTTTGCGATGTACATGCTGTCGTACTTTTACGTCGGCACCAGCTGGCTGTTTCACCACGACTACTTTCAGTACGTCAAGCACACCAATCGCACGCTGAACATCCTGAACCTTTTCATTTTGTTCACGGTCACGCTGGTCAACTACGCGATGGTCCTTTTGATTGAGGCGCTGACCAACGGCGACGCCCGAGACATTCAGCTGGCCTTCATCGTCTACGACGCCGTCGCGCTTTTGATTTCCCTGTCGTTTTTGATTGTGTACCGCTACCTCGAGCACCACCCCGAGCTGCAGAGCTTCACGGGCATCGAGCGCCACTACAACCGCATTCGCCTGGATCCGGCTCGCAGCGTTGCGATTTACCTGGCCTCCGCCGCCGCCACCTGCTTCTCCAACGCGCTGGCTGGGCTGCTGCTGGTCGCCGGCGTCGTTTTCCACTTCATCGCCTACCTGCGCTTCAGCCGCGTCATTCACATCGGGGTCCGGTCGCGGCGGCCTTAAAAAAGTCACAATTGCGTGTTATTTTTGGTTCAAAGGGAGTGAGCAGATGCGTCGACAACATCAACAGGCATTGCGAAAGAAGCGAAAGAAAAAGTGGCCGCGCGTGGTCATGGCCATTGTGCTGCTGCTGGTGGCGCTGGGTGTCGTGTTCGTCGTCGCCTTCCCCACCATCAACAACACCTGGCGCAACACCACGGGCAACGACACCCCCGCCGACACGGCGGTGAAAAACGAGCTGGTCAAGCAGATCGAGGCCCAAAAAACCGGGAACGCCGACGTCGACGCCCGACTGGACACCGCAGCCAGCACCCTGAAGGCCACCAAAATGGCCACCATCGTCAAGGCGGCCGGTGACCAATCGGCCATGGCGGCGCTTTTGAAGCAGACCACCGGCGCGTCCAGCGAGCAGGCCGAAGCGGCTTCCGCCTTGCTGTTTGCCAACCAGTCGCTGGCGGGGGTGCGTGAGGCCGTGGCGGCCGGCGACTGGGTCAAGGCCTACCAAGCCTACCGCAATCTGAACGGCACGGCTGCCTTGACCGAGCTCAAGGCGGCGCTTGGGCAGTACTAGTTTTAGGCCGGTAAAACTTTTTTTGGCAGAACGGTTGACGCCAGCACCAAAACCCGGTATAGTAGTTTTTGTGCTTGAGGCGCATTCATTGCCCGTTGGTCAAGTGGTTAAGACGCTTGGTTCTCAGCCAAGAATCACGGGTTCGACTCCCGTACGGGTGATAACAGTAGTTCTGCAGTAAAAAACGGAAAGTCATCGCGACTTTCCGTTTTTTTTGTGCCTCACGACTCGCGATTGCCCCCGCTCCCCGGCTGCGCTAAGATAGCGGTGACCACCGATTTGTCGAAAGGAGTCTTCACATGAACGTCATTTTTCACCTCGATGAGCCGAGCAAGTGGCCCATCGCCTTGGGCAACGTGACCAACTACCTGACGGCCGCGGCCGCGCAAGGCAGCGTGGGGCAAGTCGAGCTTTTGATCAACGGCCCGGCCGTCCTCGGCGCGACTAAGGACGGCGACCAGCCGCTTGCTCCGCTGGTCGCCGCCGGCGTCACCGTGGCGGTTTGCGCCAACGCGATGAAAAGCCACGCGATTACCGCCGCGGCGCTTCAGCCGGGGCTGACCGTCGTGCCTGCCGGCGTCTTCGAGCTGGCCTTGCGCCAACACGCCGGCTACGCCTACATCAAGCCCTGATGCTCAGCGCGAGCCGCCGTGCCTGGCAATCAGCGCGTCGGCCCGGCCCCACATCGCCCACAGCGTGACGCCATGCCCCACCAGCGCCAGTAACAGCCATCCCATCAGCATTGCCATCGCCTCCTGTTTTCACCCCCACCATAGCGCCGCAATGTAACGTTTTCTGCACGGTAAGGTAAAAATTAAGGCGCGTTTTGTAAAAATCGCGTAAAAACCCGCCGACTTGGAGAAGCCGACGGGTTTGCCAGATCAAAGAATCCGGGCTCTTCGTCAAGTGGAGTTGATACAGATTTATGAGAGTGTCTGGACCTTAATTGGTCCGGACGCTCTTTTTGATGCTGTTTGGTTTGAACCAGACGCGCTCCAAGAAAATGCGGTTGATGAAGTTCATCCAGTTCTTGTACCCGTATGCTGTATTTTTGATTCGTTTGATCTGACTGTTGATTCCTTCGAGGAAGCCGTTTGAA
>NZ_BAAGBJ010000014.1:0-72112 GCF_054785075.1 Lacticaseibacillus suihuaensis | reverse complement strand
CTGAATTCTTTGGTCGGGACGATGAACAGGAAGCCGTGTGGTGTCCTGTTTGTGTGCTGAAAACTAAATGGTATAGAAAAAGGAGCTGGCAGGCAAGTAGCCTATCAACTCCAAATATCGTAGCGCCGGTTTTGCGTGCAATCAGTGCGGTTGGCGGCGGGTGACCCACCCGGTCGGCGTGGTCGCCGTCAGCCAGGGCAGCATCAGCCACCAAAGCAGCATCAAGCCGAACAGCGCCAGGCCGTAGCCGGCGAAGACGTCGGTCGGGTAGTGGACCTGTACGTAGATGCGCGAGTAGCCGGTCAGGGCGATCATCGCCACGGCGATGCCGACGAACCAGCGGCGAACCGGTGCGTTGGTGATCAAGGCCAGGCTTAGGAGAATCACGGTTCCCCACAAAAGCAGGCTGCCGCTGGCGTGGCCGCTGGGGAAGCTGTAGCCGCCGATGCGGGTCAATGGCGTGATGGCCGGGTCCTGCACGAACGGCCGCAGCCGGCGGATCAGGTGCTTGACCACGGTGTTGAAGCCGCTCATGCCGACGATGGCCAGGGCCGCAAACACCGCGTAGCGTCGCCTGCGGTAATAGGCGAGGATGCCGGCCAGCACCACGCCGAGCACGGTGACGGCGACCGGCTCGCCCAGGGTGGTGATCGCCAGCAACACGTCGGTCAGCCAGCTGGGCCGCACCGCGGTGACCGCCGCGATGATCGGCGAATCGATCGCCGCGATGAAGGCGGCGTGGTGGGCCACCCCCCACAAAAGGGGCAAGAAGACGGCCAGGCCGAGGCCGGCCCAGAGCAGGGGCAAGGGGGAACGATGGGACATGCTTTCACCTCCGTTAGGCAAATTGTACCAGAAGCCGCTTGGGAAGGCTTGTTTTAGTTGACCCGATTTGCTATGATGAAGCCAATATCGAACGAACGAAGGACGAGTAGCTCGGTTGCGGGGCAAGGAAGCGTGCGGGTGCTGCAAGCGCGACGAAGCGACCGGGTGAACTGACCTTTTGAGTGCGGCTAAGCCAATAGTCGCCGGCCCTGGCCGTTATCCAGTCAAGCGCTGTCTTCGGGCAGAACTTAGGTGGTACCGCGGCCAAGCCGTCCTATTTTTCGTAGGGCGGCTTTTTGTTTGGTTCGAGCAGTTTCGCAAAATTCAAGGAGGCACAATCATGTACGATCACAAGGCGGTCGAGAAAAAGTGGCAGAAACGCTGGCACGAGCACAACACGTTCAACACGACAACCGATCCCAACAAGAAGAACTACTACGCGCTGGACATGTTCCCGTACCCGTCAGGCCAGGGCCTGCACGTCGGGCATCCTGAAGGCTACACGGCCACGGACATCATCGCCCGGATGAAACGCGCCCAGGGCTACAACGTGCTGCACCCGATGGGCTGGGACGCGTTCGGGCTGCCGGCGGAGCAGTACGCCTTGAACACGGGCCACGACCCGAAGGACTTCACCAAGGCCAACATCGAGAACTTCAAGCGCCAGATCAACTCCCTGGGCTTCTCCTACGACTGGAACCGCGAACTTGCGACCACCGACCCGAGCTACTACAAGTGGACCCAGTGGATTTTTGAGCAGATGTACAAGCGCGGCCTCGCCTACGAGGCCGAAGTCGCGGTCAACTGGAGCCCGGACCTGGGCACCGTGGTCGCCAACGAAGAGGTGATCGATGGCAAAACCGAGCGCGGTGGCTTCCCGGTCATCAGAAAGCCGATGCGCCAGTGGGTGCTCAAGATTACGGCCTACGCCGACCGCCTGCTGGACGGGCTGGACGACCTCGACTGGCCGGAGCCGATCAAGCAGATGCAGCGCAACTGGATCGGCCGCTCGGTCGGCGCCCAGGTGACCTTCCAGGTGGCCGACAGCGACAAGGCCTTCGACGTTTTCACCACCCGGCCCGACACCTTGTTCGGCGCGAGCTACTGCGTGATGGCCCCGGAGCACGACCTGGTCGACAGCATCACGACGCCGGCGCAACAGGCGGCCGTGGCGGCCTACCGCAAGGCCATCGCCTCGAAGTCCGACCTTGAACGCACGGACCTGAACAAGGACAAAACCGGCGTCTGGACCGGCGCCTACGCGATCAACCCGATCAACGGCGAGCGTCTGCCGATCTGGATCTCCGATTACGTGCTCGCCAGCTACGGCACCGGCGCGATCATGGCGGTGCCGGCCCACGACGAGCGCGACTACGCGTTCGCCAAGAAGTTCGGGCTCAAGATCACCCCGGTCATCGCAGGCGGTAACGTCGAAGAAGCGGCCTACACCGGCGACGGCGAGCACATCAACTCCGGGTTCCTCGACGGCCTGGACAAGGCCCAAGCGATTGACAAGGCGATTGACTGGCTGAGCGCCAAGGGCGTCGGCGAAAAGCACGTCAACTACAAGCTGCGCGACTGGGTCTTCTCCCGCCAGCGCTACTGGGGCGAGCCGATTCCCGTCATTCACTGGGAAGACGGCGAAACCACGCTGGTGCCTGAAGACCAGCTGCCGCTGGTGCTGCCCGAAGAGGCCGACATCAAGCCGAGCGGCACCGGTGAATCCCCGCTGGCCAACCTGGACGACTGGGTCAATGTGGTCGACGAGAACGGCCGCAAGGGGAAGCGCGAAACCAACACCATGCCGCAGTGGGCCGGTTCGTCTTGGTACTTCCTGCGCTTCGTGGATCCGCACAACAAGGAGGCCTTGGCCGACTTCGAGAAGCTGCGCCAGTGGACCCCGGTCGACTTGTACATCGGCGGGGCGGAACACGCGGTGTTGCACCTGCTTTACGCGCGATTCTGGAACCTGTTTCTCTACGACATCGGCGTGGCGCCTTACAAGGAACCGTTCCAGCGCCTGTTCAACCAGGGGATGATTCTGGGCGATAACCACGAGAAGATGAGCAAGAGCAAGGGCAACGTGGTCAACCCAGACGACGTGGTCGCCGAGTACGGCGCCGATACCCTGCGTCTGTACGAGATGTTCATGGGCCCACTGGACGCCGGTATCGCCTGGAGCACCACTGGCCTGGCCGGGGCCCGGAAGTTCCTGGACCGCGTCTGGAGTACCTTCGTCGATGACGACAACAAGATGCGCGATCACATCACGACGATCAACGACGGTCAGCTGGACAAGATTTACAACGAAACGGTCAAGAAGGTCACCGAAGACTACGAGGCGCTGCACTTCAACACCGCGATTTCGGCGATGATGGTCTTCATCAACGAGGCGCGGAAGGTCGACGCGCTGCCTTACGAGTACGTCGAGGGCTTCGTGAAGCTGCTGGCCCCGATTGCGCCGCACATGATGGAGGAAATCTGGCAGATTCTGGGTCACGAACACACGCTGACCTACGCCGCCTGGCCGACCGTCGATGAAAGCAAGCTGGTGTCCGAAACCGTCACGCTGATGGTGCAGGTCAACGGCAAGCTGCGCGGCAACGTCGAAGTCGCCGCCGACGCCGATCAAGACGCCATCAAGGCGGCCGCCAAGGCGCTTGAAAACGTCCAAAAGTTCATTGAGGGCAAAACCATCGTGAAGGAAATCGTCATCCCGGGCAAGATCGTCAACCTGGTGGTGAAGTAACCAGAGCGGAGGCCGGCGCAGTTAGCGAACCGAGTAGCGCAGTGCCGGGGCTTGAAGCGGTCTATGCTTCGAGTGCCGGTGCTAGCTGTGCGTTGCCGGCCGCCGCTCGCCGATTCCACGCGTCGCCACCCGAGCACGACTGAAGGCTTCAACACATCGCCGTTTCGACACTGCGCCGCCGCGTCATGAGGCGGCTTGCCGGTGCCCGAACCGGAACCAAGAAGGTCCTGCCGCGGCAGGGCCTTTTTGCTGCCGTCGGCAAAGCCCGTCGGGGGAGCGGTCCCGTTGCGGTCGCGGCTCGCCGGTCAACAACGTAAAGAAATAATAAGGCCAACGAATCGGTTTGAAAGCACGCAGACGGGTGGTTAGAATAAGTGTATATGTCTTTTGATGGGAGCAGTGTATGGATAAGCAGAAAGTGGCGGCGCGGCCGCAGCGTAGTGCCAAGGAACTGATGCTGCGCGGATCGGCCTGGATGACCGCCGGCAGCATTTTGTCGCGGGTGCTGGGCGCCATCTACATCATCCCCTGGCGCATCTGGCTGGGGGCCGCCTACCTGACGGCCAACAGCCTGTTCACCAAGGGCTACCAGATCTACAACATCTTCTTGATCGTGTCGACCGCCGGGGTGCCGGGGGCGATATCCAAGCAGATCGCCCGCTACAACGCGATGAACGAGTACAAAACGGGGATGCGGCTGTTCTACCACGGCGCCGTGGCGATGTCGATCATGGGTGTGGTGGCCTGTGGACTGCTGTGGGTGCTGGCGCCGGTGCTGGCGCTGCGCGACGCGGCCTTGACGCAGGTCTTTCGCACCCTGGCGTGGCCGCTGCTTTTGATTCCGCTGTTGTCGGTGATGCGCGGGTTCTTTCAGGGCTACAACGAGATGGCGCCGAGTGCCTTGAGCCAGTTCATCGAGCAGGTCGCGCGGGTCATCTACATGCTCTTGATGACCTACACCATCATGGTGATCGGCAATCACAATTACGTCGATGCCGTGGCGCAGTCCACCTTCGCCGCGTTCGTTGGGGCGGTGTTCGGGCTCCTGCTGTTGGTCGGCTACTTCTTCCACCAGCGCGGCCGCTTCGCCGAGCTCGCCGCCTCAAGCGCCGGCAACGTGCATATCTCGACCAAGCGCATTTTGCTTGAAATCGCCCAGCAGGCCTTCCCGTTCATCGTGATGGGGGCGGCGACCAACCTGTATTACATCATCGATCAATACACATTCGACCCGATGATGCTGACGCATTACATCGTCTCCAAACACGCGCTGGGCGAGCTTTACGCGCTGTTTGCCGGCAACGCCAATAAGCTGATCATGATCGTCGTGTCGCTGGCGGTGGCGATGGCCTCGACGGCGCTGCCGCTTTTGGCCGCGGCCAAAACGCGCGGGGTCGGCCGCGAAATCGCCGACAACATCACCAACATCTTGCAGCTGTTCTTCATCGTGATGATTCCCAGCGCCTTGGGGATGGCCGCGGTGTCGCAGCCGCTTTACGTCGTGTTCTTCGGCTACGACAAGCTGGGCATCTCCGTGATGGAGCTGTCGTCGTTTCTGGCGGTGTTCTTCGGGCTCTTCACCGTGCTGGCCTCGGTGCTGCAGGGGTTGTTCCACAACCGCCTGGCGATGAAAATCATGGTGGTCGGCGTGGCCGTCAAGTTCATTTTCCAGTGGCCTTTGATCGTGTTGTTCAACGTGTACGGTCCGACCTTGGCGACGATGCTCGGCATGGCGGCCTCCATCGCGCTGATGCTGTGGCAGCTGCGCGACTTGTACCACTTCAAGGCGCGGCAGACCCTGCGGCGGCTGGTCGGCATCACCGCCTTTTCCGCGGTGATGGCCGCAGTCGTGCGGGTGTTGGTGTGGTTGATGTCACAGGTGCTGAACCCGGCCAGCGGAATGCAGAGCATGCTGATGTTGGTGGTGGCGCTGCCGGTCGGCGTGGCCATTTACGCCTACGCGGTGCTCAAAACGCGCCTGGCCGACTTGATCATCGGGCGGCGCATCGGCAGCATTCGCCAGAAGCTGCACATCGGGTGAGCGCATGCGATTAGACAGATTTCTCAGCAACCTTCAGTACGGCACCCGCAAGGAAGTGCGGCGCATCATCAAGGCGGCGCGGGTGACCGTTGACGCCCAGCTGCAGCGCGACCCGGGCTTCGACGTTCCCGAAGGCGCCGTGGTGGCCCTCGACGGGACCGCCCTGACCCAGGACCTCGCCGTGTATTACCTCTTGAACAAACCGGCCGGGGTGGTGACCGCCAACCGCGACGCCAAAGACCGCACCGTGATGGACCTGGTGGCCGACCCGGACATGCGGCCGGGGCTTTACCCGGTCGGCCGGCTGGACAAGGACACCACCGGGCTGTTGCTGTTGACCAACGACGGCACCTTGGGCCACAACCTGCTGGCCCCGGGCAAGCACGTCCCCAAAACCTACCGGGCAACCCTGGCGCGGCCGCTGACGCCGGAGCAGCGCGGCCCAATCGAAACCGGCATCGCCTTCAAGGACTTCACCAGCCGGCCGGCGACTTTGACCGTGGTGCCAGGCACGGCGGCACAGCAGGTTGAGCTCACCATCGGCGAGGGCAAGTACCACCAGGTCAAGCGGATGTTTTTGGCCGTCGGTAACGAGGTCGTGGCGCTGCACCGCATCGCGATGGGGCCGCTGACCCTGCCGGCAGACCTTGCGGCGGGGCGGTACCGCGCGTTGACTGCGGCCGAACTCGCCGGCCTGAAGGCGCTGGTGCCCAAGCGCTGAACCACACCAAAAAGTCGCCCCCCCCTTGCACATTGCTTGCAGGAGGACGACTTTTTTGGCGGAGTCGGTCATCGGTTACGGCGGGGCGACGCCGGTTACAGCAGGCCGCTTGCGGCCTGGGCCATGTAGGCCGGCAGCGCCTCAATCACGCGCGTCGGCAGGGCAACGTACTGGCTGGCCGCCAGCCGCTCTGCCACGGCGCTGTGGGTGAACACCGCCGCGTTAACGGTGGCGGCGGTGAAGCCGAACTGGCCGATGAAGGCCGCCAGGATGCCCGACAAAACATCGCCGGAGCCGCCGGTGGCTTGCGCCGGCGTGCCGATGGTGCTGACGAAGCTCTTGGTCGGCGCGTGAATCTGGGTGCGGTGGCTCTTGACCACCACGATGCCGGGCAGCTTGGCCGCGGCCTGCGCGTTGGCCGCCGGGGTCTGATCCGCAATGGCCAGGCCGGACAAGCGCTGCCACTCCATCTGGTGCGGGGTCCAGACGGTGCGGTCGTGGTCGATGCGCAGGTGGTGCGTGGCGATCAGCGTGAGGGCCGAGCCGTCTAGAATCAGTACCTGCGTCGGCGTCAGGTTGGCCAGGCTGACCTGCAGAATCTGCAGTGCGGATTCGTTGGTGCCAAGTCCCGGGCCGATCACCACGACGTCGGCCTCGGGCACGGTGTGGCGCAACCTGGCACCGTCGTACGGCAGCACCATCGCCTCTGGCAGCCGGGCGTGAAGCGCCGTGTGGTTGCACGGGTTGGTGGCCACGGTGGTCAGGCCGGCCCCGGCGTAGACGGCCGCGCTTGCGGCCATGATGGCGGCACCGCCGAAGTGCTCGTTGCCGCCGATGATCAGCACCCGGCCGAACTGCCCCTTGTGGCTGTCCGTCAGGCGCGGTTGGATGACCTGCGTGACGCAGGTCGAAGTCAGAGCTTCCATACAATCACCTCGCCAACAGTTTACCCCACCTGACGCGATGCGTGTGAAAAAAGTGCGTCTCGCCGCGAAAAATCGCGCCAGGGGCTTGGCAAACCGCGGGGGATTTGCTATTATAATATCTGTTGTTGCCGCAATGGCGGAATTGGCAGACGCGCAGTGTTCAGGTCGCTGTATGGTTATCCATGTGCAGGTTCGACTCCTGTTTGCGGCATTGGCAATAACGTGTGACACGTCGAGAGATCGACGTGTTTTTTTGTGCCCGGCGGCTTGCGCGGTGAGAACTATATTTGCCAACCACGCAAAAATGGGTTGGCAAACCCCTGCATTCTTGATATACTAATTCCTGTTGTTGCCGCAATGGCGGAATTGGCAGACGCGCAGTGTTCAGGTCGCTGTATGGTTATCCATGTGCAGGTTCGACTCCTGTTTGCGGCATTGGCAGTAACGAGTGACACGCTGAGGAATCAGCGTGTTTTTTTGTGTCCAAGGTTAAGAATAGACTTTTGTAACGATAAGGCATACAATCTTATCGTATTCTAATAACCGCATTTTGCGGTTGCTAGGGACGCAAGGACGCAACGTGTGAATGGGAAGCACGAATTTGGGGAGGATTTTTATGACAAAGCAACAGGGCGCCAAGAAACTCTACAAGTTGCACAAGGTGTGGCTGGCAGCGGGAATCGCCGCTGCCACGCTATTCGGCGTGCAGGCGCTGGGCAGCCAGGCGGCACCCGGCCAGTTGAACAGCGGCTCGATTGCGGCTCGGGTTGGGGCGCAAAAAACCGCTGCGGCAAACAAGCAGCAAACCGTGACGCTGCACCCGGCGGCCGTCAAAATCGGCCACACCAGTGACAATGGCATCGTCAAACGCGCCGCGGCGCAAACCGTGACCGCTGCGAAGGATGTTCGCCTCATGAGCTTCAACGAGCTGAAGGCGGCGGCCGCCACCGGGAATGCCGCGGCACAAAAGGAGCTGGCAGCGCGGACGGGCCAAAGCACCTCGGCGCCGGTTGTGCCCACGACGCAGGTTAAGGCGACCGCCTACGCCAACGCCAGCTACACCATCGTCGCGGCGGCCGCCGCGAAAGGTGACGCCGCCGCCATCGCCGAAAAGGCGCGGCGTGACGGCAACACCGCCAAGGTTAGCGGTTTGGTTCAAACCCCGGCCAAGAACTACAGCCTGCTGGGCTACAACGCCTTGGTCGCGGCGGCCAAGCACGATAACGCAGCCTTGGCCGAGCTGAACAAGCGCAACGCCAACAGTGTGAAGGCCACGGCCTGGGATCAGCCCAAGCAGGTTGAGTATTCGATGCTGGGTTACGCGCAGCTGACTTATTTGGCCAACGCTAAAGATGCCAAGGCAATCAAAGAGTTGGCCAAGCGCGATGCCAACAGCGCTAAGGAAATGGCGTACTACATTGCCGACGTGCCGGTGGCTTACAGCACCATGGGTTACACCAAGCTTCAGGCGCTGGCCCAAAGCCCGGACCAGGATGTTGCGACGCAAGCGACCAAGGAGCTGGCCAAGCGCGACGCCAACAGCGCCAAGGAAATGGCGTACTACATTGCCGACGTGCCAGTGGCCTACAGCACCATGGGCTACAGCAAGCTCTCTCAGCTGGCGACGGCAGGTGACGCCGGTGCCCGGGCGGAACTGGCGATTCGCAACGCTAACGCCGTCAAGGCCGAGGCCTACGGGGACAGCGTGACGACCAGCTATCACGACATGAGTAAGGCGCGGTTGACCGCCTTGGCCGGCGCCGGCAACGACTACGCGGCTCGTGAGCTGACCCGCCGTGCTAACCAGCCGGCGGCAGTGGCCAAGACCTACAGCAAGGCCGACTACCAGCTTCTGAGCTACAGCAAGCTTCAGGCGCTGGTGGCCGCCAACAGCGATGCGAACGCCGCCAAGGAGCTGGCCAAGCGCGACGCTCAAAGCGCGGCCATCGCCGCCCAGTACCCGACACCGACCAAGGCCTACAGCATGATGAGCTACAACGAGCTGAAGGCGCTTGGCGATGACGCCGGGGCGCAAGCCGAAATTGCCAAGCGCGACGCGCAGGCGCATGCGTTGGACGACCTGTATGAAACCCCGGCCAAGCCGTACAGTGCAATGAGCTACAACGAGCTGAAGGCGCTTGGCGATGACGCCGGGGCGCAAGCCGAAATCGCCAAGCGCGATGCGCAGGCGCATGCGTTGGACGACCTGTATGAAACCCCGGCCAAGCCATACAGCGCGATGAGCTACAGCGAGCTGCAGGCCAAGGCGCAGGCCGGCGACACGGGGGCCCAACACGAGCTGGACATCCGCAACGCGCAAACTGAGCAGATTGAGGCCCAGCAGGCGCCCCAGGCACCGGCCAAGGATTACAGCCGCATGACGTACAGTCAGCTGCAGGCCCTGGCCGCGCAGGGCGATGCCGGTGCTAAGGCCGAGCTCAAGGCGCGTGGTCTGTAGCACCGCCGGCCTCTGCGGTCTACTAGCTCGTGGCGGCCAAAAAACTTGTCAGATCACCACTCGCGCGTTAAACTAATCGGTATCTGATACTTCAATAAGCGTCACGGATCCTTAGTCCTCACTAGGCCAAGGGAGTCGTGACGTTTTTTGATGCCGCAACCACCGCGGTGATACGAAAGGAGGAATCGCATGTTTCAGATTGTGATGCAACACACCCACGGTCGCGCCCGGGTCAGCTTCTTCTTGGCGCCGCTGGTGATGCTCGGGGAGGTGTTTTGCGACCTGCAGCAGCCGACTTTGATGGCCACCATCATCGACTCGGGCCTGGCCAAGGGCGACATGGCCTTCGTCGTGCATCAGGCCAGCCTGATGGCGCTGTTTGCGGTGCTGGGGTTGGCGTGCGGCGCCGGGTGCGGAATTCTGGGCAGCTTCGCGTCGCTTGCGATGGGCCAGGCGCTGCGGGCCGACATGCTCGCGGTGGCCCTGAACAGTCGCAAGGCCGGGGGGCTGGCGCCGGCCACCTTGATCACACGCATCACCAACGATGTGACCCAGATGCAAAACCTGGTGATGATGATCACCCGCGGCATGGTGCGATCGCCGATGCTGATGATCGGCGGGATCGTGATGTCGGTGCTGGTCAGCCCGGCCCTGGCGCCGATTCTGTTCGTCGTGCTGCCGGCCCTGGTGATTTTCATGGCGGTGGTGGTGCGGCGCAGCCTGCCTAAGTACCTGGCGATGCAACAGCAAGTCGATGGGATGAACCGCGTGATGCGCGAGAACCTGCAGGGGGCCAAAACCATCAAGGCTTACGTGCTGGAGCCCCACCAGCTGACGCAGTTCACCGCGGCCAACCGCACCTTAACCGACGCCAGCCAGGCCGCCGCGATGGCGACGGTGACGCTGGCGCCGGTGATTCAGCTGGTGTTGAACCTCGGGGTGGTGGTGGCGTTGGCATACGGCGGCAGCCTGGCCATCAGTTCACGGCTGGCGACCGGCCAGATCATCGCCTTTGTCAATTACATGATCCAGATCACGACGGCCATGATCGGCACGGTCAACATCATCACCGCCTTCTCCCGGGCCATCACCTCCGCCGGCCGCGTCCAGGCGGTGCTGGCCGAGGAAGCGGCGACGCCACCGGTCACTGCGCAGGTGCCGGCGCCGGCGACGTCGACCATCGCGTTCGACCACGTCACCTTCGGCTACGCGGCGGCCACGCCGATTCTTCAAGATATCAGCTTCACGGTTCCCGAAGGCCAGTGGCTGGGCATCATCGGCACCACCGGCAGCGGCAAAACCAGCCTGATCAATCTGCTGACCCGGGCCTTCGACGAATACACCGGCACCGTCACCATCGGCGGCCAAGACATTCGCCGACTCAGCCTGGCCACGGTGCATCACCTGGTCAGTGTGGCGACGCAGGATTCGCTGCTGTTTTCCGGCACCGTGCGGTCGAATCTGACTTACGGTGCCCAGGCGGCCTCGGATGAGCGGCTGAGCCAAAGCGTCGCGGTGGCCAGCGCGACGGACTTTTTGGCGCCGCTACCAGACGCTTTGGACCGGCCGGTGGAACAAACCGGCAAGAACTTCTCCGGGGGCCAGCGCCAGCGCCTAAACATCGCCCGGGCGGTGGTGCCGGACGCGCCGATTCTGGTCTTGGACGATGCGACCAGCGCCGTCGATCAGGTGACCAACGCCCGGATCCAAAAGCGGCTGACCGCAGCGCGGGCCAACCGCACCACGGTGATCATCTCGCAGCGCGTCGCCAACATCCAACACGCCGCTCAGATTCTGGTGATGGAAGACGGGCGGATCACCGCCGCCGGCACCCACGCGCAGTTGCTGCACCGCTCGCCGTTTTACGCGCAGCTGGTGGCCACCCAGTTAGGAGGGGATGCTCATGCAGATGATGACTAGACGAGGACCGCGCAACCCGCACCGCCAGAAGGTGACGCTGCACAACGTCGGGGCCACCATTCGCCGCATCGGCGGGTACTTGGGGGCCTACCGCAAGGCGCTGGCCGTCGTGTTCGGCCTGACCGTGTTCACCACCCTCAGCACGATCGTCGGCAACCGCGTCAACGGCATCGTGGTCGACCGCTACATTGCCCACAATAAGCTGCAGGCGCTTTTGGTAGTCTGCGGCCTGCTGGCTTTGATGTACCTGGTCGCCAGCGTCTGCACCTATTTTCAAAACACGCTGACCATCAAGGCCGCCCAGCAAACCGCCGCTCGCATTCGCCAGGACGTCTTCGCCAACCTGCAGCGGCTGCCGATGCGCTACTTTGACACCCACGACACCGGCGACATCATGAGCCGGCTGACCAACGACGTCGACAACATCAACACGGCCCTGATGCAGACGTTCGTGCAGCTGTTCACCGGGGTGATCGCGGTTGTCGGCATGGGGGCGGCGATGCTGATCTTATCGCCGCTTCTGACCGCGATTGCGCTGTTGGCCACGCTTGCGACCTACACCTTCTCCCGCGCCGTCGCCAAGGTGACCCAATCCGCCTTCACCACCCAGCAGCAGGCCCTGGGGGCGCTCAACACACAGGTTGAAGAAAGCGTGTCGGGCAAGGCCGTGGTGCAGCTGTTCGACCACACCCAGCAGACGCTGGACCAGTTCGCCCAGACCAACGCGCAGTACACACGCGCGGCCTTCATCGCCCAGGCCTTCTCCAGCGCGATGGGGCCATTCAATAACATGACCAACAACCTGGCCTACCTGCTGATCACGGCGGCCGGGGCGGTGTCGATTCTCAACGGCAGCCACACCGTGACCGTCGGGGTGATTTTCACCTTCTTAATCTACCTGCGCAACTTCACCGGACCGATCAACAACGTGCTGGATCTGATTAACACGCTGCAGCTGTCTTTGGCCAGCGCCGAGCGGGTCTTTGAGCTGATCGATGAGCCCCCGGAGCGGGACCTGCCAGACGCACCGGCCACGCCAGAAGTGGCCGGGGCGGTGCGGTTTGAGCACGTCGATTTTGCCTATGACACGCGCCCGATTCTCAAAGACGTCAACTTGACCGCCCGTGTCGGGGATGTGATCGCGCTGGTCGGGCCGACCGGGGCGGGGAAAACCACCATCATGAACCTGCTGACCAACCTGTACCCGCTGCAGCACGGCCGGGTGTTGCTCGACGGGACCGACGTGACGACCATGCGGCGCCGCGACCTGCGCCGCCTGATCACGGTGGTGCAGCAGGAACCCTTCATGTTCCAGCAGACCATTCGCGAGAACATTCGGCTGGGCCGGCCAGGCGCGACGGATGAGGAAGTCAAGCAGGCGGCCATCGCCGCCAACGCGCATGTGTTCATCACCCAGCTGCCGCAGGGGTACGATACGGTGCTGGCGGAGAACGCCAGCGGCATTTCGCAGGGGCAGCGCCAGCTTTTGAGCATCGCCCGGGCCTTCATCACCCAGGCCCCGGTGCTGGTGCTCGACGAGGCCACCGCGGCGATCGACTCCAACACCGAGGCCGCGGTGCAACACGCGATGACCGCCTTGATGCGGGGCAAAACCAGCTTCGTCATCGCCCATCGCCTCTCGACGATTCGCCACGCCACCCAGATTCTGGTGATTCAAGACGGCCGCGTGGTGGAGTCGGGCACCCACGAAGCGCTGCTGGCGCGTGGCGGCGCCTACGCCGATTTGTACAACAGCCAGTTCGACCCGGCGTGACAATGTTAAAATAACGCCCCGCAGCCGCCTTCAGTCTGGTACACTTGACCTATCGAAGAGAATCGAGGGCCGAACATGAAAAAACTGGGATTGCTATTGCTTGCCGTGGCCGGCTTGGGCCTGGCAGGCTGCCAAAAACAAAGTCAGACGCCGACCAGCGCCCCCATCGTGCAGGAAACCGGGACCAAGACGCTGCACAAGTACGTCAAGGTGCCGCTGCAAAAGGCCTGGACCACGTTTCTTGAGGCGCATCCCAAGGCCGTGGTCACCGGCATCGACCTGGAGCAGGCCGGCGCTGGCTACCACTACAAGGTCGACGGCGTGGATGACACCCACGATTACGAGCTGACCATCAACGCCAAAACCGGCAAGGTCTCGGGCAAGGACCAAGAAAAGCTGGACGCCAAGGATGCCGACGGGGCCAAGAAGGAAGCAGATGGGTTCTCCCGCTCCGGGCTCCAAAGCCTGACCGCCGTGACCGAGCTGGCCGAAAACCAGATCGGCAACGGCGACGCCTTCGAGTGGAAGCTCGAAAAAGATGACGGCAGCACCGTGTGGAACGTCTCCGTCAAGGCCGACAAGAAGGTCACCGTGGTCACCATTGACGCTTACGGCGGCGAGATCCTCAAGACCAAGGTGGCTGACTGAGCCTTCGCGGCTGCGCTGCAGTCCGAACGGACCGGCCGCGGCGCCACGGCGCTTGCGGCACCACACCAGACGAAAAAAGGCGCCATCGGCATTGTAGCCGGTGGCGCCTTTGCTGTGGCGGCAAGACCACGCGCAATCCGCGGGTCAGCGCGTGATGGTGCGGGTGTAGTCCAGGTCGTTGAGGTTGTGATCTTGAATCACGGATTGAATGTACTGGCGCAGCCGGGGGACCTTGACGGCCACGCGGTACCCGAGGCTTTGGCGCAGCTTGGCCAGCTCGCTTGCCGTCGGGCTGTCCTCGCCGGCAAAAAAGCGGCGGTTCAGCTCGCCGATGAAGTTCGCGGCGGCCACGAGCTGCTTGTCCGTGATGTCCTTGCGCTGGTAGAGGCTTTCGACCGCTAGCCGCTCGCCGTTGCCGGCGAACAGGTGGCGCAAGTAGCGCTGGTAGTGCAGCAGGTCGGGGTTTTGCCGCTCGGCCTTCGTCAAAACCGGCGTTAGGTCGACGGTACGGCGCTGGTAGCGCAGCTTGGTCGGGCTGAGCGCCACCACGCCGTAGCCGCCCGGGGTGACGGAGAAGCTGCCGCTGACAATCTCGGTGGTGGTGCAGCGGCCGGCGGGGTCTTGGGCGATGTCTTGGGCGTGGATGTGCCCGGAGAACAGCACCGGCACTTGGTAGCGCGTCAGCAGTTTTTGCAGCTGGTCGGTGTTGTTCAGCACGTAACCGTGATGCACCACCTGGTTGTGAACGTACAGGTTGTGGTGCATGAACACCAGCGGGGTCCGGCCGGCCTTTTTGGCGGCGGCGAGCTGGCGGCGCAGCCAGGCCAGCGTCTTGGTAGACAGCTCGCCGCCGGTGTTGGGGTTGGTCGCCGAGGGCTGAATCGGGTAGATGTTGGAGTCCAGCATCAAGAGCTCGTAGTCGTGGTTGAGCAAGACCGTGTAGCTGAGCGAGTCGGGGTCAACGGCCTGGGCGTGTGCGTAGCTGGCCTTGAAAACGTCGCGCCAGTCGTCGGGGCCGATCTGCGCCGTTTTGAGCTGCCGCTTGCCGCGGTACTGCCTGGCCCAGCCGTCGTAAATGTCGTGGTTGCCGGGAATCACCAGCAGGGGGATGCCGGCCTGCGTCAGCTTGGCGAAGCGGCGAACCAGCGACTTGGCGGAGATCAGCTCGCCGTTGAAGGTGACGTCGCCGGTGATGATCACCGCGGTGGGTTTGGCCGCCAGCGCCTGGTGAACGAAGGCACGTAAGGCGACAGACTGGTAGTCAAGGTCCTTGCCGGCGGCGCTTTGCTTGATGGCGGTGAAAGCCGCCTTGTCGTCGTGAAGGCTGGGGGCGATGAAGTGGGTATCAGACATCACCCACAGCCGCGGCGTGGCGCTTGCCGTCAGGGCCGGTACGGACCGCGGGGGCCGCGGCGCCAGGGCGACCAGGCCCCAGGCGATGGCGGCCAGGCCGAGCAGGGCCGCCAGGGTGGTCAACAAACGTTTCATAGCAGTTCCTCACTTATCCACAAGATGTTGTGGATACTGGGGATAAAATCACCGTTAGCCACAAAATATTGTAGTGATGCGGCCACGAGGACCACCTTCATTATACCGCGTTCGCGGCGGCGGCGCCGGGCGTTCTGGCGCCGCCACGGACCTGCCCCCGCCCGGTTCGGCGGCTGCCGCGTCGGGCGAGCGGCCTAGGTTGCCCTCGGGTGCAGCCGCGGCGGGTCAGCCGAGCGGTTCGGCGGTTGGCGCGGCGGCAGGGGAATCGCTGCGTCGGCCGGCCGCTTCGCCGCCCGGTGTGGTGGCCGCACCACCGCTCGGCTGCCCGACGGTGATCACGCCGGACATCAGGGCTGCGGTCTTTGGGCTCAGGTGGTGCGTCACCCAGATCTCGGTGCGATTCGGCAGGGCCAACAGCGCCGTCTCAACCTGCCGGGTGCTTGCGGGGTCGAGATTGGCCAGCGCCTCGTCCAAAAGCAGGATCGGGCGGTCGGACAAAAGGGCGCGTGTCAGCGCGATCCGCTGCTTTTGGCCGCCGGAGAGGTTGGCCCCGTCAAGGTCCAGCCGCGTCTCGAGGCCCTGGGGCAAGGCGGCGGCCACCGCGTCCAGGCCGGTGTCCTGCATCGCCTGGGCCAGCGCGGCCGCCGTGACCGGTTGGCCCAGCGTCAGGTTCTCCCTGAGGGTCAGGTTGAACAGCACGGGCCGCTGGGTGACCAGGGCGATTTGTTCCCGCAAGGCGGCCGGGGCGACGGTGGCGACGTCTTGGTCATCGAAGGTGTAGCGGCCGGTCTGCGGTTCGATCAACCCGGCCAGCACGGCCAACAGCGTCGACTTGCCGCTGCCGCTTTCGCCGACGATCGCGTAGTGGCCACCGGCCGCAAAGCGGTAGCTGACGTTGTCAAGCACCGGCGTGGCGGCGTCGGGGTAGGTGTAGTGGATGTTGGTCAGGCGCAAGGCGTGTTGCAGCGGCCCGGCCAGCGGGGCGGTCGGCCGCGGTGGCACCGGCACGGCCGTGAACTTGGCCAGGATTGGGGTGACGGTTTTGATCTCAGCGACGTTGGCGGCCAGGCCGGTCAGGCTGGAAAACAGCGACCCCGAAAGCGTCTCGGCGGTGACGAAGGTCCCAAGCGGCACGTGGTGGCCGAGAAACAGCCAGCCGGTCAGCGCCAGAATCGCCAGCTGACACAAGAAGCTGACGCCGTTGGTGACGGCGAATAGCCGCCCGGTCGCCCGGGCGTAGGCCACTCGCGCCTTTAGCAAATGCCGGGACTGCCGGTTGGCGGCGGTGGTCAGCTGCTCGCTGCGGTTGAGCATCGCGAGCTGGTCGAAGCCGTTCAGGCGGTCGGTCAAGGCGGTGGTCAGGGCCTCATTGGCCTGGGTGGTCGCCAGGTTGGTGCGGTTCATCGCCGGCGTCAGCGGCCGCGGCGCCACCAGCATCAGGCCGGTCAGGGCCAGCGCGGCTAGGGCCAGACTGTAGTGGTAGCGCCAAAGCGTGACCGTGGCCATCACCACCGTCAGCACCTGCCACAGCGCCAGCCAGAAGTTTTCCAGCCCGTACTCCTGAATGGTGGTGACGTCGTTAGTCAGCCAAGACAGGTAGGTCGGCACCCCGTGGCGGTGAAAAACCGCCGGCGTGGTCGCCGCCAGCCGGCCGGCGATGCCCTGACGCACGTCCGTGGCGACCTGCTCGTTGACCTGAGCCTGGGTGACCGTGGTTGCGTAGCGCTGCCAGGCAAAACCACCCAGCACCAAAAGCGTCAGCCCGAGGGCGTGCAGGAAGCCGCCGGCGTTGCGGTGCGACAGCTGGGTCAGCGCATTGCCCGAGGTCACCGTGTACAAGACGTTCAAGGCGGCGCTGGCCACGACCCAGGCGGTGGCCCGAAGGCTCAGGCGCCATTCGCGCCGCAAAAACGCACCGAGGCCTGTCATCGGCGGCTGCCCTTGCGGCCAGCGCCGCGGTCCAGGTCCTTGCGGTGTTTGACCTGCTTGATCAGCTTGCTTTGCTGCTTGGCCGCGGTGCGTTGGGCCTTGGTCGGCGCCTTTTGCATCGCCGCTTCAAAGGCCTGATACGCCGCAAACTCGGCGGGGTCCAGCTCGCCTGTCGCCAGCGCCTGCTGAACGGCGCAGCCCGGCTCGCTGCGGTGGCGACAGTCGCGGAACTTGCACGAGGCGGCCAGCGTGGTGAGGGCCTCGAACTGGGCGGCCAGGCCGAGCCCGGCCTGCTCGACGCCAATCGCCCGCATCCCCGGGGTGTCGATCACCACGGTGCCGGCCGGCAGCACGAACGCCTGCCTGGCGGTGGTCGCGTGGCGACCGTGGCTGTCGTCCTCGCGGATGGTCAGGGTTTTGAGCCGAATCGCCAGCAGGTTGGCCAACAGCGTCGACTTGCCGACGCCGCTGGAGCCGACGAAGGCCAAAACGGCGGTGGGGGTCAAAAGCGGTGCCAGCGCGACTTGCGGATCGGCGTCGCGGTTGATGCTCAGCTGCAGGCTGTTCGGGAAGGTGGCGGTCAGCCTGGCCTGAAGCGCGGCCAGCGCCGGGGCGGTGACCAGGTCGGTTTTGCTAATCAAAAACACCGGTTCGGCGCCGCTGGCCTGGGCGATGCCGTGGAAGCGGCGCAGGCGATTCAAGTTGAACTCGTGGTTGGCCGACGTGACGATTACGACGTGCGTCAGGTTGGCGGCGATGCCCTGGACCTGGTCGGTGTAGCTGCCGGAGTCCCGGGTCAAAAACGTGGTGCGAGGCACCAGCGCCGAGATGACGAAGCCGTCTGCGGTGAGTTCGCCGGTCACCCGGTCGCCTACCACCAAGGCGGTGTGGCGCTGGTTGAGTTCGTAGCGCAGGCGACCGCGCAGCGTGGCCGGCCATTCCCGGCCGTCAAGGCTGACGCGGTAGTGATCTTGAGACTGAAATAAAACGATTGCGGTTGAAGTCAATTGACTAAATTCCTCCATCTGGGGTGACGATCGACGCACCGGCTGCCACTTGGGCAGGCTAGCGGTGTTTGCATGTCGACAGTGGCCAGGGCGGCGAGCGGTGCAGCGCGGGAGCGTCTAGCTACGCACCGGTGCTTGTGACCAAGTTCGGGCCACCAGCACCAGCGCTAGGTTAGCCGTCCCGCTAAGGACGCACCGTGCCGCTCTGGACACAAAAAAACAAGCGGTTGCCCGCTTGTTGGATGGCGAAATAACGACTCAATGACCCAAGCCGGGCCACGCGTTGGCGTGGCAGCCGGTTAAGGGCGAGACGTGGTGGGCGCCAAGAAGGGACCCAAATTCGCATCCGCCAAGCGGCGAATTTTGACCGATACTGCGTTAACTTCTGGCATGCGAATGGTCCTCCTTCTTGGAGCCGATTGATTCGGTTCACTGTGGCTTAGAATAACCGGCCCCGCCGCAGAATGCAAGCCTTTTTTGGAAAAGGGTATGGTAAAATAGGCCCAAACATGACGAAAGCAGGGATCTTATGCAAGTGATCATCACCGTGATTGGCACGGATAAGGTGGGCATCGTGGCCGCGGTCACCACCCGCCTGGCCGCACAACACATCAACCTTTTGGACGTCTCCCAGACCATCATGCAAGGGGCCTTCACCATGATGCTGCTCGCGTCGCTACCGGACGGCGCCGACTTCACCGCCGTGAAGGCTGACCTGCAGGAACTCGGAGAAAGCATCGACGTCGAGATTCGCATCGCGCGGCAGGAAATTTTTGACGCGATGCACAAGCTGTAGGAGGGCCCATGGAAACTCAGCAGATTCAAGAGACCATCCAGATGATTCGCGAGGAGAATCTGGACATTCGCACCATCACCATGGGCATCTCGCTGCTCGACTGCGTGACCGGCGACATGGCCACCACCGCCGAGAAGGTTTACGCCAAAATCGTGCGCGTGGCCGCCGACCTAGTGCCGGTGGCCAACGCCATCGAAAACGAGTACGGCATTCCGATCGTCAACAAGCGCATCGCCGTCACCCCGGTCGCGATGCTGGCCGGGGCCGACCCCAACCCCGACTTCGGGCGCTTGGCCAAGGCGCTGGACGACGCGGCCAAGGCGGTCGACGTCGACTTGATCGGCGGCTTCACCGCCACGGTGCAAAACGGCTGCACCAAGGCCGACTGGGCGCTGATGCAGGCGATTCCGGCCGCCTTGGCCGCCACCGACCGCGTCTGCGCCTCGGTCAACGTCGGCTCGACGCGATCCGGGCTGAACATGGACGCGATCAAGACGATGGGCGAAGTGGTCAAGCAAGTCGCGGCGATTCGTGCGGAAAACGCGATGAAGCTGGTGATTTTTGCCAACGCGGTCGAGGACAACCCGTTCATGGCCGGGGCCTTTTGGGGCGTGTCCGAAGGCGACGTCGCGATCAACACCGGCGTCTCGGGCCCGGGCGTCGTGCAACGCGCGATCGCCGGCAAGCCCAAGGCCTCATTTGGCGAAATCTGCGAGCTGATCAAGCAGACCGCCTTCAAGGTCTCGCGGATGGGGCAGTTCGTCGGGAAGGTCGCGGCCAGCCGCCTGAACGTGCCGTTCAACATCGTCGATCTGTCCCTGGCGCCGACGCCGGCCGCCGGCGATTCCGTGGCCGAGATTCTCGAGACGCTGGGCCTCAGCCACGTCGGTACCCCCGGCACCACCGCGGCCCTGGCGCTGTTGAACGACGCGGTCAAAAAAGGCGGCATCATGGCCGCCGAACGCGTCGGTGGCCTGTCCGGTGCCTTCATTCCGGTGTCCGAGGACGCCAACATGATCAAGGCGGCCCAGGCCGGCCAGATCACGCTGGAGAAGCTCGAGGCGATGACCGCCGTTTGCTCCGTCGGCCTGGACATGGTCGCCGTGCCGGGCGACACGCCGGCGACCACCATCAGCGGCATGATCGCCGACGAGGCCGCCATCGGCATGATCAACAACAAGACCACAGCGGTGCGAGTGATTCCCGTGCCGGGCAAGGGCGTGGGTGACAGCATCGAGTTCGGCGGCCTGTTCGGGGTGGCCCCGATCATGCCGGTCAACACCGGCGACGCCTCGGTGTTCATCAACCGCGGCGGCCGCATTCCGGCGCCGATTCACAGCTTCAAGAACTGACCGCACCCCTCAAAAACGCAACCGGTTGCCTCGCGGCGGCCGGTTTTTGCGTTCCCAAGGTGGCACGGCGCGGTTGGGACGGGCGGCTCAGGCGAGGTGGCCGAATCTCATTAAGACCGATGAGGGAATCAGCGCCGCCACTGCGTAATGTCTGAGTGGAGGTGATGATATGTTTGTTGCCCTTGATGCGAGCCACCACCCGGTGACCTTACGCGACCACGAGCAGGCCAAGGCGCTGGTTGGTGACTTTGTCTGCCCGGCCTGTCGCCAGCCGGTGGGGATTCGCAACGGCCGGGTGATGCCGGCGCATTTTTACCACCTGGGGCCGCCTTGCGCCGCCAGCGAACCGGAAAGCGCCGAACACCTGGCCGGCAAGCTCTGGCTGATGGCTTACGGGCAAAGGCGTGGGTTTGCGCCGGTGCTGGAGCAGTACTACCCGCAGATTCGCCAACGCGCCGATGTGGTGTGGCAACAGGCGGGGCGAGCGCTGGCGCTGGAGTTTCAGTGCAGCCCCATCAGCCTGGAACGGCTGGCCGAGCGTTCCGAAGGCTACCGCAGGCTGGGCATCCCGGTGGTGTGGATCATGGGCAAGCGGTACTTCGCGCGGCAGCCCAAGGCGCTTCAGGCCAAGTTTTTGGCCCAATCTAGGCGCCACGGTTGGCACCTGTGGTTCCTAGACGTTCGCGCCAATCGGCTGGTGTTGTGGCAGCTGGGGCAGGGGCTTCTAGTGACGTGGTACCGCCCCACCGCAAGTCGCCGCTTCCGGCAGGCGACCGGACCGCTGCCGACCAAGTCGGCGCTTGGGGTGGCCACGGCGCTGCGCCACCGCGAGCCCAAGGCGATGGCGCTTCAGGCGGCCAGTGCGGCGCAGCACCGCAACCTGGCCGGGGTGCCGTGGCTGGTTCACGCGGCGCCGAGCGGCCTGATCGGACTGCCGCTGCCGGAGTGGCAGCTGCGAGCGTGGTGGCTATTGACCTTCGGCGACCTGCTGGACATCAAAAAAGCCGCCGAGGCGGCTTTTTGGCAGCGTTTTGCGGCTGATCGCACCCCACTGGTGCCTGCAGGGGTGTTGCTGGCGGCGGTGGCGGCGCAGTGGCACCGGGTGCTGACGGCCAGCGGTGCCTGGCGACCGACCGCCACCGGGTGGCAGTGGCGCCAGCCGCCGGCGTGGTACCCCACGCTCGAGGCGAAGCTCGCGGCGGCCGGCCGAGAACCGGTGTTGCAGCCGGCGTCGACCGCCCGACTGCAAAATGGTCGCGCCTAACGCACCCGCTTACGCCGCGGGTGGCCGTAGGTGGGGTCGAGCATCAGCCTGGCGCAGGCCTGGCGCAGCGCCTGGTAGGAGGCGAGCGACTCGAGGCGCAGCCCGGTTGTGCGGCTGGAAGCGACGTTGAACACCACGGCGGTCGGCGCCGCGGTCACGCCCATTTCCTGGGCAATCGCGTGGTCGGAGGCCAGGCACTGGCGCATCGCCTCCTGGGCGCGGTCGGCGGCCAGGACCTCGAGGTTGAGGCCGACTCGCTCGGCCTGGGCCAAGGCGAACGCCGGGTCGTAGTGGTGCGGATCGTGATCCAGCATGTCCTGGGCCGCCATCAGGAAGGCCCGGGCCTTTTTGTTGCCCTGGAACTGGGCGGCCTTGTAGTCCAAAGACAGCTGGTAGGCGACGTTGAACAGGTGGTTGCGCAATGCGAGGTTGCGGTGGTTCAGCTGGGTCTCGCGCATGAACTGGTCGATGACCTGAATGGTGACAATCGGAACGAAGTGGACGGTGACCTTGCCGGGCAAATCACGTTGAAGCTCGGTGACGGCGGTTTCGGCTTGGCGGCAGCGGCGATTGATCGGATTCACGAACAAGAAGAGTTCGAGCATTGCGTTTCCTCCAAAATTGTAAAGGTATTATTTACATTAACTTTACCAGATTTTTACAAAACAACAAATTTTACGTTCACAAATTTTTGCTGTTTTGCAGAGCCCGGGTTACTTTGTTGGTTAAACCGCGGTCTGATAGGCCAAAACGCTGGCGCAGCATCATAAAAAAATTTTTACCCACAGCGAAATTTTGCACCTCAAGTTCGAGTTCAAAATCCTGTGTCTGATTAGGATAGCATGTTTGGTCGAGCGTGAGCAAACCTGCCGCCTGCCGGCTCAGCCGCCGCGTGGTGGTCGCCGTCGCCACCTGCACCAGCGTCGCCCAGGCGATGCCCTGCGCCGCAAGCGCCGCCTCGACCGCCCCGCCGGCGGTCAGATTGCCGGCCTGGGGGAGCGGGTCGGTGATCTCCGTCAGCCGCCGGTTGGGCCCGGCCGGCACCTTGAGCGTCTGTTCGGCGCGTTCGGCAAAGCGCCGCACCCGCAGGCCGAGGTGGCGAGCGGCCAGTGCGGCGTCTGGCGTGTCGAAGTACAGGTTGGTCTGGGTGAAGGGCGCCTCAAAGGCGAAGGCGGCCTGAATCGCCGCGGCCTGGTCCGGGGTCAACAGCGCCTTGAGCTCCTGTTCGGTTGAATGCATGGTCTCACCTCCGCCTCCAGTATACAGCCTGACCCTAATTGAGGGGGAGATATGGTAGAATAGATGAGAAATCAGGGGAGGCCATCGCATGCAACGAGACTGGGACACGTTTTTAATGCCGTATCAGCAAGCCGTCAAGGAACTGAAGCTCAAGTTCCGGGGGATGCGGATGCAGTTCCTTCAGGCCAGCACCCACTCACCGATCGAAATCGTGACCGGGCGAGTGAAGCCGGTGGATTCGATCATCGAAAAACAGTCGCGGCGCTACATCACCGATGACCTGCTGGAGTCGGACATGCAAGACATCGCCGGGCTGCGCATTCAGTGCCAGTTCGTCGAGGACATTTACGAAGTGGTCGAGCTGATTCACCAGCGCAAGGACATGGACGTGGTGGAGGAGCGCGATTACGTCACCAACGTCAAGCCCTCAGGCTACCGCAGCTACCACATGGTGATCGAGTATCCGGTCCAGCTGGTGCATGGCGAAAAAAAGCTGCTGGCCGAGATTCAGATTCGCACGATGTCGATGAACTTCTGGGCCACCATCGAACACAGCCTGAACTACAAGTACCAAGGCGAGTTCCCGACGGCGCTCAAGGAGCGGCTCAAACGCGCGGCCGAGGCCTCGTTCATGCTGGACACCGAGATGTCCGAGATTCGCGAGGAAATTCAGGAGGCCCAGCAGTTGTTCTCCTACGGCAAGGGCCAAAGCCTGCCGCCGTACCACGCGTCAGACAAGAAGGATGATTAGATGCGCATTGCGATTGTGGCCAACTCCGGCGCTCAGACGCGCCAGGCCGAAACTAAGCTCAAAACGCTGCTGGCGGCGGCCGGCTTCACCCTGGCCGATGACCATCCCGACGTCGTGATCACCATCGGCGGCGACGGGACGCTTTTGTCTGCCTTTCACCGCTACGCCAACGCGCTGGCCACGGTGCGGTTCATCGGGGTTCACACGGGCCACCTCGGCTTTTACACCGACTGGCGCGACTACGAGCTCGAGGAGCTGGTGGAGGCCTTGAAGAACGACTCGGGCGAAAGCGTGTCCTACCCGCTGCTCGACGTCTTGGCCGACTACGAGGACGGCACCACCTCGCATTACCTGGCGCTCAACGAGGCGACGCTCAAACGCACCGGTGGCACCATGCGAACCGATGTCTACATCAAGGAGAACTTCTTTGAAAGCTTCCGCGGCGATGGCCTGTGCGTCGCCACGCCGACCGGGTCGACCGCCTACTCCAAGAGTAACGGCGGGGCGGTGATCCACCCGCGGCTGGACGCGATGCAGGTGACCGAGATTGCCTCGATCAACAACCGCGTGTTCCGGACGCTGGCGGCGCCTTTGATCCTGGCGCCGGACGAGTGGGTGGTGCTGCGGCCCGAGCCCTTCCAGGACTACCTGATGACCATCGACCAGTTCACCATCACGCCGCAGCTGGTCACCGAGATTCGCTTTCGCATCGCCGACGAGCGGATTCACTTCGCTAGGTACCGGCACATGCACTTTTGGGACCGGGTGGAGGACGCCTTCATCGGCGCCAAGAAGCAGCCGTGAGGTTCAAGTGGACCTACACGGGTGCGGCGCGAATCAAGCTCGGCAGCTTCTTGAAGGCGCAGGGGCTGTCCAGCATCCAGCTCAAGCGGATGAAGTACCGCAAGGGCTACGTCTTCGTCAACCACCGGCAACGCACCACCGATTTTCGGCTACGCCCGGGCGACGTCGTGCTGGTGCAGCTGGCGCCGGAAGTACCGGTCGACACCGTCGTCCCGACGCCCGGAACGCTTGACATCGTCTATGAGGACCCCTACCTGCTGGTGGTGAACAAGCCGGCCGGCGTCGCCTCGATTCCGGACGCGGCCAAGGGAAACGACAGCATGGCCAACTTCGTCAAGGCCTATCTGGCGACCAGCGGGGCGGAAAGCACCGCCATTCACGTCGTCACCCGGCTGGACCGCGACACCAGCGGGTTGATGCTGTTCGCCAAGCACGGCTTCGTTCACAGCCTGCTGGACCGCCAGCTGCACTCAAGGGATTTGGTCAAGCGCTACTTGGCCTTCGTGCAGGGGGCGGCGCTTGCGCCGCACGGCTGGCTGGTGCTGCCGATCGGCCGCACCCAGGAGTTTTACATGAAGCGCGGCGTGGTGCTGGGGGGCAAGCCCTCGGTGACCGAGTACCGGAGGCTTGCGCGAAGCGGCCAGGCCAGCCTGGTGCTGGTGACGCTTCACACCGGCCGGACGCACCAGATCCGGGTTCATTTTGCCGCCATCGGTCATCCGCTGTTCGGCGATGACCTGTACGGCGGCAGCCAGCGGCTGATCGGCCGCCAGGCGCTGCACTGCGCCACCCTGGACCTGTGGCACCCGGTGCTACACACAAAGTTGCACTTAACTGCCGCACTGCCTTCGGATATGGTATCCTTAGGCGACAAGCTAGGAATGAGGAAGTGGGAAGATGTACCAATTATTGACTGATTCAGCCTGCGACTTGCCGCTGGCCACCCTGAAAGAGAAGCAAGTGGGCATTGTTTCGTTTCACTTCACCGTGGGCGAGCAAGAGCTGACCGACGACATGGGCGCGACTTACGAGCTCGAGGACTTTTACGCCCAGATCAAAAGCGGCGTGATGCCGACCACGGCGCAGATTAACATTGCCGAGTACGCCGCCTTCTTTCGGCCCTACGTCGCTGCGGGGACGCCGATCGCCTACATCGGCTTTTCAAGCGGACTGTCCGGCTCGCTGAACAGCGCCCGGCAGGCTCGCGAGCTGTTGCTCGAGGAGTTCCCGAACGCGACCATCGCGATTGTCGACACGCTCGGCGCCAGCGCCGGTGAGGGCCGCATGGTGCTTGAGGCGATTCGGCTACGCGACAGCGGGGCGACCTTGGCCGAGCTGACCGCCTGGTTCGACGGCAACGCGCTGCGCCTGCAGTCTTGGTTCACCGTGGATTCGCTGGACTACCTGTACCACGGCGGCCGGGTGTCTCGCACCGCCGCGACCCTGGGGACGCTTTTGAACATCAAGCCGCTTTTGGACGTCGACCCGGCCGGTCACCTGCGGATGGTCGGCAAAATCCACTCGCGCAAAAAGTCGCTGCAGGCGCTGGCCGACCACCTGCTGGCTGCCTTGCCGAGCGACCCGGAGCAGCCGCTTTTGATCGCCACCAGCGGCGATTGGGACGCGGCCAACTTCGTCAAGGACCGCATCCTGGCCCAGGCGCCGACCGCCAACATTCAGGTCGGCCCAATCGGCTTGACCATCGCCAGCCACACCGGCTTTGGCTGCGTCGCCGCCTTCGTGATGGGCGCCAAAGACCGCCAGTAGCCGGGATTCAAGAGACCAGCCTCGCGTGGTGCGAGGCTGGTCTCTTTTGGCCGCGGTGATATTTCCCGGGAAATATCACCGCGGCCGCGAAAATTTCCCATAAGTTTTTGCAAACCGGTGGCGGCCGGCGGCTGAGCCTGTATACTGGAAGCATTGGAGATTAGAGGAGGAAGCAATGCTAGACATTTTGAAGGCCATCGTCATCGGCATCGTGGAGGGGCTCACCGAGTTCCTGCCGATCAGCTCGACGGGCCACATTGACCTGGTCAGCCAGGTGGTGACGATCAACCAAAGCAAGGACTTCATGGCGATGTTCGAGTACGTCATTCAATTCGGCGCCATCCTGGCCGTGATTTTGCTGTACTTCAACAAGCTTAACCCGCTGGACTGGCGCAAGCCCAAGCCCGAGCGCAACAGCATCTGGCTTTTGTGGGCCAAGGTGATCGTGGCGGTGCTGCCGTCCGTCGTCATCGGCCTGCCGCTCAACGACTGGATGGACGAGCACCTGCACACGCCGGTGGTGGTCGCCACCACCCTGATCGTCTACGGGATCTTGTTCATCATCATCGAAAACGCCTTTCGCGACCGGGCGCCGCGCATCGCGACGGTGGCCGACATCAGCTTCCAGACGGCCCTGTTCATCGGGCTGTTCCAGGCGCTGTCGATTGTGCCGGGCACCAGCCGCTCCGGCGCCACGATTCTCGGGGCCATCATCTTGGGCACCAGCCGCGTCGCCGCCACGGAGTTCTCGTTTTACCTGGCGATTCCGACCATGGTCGGCGTGTCGATCCTCAAAATCGGCAAGTTCTTGATGAACGGCAACAGCTTCACCGGCGATCAGTGGGCGATTCTTCTGACCGGGATGGTCGTGTCGTTCCTGGTGGCGGTGGTGTCAATCAAGTGGCTGCTGCGCTTCGTCAAGACCCACGACTTCAAGCCGTTCGGGTGGTACCGCATCGCACTGGGCGTGGTGGTGTTCGCGCTGCTGCTGGTTTAATTGGGAGGTCTAATCATGATCAAAGAAGTCTGTGTTGAAAACTTCACGAATGTCCCCAAGGCTATCGCGGCCGGGGCTTTGCGCATCGAGCTCAACGACAATCTGCCGGCCGGCGGCACCACCGTCTCGCGTGGGGTGATGGCGGCGACCACGCAGTACGCCCACGACCACGACGTCTCGGTGGTGGCGATGATCCGCCCCCGCGGCGGCAACTTCGTCTACTCGGATACGGAGCTCAAAATCATGGAGACCGACCTGTTCGTCGCCCAGGAGCTCGGCGTCGACGCGGTGACCTTCGGCGCGTTGACGCCGGACGGCTGGCTCGATGAAGAGGCGATGACCAACCTGATTGCCGCGGCCGGTGGCGCGACCGTTGTGATGCACATGGCCTTCGACGCGATTCCCGAAGCGCAGCAGCCGGCGGCCATCGACTGGCTGGTCGCCCACGGCGTCGAGCGCATTTTGACCCACGGGGGGCCGCTGACGCAGCCGATTTCGGCGACGCTGTCGCACCTGCGCGAGCTGGTGACCCTGGCGGCCGGGCGCATCGCGATCCTGCCGGGCGGCGGCGTCACGGCCGCCAACGTCGACGCGGTGATGGCGGCGGCCGGGGTGCAAGAGGCCCACGGCACCAAGGTGATCGCCTACTAGATTCAACCGCCAAAACCGGCCTGCGCCTGCAGGTCGGTTTTTTGGTGGCGCGTGAGCTCAAAAGTTGACAGTGAGATTGGCAGGGCTTACATTATAGTCAGATGATTGTCAACGGGCAGGGAAGGCGCCGCGGCCGCAGCGCTTGCAACTCTTCTGCTTAGGGGGAAGGTCCGGGACATAAGCATTCCCAGTACCCCCACCCATGCCATGCCGAACCAGGCAACAACGTCGACGTTTTCGCGCAACGGCCTCCTCCGATTGGGGCCGACCACCAGGGTGTGGACCACCATCCCCCTGCCGCACAGCCCGGCGCCTACTCGCCACGCGAGGTAGCTGCGGTGCCGAACTGACAGGGGGCTTGCACCAACCGCGGCGGGGCCGGGCATTCCCGCCTCGCCGCCACCGCATCGCCGCAATCAGGCCACCAACCACCAAGCCACCGCCCGAGTCGATCGGCGGTGGCTTCGGCGCGGCCGGCACCAAAAAGGCTTCCCCGTGACTGGCAGGGAAGCCTTTTTGGCGCGATGCTGCGGCCGGGCTTAGGCCCGGGCCCGGTGACTGAGGTCGCGCAGCCCCGGCAGGCCCAGCATTGTGACCAGTGAGATGATGTACAGGGCCGACAGGAAGCCCATCGTGATGGTCAGCGTGTAGTGGTCCATCAACAGGCCGATGACCACGGAGGAGAAGCCGCCGATCGCGCGGCCGACGTTCATGATCACGTTGTTGGCCGTCGAGCGAATGCGAGCCGGGTACAGCTGGCTGATCACGGCCCCGTAGCCGCCGAACATGCCGTTGCTGCAGAAGCCGACGACGGCGCCGATAATCACCAGCACGGCGCTGGAATGCGCCAGGGTGATGGCGAACACGATCAAGGCGCTGGCGGTCAGGAACAGGCCGAACGCCCAGCGGGGGCCGAGGTGGTCGAGAATGTTACCGAACACGGCCATGCCGACGCACATCCCGCAGATGGTCGCGACCATCCACAGGGCGGAGCCGGAGACGGACAGGCCCTGCTGCTTTTGGACGATCACCGGCAGCCAGTTCATCAGGCCGAAGTAGCCGGCAATCTGGACGATGGTCATCACCATCAGCCCCAGGGTCTGGGCGGCCAGGTGGCGGGTCTTGAACAGCTCGGAGAAGGCGACGCGCTGGTGCAATTGCTTCGCCTTCGCCCGGGCCTCAAGGAAGGTCGCCGATTCGTGCAGGTGAGCTCGCACGAAGAAGGTCAGGGCCACCGGCAAGACGCCGAGCAAAAACAGGGCATGCCAGCCCCACAGCGGCAAAATGACGGAGGCGGCCAGCGCCGCGATGATGGCGCCGATCTGGCCACCGATGGCGGCGACGGAGGTCATGCGGCCGATGCGGTCGTACACGAAGCTCTCGGCGATCAGCGCGATGCCGACGCCGTACTCACCGCCGGCCCCGATGCCGGCCAAAAAGCGCAGGGCGTAAATCAGCCAGATGTTGTTGGCAAAGGCCATCAGCGCCGTGGCGATGGCGAAAATCAGAATCGTGTGGGAGAAGGTCTTGACCCGGCCGATGCGGTCGCCGAGCAGACCAAAAAGCGCCCCACCGACCAACATGCCGACATTGGTGATCGACCCGATCAATCCCGCGGCTCCGCTTGAAATGTGGAGTTCGGCGATGATCGGTGTCAATGCGAACGAGAGGAACATGATGTCCATGTTCTCTAGCGAAAAGCCCGATGCGGTGGATGCCATCACGAGTTTTTGCTCGTGCGACAGATGGTCAGTAGAACGCGCTGCTGAAGTTTGCATATTCAATTTTCCTCCAAAAAGAACGCTCTCTGTCGTTCCTTATTTTGGCGAACGTTGGCGGCCGCGCCGCTAATGTTTGTCTGGAAGTAGCCTACCATGCTGCCTGAGGCATTGCAAGCGGTTTTTGGCCCGGACCTCGGGACTACCCGGTCAATCCTGCGGCCGAGGTGACAGAATTGTTCGCGCAATCGCCGGAATGCGGTGCTATCCTGTGGGTGATTCAGGAGAGGGATGGGTGTGATGATGGTGTGGTACAAGAATCGCCCGGCGACGGTGTGGGTGATTGACCAAGCGGCGCCAAAGCCGCCTTGGGTGCAGCAGGCTTTTGCGGCGCATTACTTGTGCTGGTTGGACGGGCATCTGCGCATTTTGATGGCCGGCCTTTCGCCGGATGCGGCGACGAATCTGAAAGTCGGTGCGGTGGGGACGCTGGGCGGCGGTTTTGCCGGCTACGGCATGTACGTGCTGGGCTATCCAGGCGATGTGTTGGATGTGACCAATCACCGCGTGGTGTCGGCCAAGCAGTTCGCGCGTCAGTACCGGACGGTCGCTTCTGAATGATGGCGGTCGCACCGAAGACAAGGCCCCTGCAGGCAGTCAGGGGCCTTGTTGACGTCTTAAACCCGCGTCGTGGCGGTCATGCCGAACACCGCCATGCAGCCGTAGCCGGTGTGGCAGGCGATGGTCAAGCTGACCGGGCGAATCAGCAGCTGCACCGCCGGCCGGGCGGCGCGGATGGCTTCGGCCACCACCGCCGTGGCGGCCCAGTCGCCGGCGGTGGCCAGCATCAGCGTCTGCTGGGGGTCGGCGTCGTAAGCCGCGGTGGCCGCGGCGACCAGCTTCCCCAAGGCGGCCTTGCGCGACCGCGCCTTGCCGCTGAGCTTCACGCGCCCGGTGGCGTCAATTTCAAGCATCGGCTTGATTTTGAGCATGCCACCGATGACGGCGGCCGCTTTGGGCAGGCGACCGCCGCGAACCAGGTGGTCCAGGTCGTCGACGGTGACCCAGTGGTGCATGAACTGGCGGTGGGTCGTGACCCAGGCGGCCACTTCGTCAAGCGTGGCGCCGGCCGCCTGCATCGCCGCGGCGTGCAGGACCAACAGGCCCTCGCCGCCGCTGGCCCCCAGGGTGTCGACGATGGTGATGACGGCGCCGGGGTGGTCGGCCAAGAGCAGTGCCCGGGCCTGCCTGGCGCTGTCCAGCGACCCGGACAAGGCGCCGGAGAAGCCGAGGTATAGCACCGGCACGTTGGCCGCGACGAAGGGCGAAAAGAAGGCGTGGTACTCGCCGACGTTGATCTGCGTGGTCGACACCGCTTCAGCGGCGTGCAGCTTGGCGTAAACCGCGTCGCTGGCGTGCGTCTCGCCCAAGGCGTCGGTCATCAAGGTGCCGTTGACGCTGTAGTGAAAGGGAATCGCCGCGACGTGGTGGTCGTCAAGCAGGGTTTGGGGCAGGTCACATCCGGAGTCTGTGCATAGCTGATACATGAGTCACTTCCGTTCCGCACGCGGGGTGCTGAGTTTGCAGGTCTGTGTTCTAGGATACCAGAAAACTTTGTTTATGGCATTACTAATTTATGCCATGACGCGTATTGTGGCGTGGCTGCCGCACAGGCAAACAAAAAGCCGCCTCGGCAAGCGAGGCGGCGCAACCGGATTAGTCGGCGTTGAGGAACAACACGTTGACGGCCTCCGGGGTCTTGATGTCTTTTTGAATTTCGGTCAGCAGGCCGGTCGCGGCATCGCGGCGGTACAAGGTGCCGTTGTCGGACTTCTGGTTCACCGCCAGCACGTAGGACTCGGTGAGGTCCAGCGCGAAGTCGCGGGGGAAGTCGCCTTCGGTTGGCAGCTGCTGGATCAGGCTCAGGCTCAGCCCGTCTGCCGAGATGGCGTAGACGTTCAGGCTGTTGTGGCCGCGGTTGCTCAGGTACAAGAACTTGTTGTCTGCGCTGATGCGAATCGCGGCGGCGCCGTTGAAGTCGTGCCAGTCGGCCGGAATGGTCGATTGCGTCTGGCCCAGGGTGAAGGCGCCGGTGGCCGGGTCGTAAGGCAAGACGCTGACCTGGCTGGACAGCTCGCCCAGCAGGTAGGCGATGTTGTGAGCCGAGTTGAAGGCCAGGTGGCGCGGCCCGTAGCCTGCCGGCAGCTTCAGGATGGTCGGCTCACCGAGCTTGCCGGCGGCCGAAACCGGGTAGGTGCTGACCTGATCGATGCCCAGGTCGACCACGGCTAAGCGCTGGTCTTGGGTCAACGCGGCGTAGTGGACATGGGCGCCGTCTGCCTGCTCGGGTTTGGGACCGTGCAAGGCGTTGTCGTGCTGCGCCACATCGGTTGCCACCAGCGTGTGGTCCGGCTGAATCTTGTAGACGTTGACGCGGCCTTCGTGGTAGTTGCTGGCAAAAACCAGCTGGCGGGTTTCGTCGATCGAAATGTGGGCGGGACTTGAGCCCGGCACCAGCACTTCAGCGATCACCTTGGCCGGGGTCTGGTTCAGGTCGATGGTGGCCACCCCGCCGACGCCTTGACCGGCATCGACGGCGTAGGCGAAGTTCGCCTTGGACACCGCCAGGTAGGTCGGGCTGCCGATGGTTGAGACCAGCGGGGTCGGTTCGGTCAGCTCGCCGGTCGCGCTGTCGAACGCGGCGCGGTAGATGCCGGCGCCGCCACGCTTGGTGTAGCCGCCGAGAATCACGGTTTGTTTCATAAGTTAAGTGCCTCCTCAGTCAGTTTGAACGCTTTCAGTATACCATGCAAGGCGTGTTACAATTGAGGCAAAAGCAGAAAGCAGGCGATAGCATGAGCATCAAGGCAACGATTACGGCGGTCGGGCCCAAGGCGCTGAGCGACCGCGACCCGATGGTGATTCTTTTTGACGACAGCGCGACGGCGGCCCTGCGCCAGGTCGCGGTGATCCAGCGCTTCTTGGACCAGGCGGCCCAGCGCAAGCTGCGCCTGGCCGCTGGCGACACGCTGACCATCGACGAGACGACCTACACGATCACCGCGGTCGGGGCGTTGGCCAACGCCAACCTCCAAAGCATCGGCCACGTCACGCTGATGTTTGCCCCGCAACCTAAGGACGGTGGCCTGGCCAACGCGCTGTACCTGAGCCCGGCGATTCGGCCCCGCGTGGTGGTCGGCAGCACCTTGGACTACCGGCCGGCCGAATGACGCTATGGACAAAGCCAGCCCCGCGCAACTGCGCGGGGCTGGCTTGCTGTTTAGTATTGGTCGCCGTTGAAAATCGAGTTCTTGACGATGACGTAATCGACCTTGGTCAAGGCGGCGAGGTCGCGGCCGCCGGCGTAGGACACGGCGGATTGCAGGTCCTCTTGCATTTCGGTCAGGGTGTCTTGGATGTGACCCTTGACCGGCAGCAGGATTTTTTTGCCCTCGACGTTGTGGCGCTCACCCTTTTGGTACTCGGAGGCGGAGCCGAAGTACTCGGCGTAGAGCTTGCCGTCCTTTTCGACCTTCTTGCCCGGGGTTTCGATGTGACCGGCGAACATCGAGCCGATCATGCACATCGTGGCGCCGAAGCGCAGGGACTTGGCGATGTCGCCGTTGTTGCGGATGCCGCCGTCGGTGATGATCGGCTTACGCGCCGCCTTGGCACACCAACGCAAGGCCGCCAGCTGCCAGCCGCCGGTGCCAAAGCCGGTTTTGAGCTTGGTGATGCAGACCTTGCCCGGGCCGATGCCGACCTTGGTGGCATCCGCGCCGGCGTTTTCAAGCTCGCGAACGCCTTCCGGGGTGCCGACGTTGCCGGCGATGACGAAACTTTGGGGCAGCAGGCGCTTGATGTGCTGAATCATGTCGATCACGATCTGCGCGTGGCCGTGGGCGATGTCGATGGTGATGTACTCAGGCACCAGCTTGGCTTGGGCGAGCGCCTCGATGAAGGCGAACTCGCTGTCTTTGACCCCGACGGAGATCGAGGCGAACAGGTTCTTGTCGTGCATGTCCTGGATGAAGGCCGTGCGGGTTTCCGGGTTGAAGCGGTGCATCACGTAGAAGTAACCGCTTTGGGCCAGCTGGACGGCCAGCGGCTCGTCGATGATGGTCTGCATGTTGGCCGGCACCACCGGCAGCTTGAACGTGCGGCCGCCGAATTCAACCGTGGTGTCCACTTCGCTGCGTGAGCGAACCACACACTTGTTGGGAATCAGTTGGATGTCTTCGTAATCAAAAATTTCCATGAAAATCGTCCTTTCGTCAAAAGCCGAACATTGCACCGGGCTCGGCGGGTGTTTTACGCACCACCCCGAAATATACGGTTAAATTCGGGAAAAGTCAATTTATTTTTGCTTGGCGGCCGCCAAAGTTCGGAATTCGCCGCATTTTAGCCGCTGGTGGGACGCGAAAACCGCCAAGTCCGAATCGACTTGGCGGCGGTGGCACCGGCGAACCGCACGATGGCGGCCGCTACCGGCTGCATATTCGGCTTAGAAGTACTTGCGGTGCCAGAACTGAAAGCCCAGCAGAATCGCGATCACCAGCGAGATGACGATGGTGATGATCCACGACACGTGCATGTTGGCCAGCGGCAGCTCGACGTTCATGCCGTAAAACGAGAAGACCAGGGTGGGGATGGTCAAGATGATCGAGTAGGCGGTCAAAAACTTCATCACGCCGTTCATGTTGTTGGAGATGATCGACGAGTAGGTGTCGGCGGTTTCGTTGATGATGGAGTTGGAAATCTGCGCCATTTCGGTCCCTTGCTGGTTTTCAATCAAGATGTCGTCTAGGAGGTCTTGGTCCTCCTCGTTGAGGCGCAAGGGGTTGCTGCGCTGCAGCTGCAGCAGCACGTTGCGGTCGGTTTTGAGGCTCATCATGAAGTAGACCAAGCCGCGCTGAATGCCCATCAAGGCGTAGAGTTCCTCGTTTTTGAGGTTGTTTTGCAGCTTGTTTTCAAGCGCCTCCCTGGCCTTGTTGATGTCTCTGAGGTAGGCCAGGTAGGCGACGGTCGCCTTGTAAAGCATCAACAGCGCCGCCTTGTTCTTGAGCTTGGGGTTGAAGTTTGGCACCTTGCCCTCGGCAAACAGCGCGAGCAGCGGCTGCGGGTTGGCGTCGATGGTGATCAGGGCGGTGCTGGTGATGATGATGGCCAAGGGCACGGTTTGGTAAGTCGCGCGGCCCTTGGGGTCCAGCGCGGCGACCGGCATGTCGTAGATCATCAGGTGAGCGTCCGAGTCCTCGTCGTACTCGTAACGCGCCCCTTCGTCGGGGTCCATGCCGTACAGCAGGAAGTCTTCGGACACCCGCGCTTTTTTCTGCAGCTTCATCAGCTCTTCGGGGGTCGGATCGACCACGTTGATCCAGACGTTGGCCTCGATTTTGTCTTGTGCCTTCATCTTCCCCACGGTATCATCGAATTTATAGACCGAAAGCATGTTACCCTCCTTTGGGGGTTTTCCCCTAGTCTACTTTAAATTCGGGGGAAGTGACAGAGAGGAGCACAATCTGTGCGAAAAATCAGTGAAAAGGCGGCGGCGATGGCGGCCCTTGGGCCACTGTTCGCCTGCCCAGTGTGTCACAAGCCGCTGGCCGTCGACGGCCTGAGCCTGACGTGTGAGAACCAGCACCGCTTCGACTTGGCCAAGAAGGGCACCGTCAACTTCCTGAACAAGCCGGTGGCCACGGAGTACCTCGCCCCGATGCTGGCGGCCCGGCGGCGCATGCTGGACGCCGGGTTCTTCAAGCCGTTCCTCGATGCGATTCAAGCGCAGCTGACCGAGGCCGACCGCTTCTTGGACATCGGCTGCGGCGAAGGCACCCCGACCGCCTACCTGACAGCAAGCGGGGCGACCGGCGTCGGCTTTGACATCTCCGCCCCGGCGATTCAGCTGGCCGGCGGGTTGAATTCGCCAGCCATTTTTTGCGTCGCCGACCTGGCGCGACTGCCGTTTTTGGCCGGCAGCTTCACGACCATCGTCGACCTGTTTTCGCCAGGGGCTTACGCCGAGTTCGACCGGGTGTTGGCGCCGGACGGCCGCCTGTTCAAGGTGATTCCGGCCAGCGACTACCTGCGCGAGCTGCGCGTCGGGCTGTACCACGACACGGACAAGGCGACCTACTCCAATGCGGAGGTGAAGGAACGGTTTATTGTGCATTATCCGAAAACAACTGTACAACATATCGCCTACGACTTTCCGCTGACAAAGGCACAGTTTGCCGACCTGATGGCGATGACGCCCCTGACCTGGCAGGCCCCGGCGGAGCGCCGCGCGGCGATGCTTGAGCAGCCGCCGGCCAGCATCCACGTGGGGGTCGAATTGTTACAGGTGAACAATTGTGAAAAATAGGGTTGAATTCTTTGACACCGGGTGTTAAATTACTCTTAAGCATTTTTATTTCTGGCTTTTATCAGGGCTTGCTTTTGGGAAATTGATAAAAGTTAGCGATGGAAAGCTTCACTAACGCATTGCCTTGCCGTGCTTGACACCGAGGCGATGCGTTTTTTTGTGGCCAGAGCGGCGGCCGGCGGGTTTAGCGGGACGGGTAGCGCCGGGGCGGCGCTTGGGGCGGTCCATGCCCCGAGCGACGGACCAAGCAGGCCGCTGCCGCGTTGCCGGCTGTAGCTCGACGTGGCCAGAGCGGCGGCCGGCGTGGTTGGCGAGGCGGGTAGCGCCGGGGCGGCGCTGGGGGCGGTCCATGCCCCGAGCGACGGACCAAGCAGGCCGCTGCCGCGTCTGCCCGGCGCCACGTGTCGTTTCAGTACCGCCCGACCACCGCCAGCGCCGCCGCGTGGCGCTTGCCCGCCGCGCCGCGGCGGCGAACTTGTGCTACACTAGACTTCAGAATGGCGCCGTGTCGCTTGCGGCGCGAGTGGAGGAAATTATGGCGAACCACATTGTATTGTTCGAACCGCTGATCCCGGCTAACACCGGCAACATTGCCCGGACGGCCGCGGCCACCGGCAGTTTTTTGCACCTGATTCGGCCGCTGGGTTTTGAAACGGACGACAAGCACCTGCGACGCGCCGGGCTGGATTACTGGGACGCGGTCAAAATTCAGTACCACGACTCACTGGCCGACTTCATGGCGACGGTGCCGGATCTGACGCACCTGTACCTGGTCTCCAAGTTTGCGTCGCGAACGTACTCGGATGTCGACCTGGCTGACACCAGCGTCGATCATTACTTCATGTTCGGCAAGGAAACCACCGGCCTGCCCGAGCCCTTCATGCGAGCGCATGAAGAGCTGGCAGTTCGCATTCCGATGACCGAAGACGTCCGGGCCCTGAACCTGTCCAACTGCGCGGCGCTGGTGATTTACGAGGCGCTTCGGCAGCAGGACTTCGCCGGGCTGCAGCGCGTTCACACCTACCCGCACGATAAGCTCAAGTGAGCAACCGTTTTCTATAGAAGAAGCACTGATTAGGAGGTCGCATGAAACTCGTCTTAGCCGAAAAGCCCAGCGTGGGCAAGGAGCTCGCCCGGGTCCTCGGGGCGACCAAGAAGCAGGAGGGCTACTTTGAAGGCGCCGGGTACCTGGTGACCTGGTCTTTGGGCCACCTGCTGACGCTTAAAATGCCGGAGGACTACCACCCGGAATGGGCGCAGTGGACCTTCGACACGCTGCCGATGATGCCCGAGTCGCTGGGCATCACGCCGCTGCGGGAGACGCGGCGGCAGCTGAACGTGGTGGCCAAGCTGGCCAAGCGAGCGGACGTTGAGGCGGCGATTATCGCCACGGATGCCGGGCGCGAAGGGGAGCTGGTCGCGCGGTACATTTTTGATTACCTGAAGTTCGACAAGCCCCTGCTGCGGCTGTGGATCTCGTCGCAAACCGACGCGGCGATTCGAGACGGCTTTGACAACCTCAAGCCGGCCAGCGAGTACGAGAATCTGTATCAGGCCGCGCTGGCCCGGGCCGAGGCCGACTGGCTGGTGGGGCTGAACGTCTCACGCGCCTTGACGGTCAAGTACCAAGATTCGCTCGCCGCCGGGCGGGTGCAGACGCCGACGCTGGCCTTCGTGGCGGAGCAGGAGCGACAACGCGCCGCCTTCGTGCCGCAAGCGTACCGGCAGCTGAGCGTGACGACGCCGCAGGGTACCGCCAAGCTCGCCCGGTGCCTGAGCCAGGATGAAGCCGATCAACTGGCCGAAGCGTTGGCCGATCAGGCGCTTGTGGTGACCGCGGCGGCGCAACAAGACGTCGTCGAAACGCCGCCTTTGCCCTACGACTTGAACACGCTGCAGCAGGCGGCCAGCGACCAGTTCGACCTGTCGCCCAAGCAGACGCTCAACAGCTTGCAGCAGCTGTACGAACGCGAGAAGCTGGTGACCTACCCGCGAACCGACTCGCGCTATTTGACTCGCGATCTCGCGGCGACCATGCCGCGGCGGCTTCAGGCCATCGGCGGCTACAGCAAAACGGCGGCGCAGCTCTCACGCAACGCGGCCGCGACCCCCGGCGTCTACAACGACGCCAAGGTGCGGGACCACTACGGCCTGATTCCCACCGAGGAGCCGGTCAACCTGAGCCACCTGAGTGCTACGGAGCTCAAGCTGTACCGCCTGATCGCCGACCGCTTCATCGACTTGTTCAAGCCGGCCTACCGCGCCACGGTCACGACCTACACGCTGGCCGGCGCCGGCGAAACCTTCACGCTGACGACCACCGCGGTGGTGGCGCCGGGCTTCAAGGACGTCGCGATAAGTCAGGATGCGCCGCTTGCCGTCGGTGACACGCTGGCCGGCACCGCGGCGGTGGTGGTTCGCACCACCCAGGCCCCGCCTTTGCTCAGCGAAGCGGCGCTTTTGGGCCGGATGGATCAACACGGGCTAGGCACCCCGGCGACGCGAGCCGACATCATCGAGAAGCTGCAAAAAAGCCAGCTGATGCAAAAGGTCGGCCGCGGCCTGACCGTGACGGCCAAGGGCAACCAGCTGCTCACGCTCGTCAACCCCGCCTTGGTCACGCCTGATCTGACCGCCAAGTGGGAGGCGGCCTTGGCCGGCATCGAGGCCGGCACGGTGACCCGTGCCGCCTTCATCGCCGACATCAAGGCGACCACCACCACCTTGGTGCGGGAGATTCGCAGAAGCGACGTCGCCTACCGCAACCCGAACCTGACGCAGAAGCTGTGTCCGACTTGCGGGTCGCGGCTGGCGGAGAAAACGACCAAAAACGGGGTGCGGCTGGTCTGCAGCAACCCGACTTGCAGCTACAGCCGCGCCAGAGACGCCCGGCTGTCCAACCACCGCTGCAGTCAGTGTCACAAGAAGATGGTGGTGCTGCAAGGGGCCAAGGGCGAGTACTTCAAGTGCCAAAACTGCGGCAACACCGAGCCAATCAAGAAAGGCGCCAAGCGGTCCAGCAAGCGTGAGGACGCCAAGCTGTTGAAGCAGTACAGCGGCCAGGACCAAGACGCCGGCGAAAGTCCGCTGGCCTTGGCGCTGAAGGCCGCGATGAACAAGCAGTAGCTTTTGTGGAGGAGACCGATGGCAACCAGAAAAACCGCAACCAAGCGCAAGCGCCGCCCGACGCCGCGCCGCAAAAAAACCGACCACACGCTGAACTGGATCGGCGTGGGCTTCATGCTTGTGGCGCTGCTCGCCGGGTTTCACCTCGGTCTGATCGGCACCGGGCTGGCCAACTGCCTGCGCCTGGCGGTCGGCAACGCCTATCAGGTGCTGGCCGCCGGCTTGTTTGCCTTGGGCATCTGGCTTCTGGTCGCCGGCCGACTGCCCAAGGTCGCGCCGCGCTACTGGGGTGGCAGCACCCTGGTGGCGCTATCCGGCCTGGGGCTTTGGACGGCCAACAGCATGGGCAAGCTGGCCGTGCATGACCACTTCCTGCTGGTGACCTGGCGGCTGCTCAAAAGCGACTTCGCCCGGGCCAGCGCCGCCACCGATGTCGGCGGCGGCCTGCTTGGCGGCGGTTTGTTCAACCTGTTTGCCCCCCTGATCAGCCGCGTCGGGGCGGTGGTGCTGTTCGCCCTGGTGGCCCTGGTCGGCCTGGCGATTCTGCTGGGCATCACGCCGGCGCAGTTTTTTGCCGCGTGTTCCTGGACCGGCGGCAAGCTGGCCGGCGCCTGGAACGGCCTGGCCGAGCGGCTGGGTGGCTGGCACTGGCCGCGCCGGCAGCCCAAGGCGGCTAAGCCGCAGCCGGCCGCGACCGCACCGGCGTCTGAGGTGGCCGACCCCCAAGGCGACCCGGCGGCCAAGGTGCTGCCCGACCCGCTGCCGCAGGATGATTTTCAGATCAACGTGGCGGAGAAACCGGCGCCGCAGCCGCAACCAGCGCCCGAGCCGGCGCCCGAGCCGGCGCCGGTGGCCACGGATGATGAGGCCGAGCTGGCCACGGATTCGGCCAGCGACTACCAGCTGCCGGGCCTGGACCTACTGTCGGCGATTCCGCCGGCCGACCAAAGCGGCGAGCTGGAGAAGATTAAGCAAAACCGCGTCAAGCTCAAGCAGACGCTTGAGAGCTTTGGGGTACAGGTGACGGTCAAGGCGGCGACGCTGGGCCCGAGCATCACGCAGTACGAGATTCAGCCGGCCGTCGGGGTCAAGGTCTCCAAAATTGTGAACCTGGCCGACGACCTGGCGCTGGCGCTGGCCGCCAAGGACATCCGCATCGAGGCGCCGATTCCCGGCAAGCCTTTGATCGGCCTGGAGGTCCCCAACGCCAGCATCGCCACCGTCGGCTACCGGGAGGTGCTGGAGAAGACCCCGCCGCACCCGGGCAAGCCGCTGGTGATTCCACTGGGCAAAGACGTCGCCGGCCAGGTCGTGACCTTCGATCTGACCAAGATGCCCCACCTGTTGATCGCCGGGGCGACCGGGTCCGGGAAGTCGGTGATGATCAACGTCATCATCACGAGCATTCTGATGACCACCAAGCCCAGCGACGTGCGGCTGATGCTGATCGACCCCAAGCGCGTCGAGCTGTCGGTTTACAACGGGGTGCCGCACCTGCTGACGCCGGTGGTGACCGAGGCCAAAAAGGCCCCGTCGGCCCTGAACAAGGTGCTCGCCGAGATGGACAAGCGCTACCAGCGCTTCTCGGACACCGGCGTTCGCAACATGACCGAGTTCAACCAGAAGGCCCAGGCGCAGCCCGAGGCCGGTTTGACCAAAATGCCTTACATCGTGGTGATCGTCGACGAGCTGTCCGACCTGATGATGGTCGCCGGCGCCGAGGTCGAAACCGCCATCGTGCGGCTGGCCCAGATGGCCCGGGCGGCCGGCATTCACATCATCATCGCCACCCAGCGGCCATCCGTCGACGTCATCACCGGCCTGATCAAGGCCAACGTGCCGTCGCGCATTGCCTTTGCCGTGTCTTCCGGGGTCGACTCCCGCACCATTTTGGACACGAACGGCGCCGAGACCTTGCTGGGCCGCGGCGACATGCTGTACGATCCGATCGACGCCGCCAAGCCGGTTCGCATCCAGGGCGCGTTCATTCCGTCCGAGGACGTCGAGGCCGTGGTCGCGGCGATCACGGATCAGGTGGCCCCGGCCTACGAGGCAGACATGCAGCCAAGTGAGGTCAAGGAAGGCGGCTCCGCCGAGTCCGACGACGAGCTGTACCCGGAGGCCAAGGCCTTCGTGATCGCGCAGCAAACCGCCTCGACGTCGCTTCTGCAGCGGCGCTTCCGCATCGGCTACAACCGCGCCGCCCGGCTGATCGACGACCTGGCCCAAAACCAGGTGATCGGCCCGGCCGACGGCGCCAAGCCGCGCAAGGTCTTCGCCCAGCCCGACCCGCAAGACGGCCAGCAGTAGGCGGCGCCGGCCGTCGCCACCGCAAGCGCGAGGCCGCGGCAGCGCCGGGTTGAACCGCGACCCCAGCGCCGCGCCGCCATCAACAATTGTGCCGGGTCCCCGGCACCAAGGAGTAGAGAGCTTGAGAATCGAACTGACTTCCGGCGTTCACCTGAACGTCATTCCCACGACCAAATTCAAAACCACCCGCATCGCGGTGCATTTTCTGGCGCCGGCCCAAGCCGATCAGTACGCCGCCCGGACGCTTTTGACCAGCGTGTTGGAGACGGCCTGCGCCGCGTATCCGACCCAGGCCGCCTTGGCCGCGGAGCTGGAGACGCTGTACGGGGCCAATTTTGGCATCGGCGTCGGCAAGGAAGGCGGTCTGCACCGGGTGACGGCGACGCTGGACCTGGTGGCCGACACCTTGGCGCAGGCGCCGCTGTTGGCCCAGGGCTTCGCCTTTTTGCGCGAGTGCTTGGGCCGGCCGCTGACGCAGGCGGGGCAGTTCGATGCCGCCGTGTTTGAGCGGGAGCAGGCCAACCTGATCGATTACCTCAACAGCCTGGACGAGGACCGCCAGACCCAGGCCAGCCTGGGCTTGCAGGCGCTGTACTTCGAAGACCCCGCCCAGCAGGTGCCAAGCTTTGGCACGGTGGCGGGGCTTGCGGCGCTGACCAACGCCGAGCTGTGGCACACCTACCAGACCATGCTGGCCCAAGACCAGATCGAAATCGTGGTGCTGGGGGATGTCAACCCGGCCGCGGTGACCGAGCTGGCCGCGACGCTGGGCTTTGCCCCGCGCAACCCGGCCCAGGCCCTGGTTCAGATCGATCAGGCCACGGCGGCCGTGCGGCGCCAAACCGTGGCCGTCAGCGTCAATCAGGCCAAGCTCGACCTCGGCTACCACATCGACGTGGACCTTTACGGGGCCGATTACTACGCCGGGCTGGTGGCCGTCGAGCTGTTCGGTGGCTCAGCCTTGTCCTTGCTCTTCACCAATGTGCGGGAAAAGGCCAGCAAGGCTTACTACGCCAGCGCAACGCTGGACCCGTTTCGCCACTTCGTTCAGGTTCAAACCGGCATCGACCCGGCCGACGCGGCGGTGGTGACGGGGCTGATTGCCCAGCAGCTTGAATGGGTGCAGACTGGCGACTTCACCGATGCGCTTTTGACCACAATCAAGGATGGCCTGCTCAACGGCCGGCTGATCGCCTACGACGCGCCGCGCTTCCTGGCTCGCCAGGCGTTGCTTCACGCCTTGGTGCCGACGCACCAAGACGGCTACGCGGCCTTTGCCGCCGGCGTGGCCGCGGTGTCCAAGCAGGCGGTGCAGCAGGTGGCTTCGACCATGCAGCTGCAGGCGGTGTACCTGCTGTCCAACAAGGAGGGGAACTGATGGCTCAGACTTATCCGGAGGTCGGGGAGACCCTGCACGACGTCACGCTTGAGAACGGCTTGCGCGTCTTGATCGTACCCAAGCCCGACTACCACGAGACCTACGCGCTGTTTGCCGTCAACTACGGCGGCATCGACGTGCGGTACGTGCCGGCCGGGGAAAGCGAGATGGTGGAAGACCCGGCCGGCATCGCGCATTTTTTGGAGCACAAGCTCTTTGAAAAGGCCGACCACGACGCCTTTGACCTGTTCGGCGCCACCGGGGCGGCCAGCAATGCCTTCACCGGCGCCAACACCACGGCTTACCTGTTCTCAACCAGCCGGGCGGTGGCCGAGAACCTGACCACCTTGTTGGATTTTGTCCAGGACCCGTACTTCACGGACAAGACGGTGGCCAAGGAAAAAGGCATCATCGGCCAGGAAATCCAGATGTACCAAGACACCCCGGGCTGGCGCCTGTACTACGGCCTGCTCGGCAACTTGTACCCCACGCACCCGGTCGCCCAAGACGTCACCGGGACGCTTGCGTCCATCGCCGAGATCACCCCGGCGGCGCTGCACCGCGCCTACCGCACCTTCTATCAGCCCAGCAACATGACGCTGACGGTGGTCGGCAACGTCGACCCGCAAGCGACGCTGGACCTGATTGCGGCCAACCAGGCGGCCAAAACCTTCGCGAAGGCGCTGCCCATCACCCGCGGCGTCGCCCCCGACTACGACGTGGCGACGATTCTGCCTTACCGCAGCCTGAGCCTGCCGGTCGCGCGGCCCAAGGCGGCCGTGGCGATCAAGGGCCAGCGGCCGGTCACAGACGACCTGGCCGGCACCCGCTTTCAAGTCGCGGTGCGGCTTTTGCTCGAGATGCTGTTCGGCGACTCCGGCGCCTTGTACCAGGACTGGTACGACCAGGGGCTGATCGACGACTCCTTTGACTGTGACTACCAGGCCGGGGCGACCTACAACTTCCTGACCTTCGCCGGCGACACCGAGGACCCCCAGGCGCTGTCCGACGCCTTGGTCGCGGTGATCGCCAAGGGTGCCGACCAGGTGCTGGACCCCGCGCGGTTCGCCCGGCTGAAGCAGGCGGGGCTTGGCAAGTACTACCAGGGGATGAACGCCTTGGACAGCATGGCCAACCAGCTGAGTACCCAAAGCTTCACGGCGGTCAACGCCTTTGAGCTGGCCGGGGTGATGCGCGACGTCACCTTGGACGACCTACACCAGGCGGCGGGTCAGCTGTTCGATCTGGACGCTGTGACGGTTTGCCACGTGTTCCCGGAGGTGGAGGCATGAGGCGCTGGGCCCTAGTGATCGGCGCGTCGGGCGACATCGGGGCGGCGGTGGCCGCCCAGCTGGCCGCAGACGGCTGGTCTTTGTACCTGCACTACCACAAGAATGCCCAGCGGGTGGCGACCGCCTGTGCCGAGCTGGCCGCGGCCTACCCCAAGCAGGACTTCTTGAGCCTGCAGTACGACCTGACCGACGGCGACCACCTGGATGACCTGGTCGGCCAGCTGTTCGCCGTGGATGCGGTGATTTTTGCCGCCGGGCAGACCTACTACCACCTGTTTAAGGCCACGACGCAAGCGGAGCTTGCGGCGCTTGCGGCGGTGCATCTGCTGACGCCGATGGCCCTGGTCGCCAAGCTGCAGGACAAGCTGGCCAGCAGCGGCCACGGCCGGGTGATCTTCATCGGGTCGGTTTACGGTGGCAGCGGCAGCGCGATGGAGGTCGCCTACAGCACGGTCAAGGGCGGCCAATCCGCGTTCGTTCACGCCTACGCCAAGGAGGTCGCAAGCCTGGGCATCACCGCCAACGTGGTGGCGCCTGGGGCGGTGGCGACCAAGATGAATCGCACCTTCGACGCGGCGACGCTTGCGGCGGTTGAGGCCGACATTCCCGCCGGCCGCTTCGCCAAGCCGGCGGATGTGCGTTATTTTGTCCGGATGCTCTTGGACCCGGCGGCCGATTACTTGACCGGCCAGACCCTGTACGTGACCGGCGGCTGGCTGCAGTAGGCTTCTCAACAATTTCTTAATTCATCAGTGTGGGGATTCATGCTATACTGAAAATAGACATTCTAAGACTAGCGGGTGAAGAAAACACATGGATGAAATTGGGCAAAAACTGCGGACGGCCCGGATTGAAAAGGGGTACACCCTGGATGATCTGCAACAGATCACCAAAATCCAGAAACGTTATCTGATTGCAATCGAGGAGGGACGCTTTGCGGCCCTGCCCGGCGATTTTTACGTTCGCGCCTTCATCAAGCAGTACGCAGAGACGGTGGGGCTGGACGCAGACGCCTTGCTGACGCAATTCCAACAGGACATTCCGGACACGCAGCCGCAGGAATACGCGACCCAGTCGGTTGAGAACACGACGCGCAAGACCCGGGCCGTGGTCAACAGCCCGGCCAAGAAGCTGCGCCGCCACGGCTTTGCCGTCGGTATCGTGGTGCTGGCCGTGATTTTGGTCGGCGTGGTTTACTGGGTGGCCTGGCGGGCCCAGTCCGGCGACCGCCAGACGATTCCGACCGATTCCTCGTCCGTCGCGGTGTCTTCGAACAAGAAGGCCGACACCGCAAGCCAAAAGGCGGCGGCCTCGAGCAAGAAGGCGGCTTCGGCCAGCAAGAAGAAGGCGGCCGCATCCTCGAGCAAGAAGAAGGCGGCGACCAAGCTGGCGATCAACGTCGCGGCCTCTGACACCGCGCAGCAAACCGCGACGATCACCAATCTGCCGGCCAGCGGCAACAAGCTGACCATCGGCGCCGGTGACGCCGCCGCCTGGGTCTCTTTGACCGTCAACAACGCGGTCACCTGGCAGGCGACGCTTGCCGCCGGCACCACCCAGGACGTGGCGCTGCCGGACGGCGCGACGACCTTCAGCATTCGCTCCGGCAACATGCCGCAGACCACCATCAAGCTCAACGGCACCGCGGTGGATGCGTCCAACGGCACCCGCATCGTTCGCACGATCACCTTCACCGCAGATGCCGCGACTAGCTCCTCGGAATCAGGTGAGTAAGATGAACCTTCCTAACAAGCTGACCGCGATTCGGATGTTTCTGATTCCAGTGTTCACGCTGATTCTGGTCTTCGACTGGCCCAGCGGCGCGTTGACCTTGGGCGGCACCAAAATCGGCTGGAGCCTAGTGGTCGCGACGGTAATCTTCGTCGGCGCGTCTTCGACCGACTTCGCCGACGGGCAGATCGCCCGGCGCAACCACTTGGTCACCAACTTCGGCAAGTTCGCCGACCCGCTGGCCGACAAGCTGTTGGTGATGACCGCGTTCATTTTCCTCACCGCCAACGGCACGATTCCCGCCTGGGGTACCGCCATCATCTTGTGGCGGGAGCTGGCGGTCACCGGCCTACGCCTGCTGCTCTCCAAGGAGGGCGAGGTGCTGGCGGCGGCCTGGCCGGGCAAAATCAAGACGGCCACGCAGATGTTTGCCATCATCTTCCTGCTGATGAAGGACTTCGGTGCGGGCTTCCCAATCGGGCTGGTGTTGTTCTACGCCGCCGTGTTCTTCACTCTGTACTCCGGCATCGACTATTTCTACAAGAACCGCGGCGTGTTCGCGGATTCGTTCTAGACTGACACACAAGACGGCCACCGCGCATTTGCCCAACTTGGGAATGCGCGGTGGCCGTCTTATTTGCGCGGGATGACGCTCGGGGCCGGGCCGGCCGGTCGCCTAGGGTGATGGCCGGCTGGCTTTGGCTCGGCTGGTGTGGGGTCACCTACAAAAGGGCTGGTTGTGGCACCGTCGCGTTGCCTGCCCGGCAGTCACAGTGCCTTGGTGAAGCAGATGATGCGGTTGGCTTCCGTGACGTGCAGCGCCTGGTGGAACCGCAGGCTGGCGAGGTTGTCGAGCTCGCAGTCGCTGGCAAACTCGGTGCATCCCTGCGCCTTGGCCCAGGCCTCACAGCCGGCGACCAGCGCCCTGGCGTAGCCGCGGCGGCGCTCGGCCGGCTTGACGAAAATCCCCTCCAGGTAGCCGACGGGACTGGTGCTGGTGCCTTCCACGTAATCGTGGCGCAGCGAACACTGGGCGAAGCCGATCGGCGAATCGATTGCGCCGATCAAGAAGAACTGCGACTGGTCCCGTGCTATAATCGCGGCGAGCTCCGCTTTAAGGGCGCCGACATTGTGGTGTGGCCACAATTGGGCGGCTAGTTCTGTGAGCTGGTCTAGGTCTTGGATGGCTGCGGGTTTCAGCATAGCGGTCCCTCCTGGTTTTGACCGCCGTTACGAGCGCGGCGGCCTAGTTGTCTTCAGGATACAAGTTTTGGGCGCGACTTGCCAGGGCACGGCCCGTCCCCAATCTTTTTGGCCGCCGGCGTGGTAAACTGAGGCGGAACGCATAATCTATTAGAGGTGGCAAAATGCAAGCAGAAATCATTGCAGTGGGGACCGAGATTTTGCTCGGCCAGATCGTCAACAGCAACGCGTCGGTGCTGGCGTCAGAACTCGCGACGCTGGGTATCGACAGCCTGAACCAGCAGGTGGTCGGCGACAACGGACCGCGGCTGGACGCCGCCATCACGCTGGCCGAAAGCCGCGCGGATCTGATCATTCTGATCGGCGGCCTCGGCCCGACCAAAGACGACCTGTCCAAGCAGACGCTGGCCGCTCACCTGGGGGTTGACCTGGTGGTGGACCAGCCGAGCCTGGCGGTGCTTGACGCCTACGCCAAGCAGTGGCACAAGGTGATGACCCCGAACAACCGGGTGCAGGCGATGCTGCCGGCCGGGGCCACGCCTTTGCCCAATACGGTCGGCTTGGCGGTCGGCGCCGTCAGCACGGTCGGCAACCGGCGCTACGTGCTTTTGCCCGGGCCGCCCAAGGAGTTTGCGCCGATGGTGTCCGGCCAGCTGGTGCCTTACCTGAGCCGGCTGGTCCACGGGGATGCGGTGCTTGAAAGCCGGGTGCTGCGCTTCTTTGGCATCGGCGAGTCGCTTTTGGCCACCGAGTTGGCCGACCTGATCGATGCGCAGACCAACCCGACCTTGGCCACCTACATCAAAGACACCGAGGTCACGCTGCGCATCACCGCCAAGGCGCAGACGCAGGCGGCGGCGCAGGCGCTGATTGACCCGCTGGAACAGACGGTGCTAGGTCGCGTCGGCCAGTACTTCTACGGCTACGGCGACGCCAACAGCCTGGAGGCCGAGCTGGTCAAGGCCCTGGCCGCGTCGCACTGCACTATCACCGCCGCGGAGTCCTTGACCGCCGGCGCCTTCCAGGCCACGCTGGCCGGGGTCGCCGGGGTGTCCGCGTGGTTCAAGGGCGGCTTTGTCACCTACTCGAACCACACCAAGGCGACGCTGCTCGGGCTCAACGAGGCGACGATTGACGCCGATGGCGCGGTCAGCGAGGCGACGGCCAAGGCGATGGCCCAGGCGGCGCGGGAGCAGGCCGAGGCCGACTTGGCCCTGAGCTTCACCGGCGTGGCCGGCCCCGGCCCCAACGAAGGCGTGGCCGCCGGTACCGTGTGGATCGGGCTGTCGACGGCCGCCGGCACGACGGCGACGCTGTACCACTTCCCGGGCAACCGCCAGCTGGTTCGCGCTCGCGCGGTTAAAACCGGCCTGTTCACCGCGCTACAGGCGCTGCGAGCGGCGGCAAAATAATCAGAACACCCGTTCGATTTTTCCTTGCACTTCCCCGAACGCTCTTGTAGAATAAGGGAAGACAAAACCTGATTGGAGGGTTCTCTTTGGCTAAAGATGAACGACAGGCAGCGCTTGACGCTGCGTTGAAGAAGATCGAAAAGAACTTCGGTAAGGGCTCCATCATGCGGATGGGCGACAAGGTCGACACCCGCATCTCCACGATCTCAAGCGGTTCTTTGGCGCTGGACAACGCGCTGGGCGTCGGCGGCTTCCCGCGGGGCCGCATCGTCGAGATTTACGGTCCCGAAAGCTCGGGGAAGACGACGATTGCGCTGCACGCCGTGGCCGAGGTCCAAAAGGCCGGCGGCACCGCGGCTTACATCGACGCCGAAAACGCGATGGACCCCAAGTACGCCTCGGCCCTTGGCGTCAACATCGACGAGCTGCTACTGTCGCAGCCGGACACCGGCGAGCAAGGACTTGAAATCGCCGACGCCTTGGTGACCTCCGGGGCCGTCGACATCGTCGTCGTCGACTCCGTGGCGGCCTTGGTGCCACGCGCCGAAATCGAAGGCGAAATGGGTGATGCCCACGTCGGCCTGCAGGCGCGGCTGATGAGCCAGGCGCTGCGCAAGCTGAGCGGTTCGATCAACAAGACCAAGACCATCGCCTTGTTCATCAACCAGATCCGCGAGAAGGTCGGCATCATGTTTGGTAACCCCGAAACCACCCCGGGCGGTCGCGCCTTGAAGTTCTACGCGACGGTTCGCCTGGAGGTGCGGCGTGCCGAGCAGATCAAGGACGGCACCAACGTCATCGGGAACCGCACCAAGATCAAGGTCGTCAAGAACAAGGTGGCCCCGCCGTTCAAGGTGGCCGAAGTCGACATCATGTACGGTCACGGGATTTCCCAAACCGGTGAGATCATCGACATGGCGGTCGAAAAAGACATCGTCGACAAGTCCGGCTCTTGGTACGGCTACGGCGATGAGCGCATCGGCCAGGGCCGCGAGAACGCCAAGACCTACCTGGACGAGCACCCTGACATGAAGGCGGAGATTCGCCAGAAGGTGCGGCTGGCCTACGACATGGACGAGGCCAACGAAGAGGCCGAAGAGGGCCTCGAAGAGGTCGCCAAGAAGGCCGGCAAGAAGCCCGAGGAGCCCGACATTTTCCAGGCCACGGCCAAGGACGATGCGCCAGCCGACAAGGATTCAAAGACCAACAAGGGCATCAAGTAGCAAGACCCAAGAGCCCCACCCGCAAGCCTGCGGGTGGGGCTTTTGGCGTCCAGGGGTGGGGTCAGTCGGTCACCGGCACCTCCCGGGCGACCGGCTCGCCGATCACCGGCAGCGCCTGGCCCAGCGTCAGGTCGCGCAAGGCGGCGATGGTCGCCGGCACCGCGGCCGCTTTCACCACCAGCGTCAGGGTGACCTGCGCTTGGTAGTCGGTGTCTTCGATGGTCACCCCGGTGGCTTCGGCCCAGCGCTGCACCGGCCCCAGCAGGTGGTAGGGCAGGCGCAAGGAGAGCTTGCGCATGGCGACGCGACGCACGATGCCGACGGCGTGGACCGCGTCTTGAACGCTGTTGGCGTAGGCGCGAATCAGGCCGCCGGCACCGAGCTTGATGCCGCCGAAGTAGCGGGTGGTCACCGCGACCACGTCGTGCAACCCCATCGCCTTGAGCACCTCAAGCCCCGGCACCCCGGCCGTGCCGGCGGGTTCGCCGGCGTCTTGGGCCCGTTGAATCTGGTCTTGGTCGCCCAGCAGGTAGACCGGCACGTTGTGGTTGGCCTTGTACTCGCGCTTTTGCACCGCGGCGATGAAGGCTTGGGCCTGGGCCTCGGTGGTGACGCGGCCCAGGCGGGTGATGAAGCGCGATTTTTTGATGATTAAAGTGTTCTCGCCCGGTCCGGCGATGGTGCGGTAATCGGCTGACATGCGTAATCTCCTTGTGAGGTGATGCAAAATGCTGCAAGTGTTGGAGGCGGAAGCAAGCCGCCTGGCTAGTCTCAGTGTAGCACAGACCACCGTGCTTGCCGCGGTGGAAAACCGGCGCGGCCGGCCGGTTTGCGTCCGGTGTGGCCAAAGCGATTTTGCCGCCCTGCCCGGCGGCCAGCGGTACTGCCTAGCCTGCGTCGGCATGGGGCGGGTGACCACCGCAAGCCGGCTGGTGCGAGCGGCGCTCGGCCCGGTGCCGGTGGCGGGGCCGCTGACTTGGCGCGGCGAGCTGACCGAAGATCAGGCCGCGGCGGCGCAGGCGGTGGTGGCCTCGGTTGCGGCCGGGCGCGACCACCTGCTGTGGGCGGTGACCGGGGCGGGGAAGACCGAGATGCTGTTCCCCGTCATCGCCCAGGCGCTTGCGGCCGGCCAGCGGGTGGCGGTGGTGTCGCCGCGCGTCGATGTCGTGTTGGAGCTGGCCCCGCGGCTGGCTGCGGCCTTTGCCACGACGCCCATTGCGGTGTGGCACGGCGGCGTCGCTTGGCCGCAGCCGGATGCCGCCTTGGTGGTGGCGACGTCGCACCAGATGCTGCGGTTTTACCACCACTTCGGGCTGATGATCATCGATGAGATCGACGCTTTCCCGTTCTCGCAGACGCCGATGCTGGCCTACGCCTGTGCCCAGGCGGTGGTCGGGCCGACCGTGCTGTTGAGCGCGACGCCGCCGGTTGCGACGCGGCGGCTGGCTCGCCGCGGTGCCATCGGCCTGAGCTACCTGCCGCGCCGCTTCCACCAGGCGCCGTTGCCAGAGCCTGCGGTACTTTTGGTGAAAACCGCGGGGCTGCCGGCGGTGCTTCCCCCGGCGCTGTGGCGCTGCTTGCGGCAGTGCCTTGCGGCCAAGCGCCAGGCGCTGGTGTTCGTGCCCGACACCCGCTGGGTCGCGCCGCTGACCGAGGCGCTGGTGGGCAAGGGCATCGCGGCGGCCGGCGTCCACGCCAGTGCTTCCGACCGCTTGGCCACCGTGGCGGCCTTTCGCGCCGGGCGAGTGGCGGTGCTGGTCACCACCAGCATCCTGGAGCGTGGCGTCACGATCCCGCGCTGCGGCGTGATCGTGCTGGCGGCGGAACGCGCCCAGTTCCCCGCCAGCGCCTTGGTGCAGATGGCGGGTCGCGCCGGTCGGGCCAAGGCCAGCCCGGACGACCCGGTGTGGTACCTTGCCGGGCATTTCACCTGGGCGATCGCCAAGGCGCTGCACGAGATTCGCACGATGAACCGCCGAGGTCGGCGATGACCTGCCGGTGGTGCCACCGGCCGCTGACCCAAGACTTCGCACTCGCGGCGCTGGTCAGCCTCAGGCCGCTGCGGCTGGCGCGGCTGTGCCCCCGCTGCCAGGCCCGGTTCACGCGCATCGCGCCGGCGACCGCGTGTCCGGGGTGCGGCCGGGCGAACTCGCCGCGCCTGTGTCGCGATTGCCGGCGCTGGGCGGCGGCCGGCTACCCGTCCTTGCACCACCGCGCCTTATTTACTTACGGTGAGGACATGCGGTTGTTCATTCAGCAATACAAGGGCCAGGGCCACTACCAGCTGCACGACGCCTTCGCCGATTGCTTGGACCTGAACCGGCGCGGGTTGGCACTGGTGCCCTTGGTCAGCGAGCCCAAGCACCTGGCCCGGCGCGGCTTTGACCCGGTGGTCGGGTTGTTCGGCCACCTGCGCTTGAGTGAGTGGCTGACCAAGGCCGACACGGCCCAGCCCCAGGCGGAGAAAACGCGCCGAGAACGCCTGGCGACGCCGCAGTCCTTCACGGCGACGCTGCCGGCTCACCCGGCGCCGCGGGTGCTGTTGCTGGACGACCTGTACACCACCGGCCGCACACTCTACCACGCCCAGCAGGCGCTGGTGGCGGCGGGGTACCGCGGGGAGATTCACAGTTTCTCCCTGATTCGTTAACAGAATATGGTTTGTTTCTGAAGCGCGAGTTCGCTATAATAGAGAAGAAGGGTGAAAGGGCTTTAACGCCCGACCACCCGCGCCTGATTCTACCTCAGGCGGATGAAAGGGGAGAAGTTTTATGCTAACATACAACGTTCGTGGCGAAAACATCGAGGTCACCGATGCCATTCGGAATTACGTTGAAAAGCGCATCAGCAAGCTGAACAAGTTCTTCGAAAGCTCAGTCGAGGCGATTGCGCACGTTAACTTGAAAGTGTACCCGGACAAGACGGCGAAGGTCGAGGTCACGATCCCTTTGGCCTACCTGACGCTGCGGGCTGAGGAAACCAGCCCGGATCTTTACGCAAGCGTCGACTTGGTGACCGACAAGCTGGAGCGGCAGGTTCGCAAGTACAAGACCAAGATTAACCGCAAGTCCCGCGAAAAGGGCTTCGCCCCGATCCAGGTCGACACCCCGGAGGCCGCCCCAACCGACGACGACAGCTTGCAGGTGGTTCGGACCAAGCGCGTGTCCCTGAAGCCGATGGACTCCCAAGAGGCCATCCTGCAGATGGACATGCTCGGGCATAACTTCTTCATCTTCGAGGACGCAGACACCAACGGCACCAGCATCGTGTACAAGCGCCGCGATGGCCGCTACGGTCTGATCGAAACCGACGAATAACAGCACGACGGCAGGCCAACGCGGCCTGCCTTTTTTGATTCACCGGCGACTTGGCCTGGACCTGGCGCAGTTTTGGGGTTCGGGCCTTTCATTGAATTATGAACAATGCTAAAATAACTAGGATACTGTCAGGTATTATGCGCATATCAACATGACAGAGAGGATATTTTACATGGCGAACGTACTAAAGACATGGGTAGAAAGCGACAAGCGCGAAGTTAAGCGGCTTGGTAAAATCGCGGATAAGGTTCAAAAATACGAAGACGAGTACGCCGCGCTGAGCGACGAGCAGCTTCAGGCAAAGACCCCGGCCTTCAAGGAACGACTGGCCAACGGGGAGACGCTTGACGACATTTTGCCCGAGGCGTTCGCGGTGGCGCGTGAAGGCGCCAAGCGCGTCTTGGGGCTGTTCCCGTTCCGGGTGCAGATTATCGGCGGCATCACGCTGCACGAAGGCAACATCGCCGAGATGAAGACCGGGGAAGGGAAGACCCTGACCGCCACGATGCCGGTGTACCTCAACGCGCTGGGCGGCCAAGGCGTCCACGTGGTCACGGTCAACGAGTACCTGAGCGGCCGTGACGCGACCGAAATGGGCGAGCTGTACAACTGGCTGGGCCTGTCCGTAGGGTTGAACACCCACGACCTGAGCTCCGATGAGAAGCGGGCGGCCTACGACTCGGACATCACTTACTCGACCAACAGCGAGCTTGGGTTCGACTACCTGCGCGACAACATGGTGGTTTACAAGCAGCAGATGGTTCAGCGGCCGCTGAACTTCGCCATCGTCGACGAAGTGGATTCGATCTTGGTCGATGAGGCCCGGACGCCTTTGATCATCTCCGGCGGCGCCGAGAAGAGCAATGGCCTCTACATCCGCGCCGACCGCTTCGTGAAGACCCTCAAGGAAGAGGACGACTACACGATCGACTGGCCGACCAAGACCATTTCGCTGACCGAAAACGGCATCCGCAAGGCCGAGAAAATCTTCGGCCTGAAGAACCTGTACGACACGGAGAACACGGCCTTGACCCACCACATGGACCAGGCGCTGCGGGCCAATTACATCATGCTCAAAGACATTGACTACATGGTGTCCGACGGCGAGGTGCTGATTGTCGACCAGTTCACCGGCCGGGCGATGGAAGGCCGCCGCTTCTCCGATGGCCTGCACCAGGCGATCGAGGCCAAGGAAGGCGTCGAGATCCAAGACGAGAACGCCACCATGGCGACCATCACCTACCAGAACTTCTTCCGCATGTACAACAAGCTGTCCGGGATGACCGGGACGGCCAAGACGGAAGAAGAAGAGTTCCGCGAAATCTACAACATGAACGTGATTTCGATTCCGACCAACAAGCCGGTAATCCGCGTCGACGCGCCGGACATTTTGTACCCGACCCTGGACGCGAAGTTCCACGCCGTGACCGAAGACATTAAGGAGCGCCACGCCAAGGGCCAGCCGATCCTGGTCGGCACGGTGGCCATCGAGTCCTCCGAGCGACTGTCGGCGATGCTGGACGAAGCGAACATTCCGCACAGCGTCTTGAACGCGAAGAACCACGCCCGTGAAGCCGAAATCGTCATGAACGCCGGCCAGCGCGGCGCCGTCACCATCGCGACCAACATGGCCGGGCGCGGCACCGACATCAAGCTCGGCCCCGGCGTCACCGCCGTCGGTGGCCTGGCCGTGATCGGCACCGAGCGGCACGAAAGCCGCCGGATCGACAACCAGCTGCGTGGCCGTTCCGGGCGCCAAGGCGATCCGGGCTCGACGCAGTTCTACCTGTCGCTTGAAGACGACCTGATGAAGCGCTTCGGGTCCGAGCGCATCAAGGCGATGCTCGATCGCTTCAAGGTCGAAGACGACGAGCAGGTGATCCGCAGCCGCATGATCAGCCGCTCCGTTGAATCCGCCCAAAAGCGCGTCGAAGGGAACAACTACGACACCCGTAAGAACACGCTGCAGTACGACGACGTCATGCGCGAACAGCGCGAGGTCATCTACAAGCAGCGCCAGCAGGTGATCAACGAAACCGAGACCCTGCGCCCGGTTTTGATGGCGATGATCAGCCGCTGCGTGTCGCGCATCGTGCAGGCCCACACCCAAGGCGAAGCGAAGTCTTGGGAGCTTGACGCGATTTACGATTACGTCACGTCCAACATGGTGAGCGAAGAGGACCTCGACCGCAAGGACCTCGACGGCAAGTCCCAGCAGGCCTTGATCGACATGCTGATGGGGCTGGCCGAGGCCAACTACGACGAGAAGCTCAAGCAGCTGGGCGACAAGGACCAGATGCTTGAATTCGAGAAGGTTGTCATTTTGCGCGTCGTCGACTCCCTGTGGACCGACCACATCGACGTGCTGGATCAGCTGCGTCAAAGCGTCGGCCTGCGTGGCTACGGCCAGATGAACCCGCTGGTCGAGTACCAAGAAGAAGCCTACCGCATGTTTGAGGAAATGATTGCCAACATGGACGACGGCGTGACCCGCCTGTTCATGAAGGCCCAGATCCGCCAGAACATTCGGCGTTAAAAAAAGCAGCCAGGGCGACCTGGCTGTTCTTGTCTCAACGAAAGAAAGGATGACCATTCGATGGAAATCGCAGAAATGAGAAACACCCTGGCCCAGTTACGGACCAAAATAAATCAGTTTAGGGGGTCGCTTTGACCTCGATGCGCTGAACGAACGCATCGCCGAAAACGAGGGCCGCATGGCCGAACCCGGCTTTTGGGACAACCGCCAACGCGCCCAGGAAGTGATCGACGCCAACAACGTGCTTAAGACCAAGCACGACAACTTCATCGCGCTGCAAGACCAGCTGGACGAGCTGGACGTCGCCTTCGAGCTGCTGCAAGAAGAGCCAGATGCCGACTTGCAGGCCGAAGTCGAGTCCGACCTCACCGCCTTGCAGGAGAAAATGACGCGCTACGAGCTGACGCTGTTGCTCAGCGGCCCGTACGACGCCAACAACGCGATTCTTGAAATCCACCCCGGCGCTGGCGGCACCGAGTCGCAGGACTGGGGCTCGATGCTTTTGCGCATGTACCAGCGCTGGGCCCAGCAAAACGGCTACACCGTGGAGGTCGCCGACTACCTGGCCGGCGACGAGGCCGGCATCAAGTCGGTGACGCTTTTGATCTCGGGCGACAACGCCTATGGCATGCTGCGCTCCGAAAAAGGCGTTCACCGCCTGGTTCGCATCTCGCCGTTCGACTCGGCCGGGCGGCGCCACACCAGCTTCGCCTCCGTCGACGTGATGCCGGAGCTCGATAACAGCATCGACATCGAGATCCGCCCCGAAGACATCAAGATGGAGGTCTTTCGCTCAAGCGGCGCCGGCGGCCAGCACATCAACAAGACCTCCAGCGCCGTGCGGCTGATCCACATTCCGACCGGCATCGTGGTCTCCAGCCAGGCCCAGCGCAGCCAGTTCCAAAACAAGGACACGGCGATGGGGATGCTCAAGGCCAAGCTGTACCAGCGCGAACAGGAGATCAAGGCCAAGGAGGCCGCGGCCATCAAGGGGACCCAGATGGAGGTCGCCTTTGGCTCGCAGATTCGCTCCTACGTGTTCCATCCCTACACGATGGTCAAGGACCACCGCTCCAACTACGAAACCGGCAACGGGCAAGCCGTGATGGACGGGGATCTCAACCCCTTCATCTACGCCTACCTGCAGTGGGAGCTCGCAGGCGCCAACCCGAAGTGAGCAACTGTAACAAGGCTGTTATCGGTTTGACGTATTGACATGCTATACTTTTGCCATAGTTTTAAAAAGGAGCGAAATCCATGATTCAATTGAAAAATGTGATGAAGCAGTACGACAACGGCGTCATCGCGATCAAGGACCTGAGCCTGACGGTGGACGCCGGCGAGTTCGTGTACCTGATCGGCTCAAGCGGCGCCGGCAAGTCGACGTTCATCAAGATGCTGTACCACGAGCTGACGCCAAGCGAAGGCACCATCACGGTGGGCAAGCATGATTTCGCCAAGATGGGCCCCAAGGACGTGCCGATGTTTCGGCGCGAGCTGGGCGTTGTGTTCCAGGACTTCAAGCTGCTGCCGCGGCTGACGGTGTACGAGAACGTCGCCTACGCGATGGAGGTCATCGAGACCCCGGACGAGGAGATCAAGCCGCGGGTGCTGCACGTCTTGAAGCTGGTCGGGCTTGAACAAAAGCTCCGGCGCTTCCCAAGCGAGCTTTCCGGTGGGGAGCAGCAGCGCGTGGCGATCGCCCGGGCGATCGTCAACGACCCGCAGGTGGTAATCGCCGACGAACCGACGGGGAACCTCGATCCGGAAACCTCCGAGGGCATTATGGAGATTCTCGAGCGGATCAACGGCGACGGCACCACGGTGATCATGGCGACCCACAACCGGGAAATCGTCAACGGTCACCCGCACCGGCTGCTTGAAATCGCCGGCGGCCGGCTGATTCGCGATGAACAGGGAGGGAGCTACGGTAATGAAGCCTAATGTATTGAAGCGTCACGTCAAAGACTCCCTCAAAAGCCTGCGTCGCAACGGCTGGATGTCGGTGGCCGCGGTTTCCGCGGTGACCGTCACGCTGCTGTTGGTCGGGATTTTCCTGGCTTTGATCGCCAACGTCAACCGCGTGTCCAGCCAGGTCGAAAACGACGTGCGGGTGCGGGTTTACATCCAAAAAGGCACCAAGAAGGCCGACCAGGCGGCGCTGAAGAAGCAGCTGAAGGCGATGCCGCAGGTCGAAAAGATCACGTTCCGCTCCTCCAAGCAGGAGCTCAACTCGATCGTCGGCACTTACGGCTCGCAGTGGAAGATGTTCTCCGGCGACCAGAACCCGCTGACCAACATTTTCCTGGTCGACACCAAGAAGCCGACGCAGACCATCACCGTCGCCAAGAAGGCCGAAAAACTCAAGCACGTGTCCGAGGCGTCGTACGGCGGCAACACCGCCAAGAAGCTGTTCTCGACCGTCGACACGATTCAGCGCTGGGGCATCGGCTTCACCATCCTGCTGCTGTTCGTCGCGGTGTTCCTGATCAGCAACACCATCCGCATCACGATTCTCTCGCGTGAAGACGAGATTCGCGTGATGCGCCTGGTGGGGGCGACCAACAGCTACATCCGCTGGCCGTTCCTCCTGGAAGGGGCCTGGACCGGGCTGTTCGGCTCGCTTTTGCCGATGCTCGTGGTCGATTTCGGCTACGGGTTGGTGTACAAAAACGCCAACTTCTCGGTGGCCGCCAACGGCTTCTCGCTGTTCCCGACCCTGCCGTTCCTGTTTTGGCTGGATCTGGGCATCGCCTTGATCGGCATCGTGATCGGGGCGTTGGGGGCGGTTGTCTCCATGCGCCGCTTCCTGCGCATCTGATTGTTTGGGCCTTTGGACCGCCTGCGTGGCGGTCTTTTTTTTGCGGCCAGCCGCAGACAAAAAAACGTCCGGCACAAGTTTGAATTGTGCCGGACGCGCCGAAGCCACCAAGGGTCACGTAACCCCGGCAGCCTCGGTACTTTTGCTGATTCGTTGCAATTTTGCAGGATTGGCCGCGACGTGGTGCTGCGTTCAAGGCCGGTTGAAACAAGCCACGCGCCGAGGCTCTCCGCAGCTACCTCGCAAGCGAGTAGGAGAGCCAGTGACACTGGGCGTGGGTGGTGGCGTACACCCTGGTATTCGGTCCCATCGAGGGGAGCCGTAACGCGAAAACACGTGTGTTGAAAGCCAGGTTCGGCTTGGTATGGGCGGGGGTACTGGGAATGCTTATCTCCCGGCCATTCCCCCTGGGGCAGTGGCATTGCAACGGCCCTGTCCGGGAGCCGCTTCCCTGTCCTAGAATAATCATCCAAAGCCAGTGTAAGCCCTGCCACCGCAGCCGTCAATTTTTAAGCTCATGTGGTGCGGCGACGTGAAATTGGCCGCCAGCACCAGCTCTGCGCTAGCCGTCCCACTAACTGCGCCTGGCTCCGCCCTGGTCGTCGGGCTACGCCAGGCAACGCGAACGCGATTAGCTCGCACTGGCACTCGAAGCAAGGACCGCTTCAAGCGCCAGCGCCACGCTACTCGGTTCGCTAACTGCGCCTGGCTTCGCCCTGGGGTCAATGTAAACCCGCCTTTACAAGAAATTTACCAGATTTTTTCAGTAAAGTATTCCATGCTATACTACACTGTGAAGGGAAGGGTACATGCCGATGCAGATTCTGATAACGATGGTGGGGCCGGTCACGCTGGTCGGCCTGGCCGTGGCACTTTTTTGGCGGTTGTGGCGGGTGCGTCACGAACGGTCCGTGTTCCTGACGGCCATCGATCGGCACTGGACCAACTGGTGGGCCGGGCTGATCGGCGGCGCGGCGCTGGCCCTGGTGGTCAGCGGCGCCAGCGTCTTGCTGGGGCTCTTGCTGCCGCCGGCGGTGGGACTGGCGCTGTCTGGGCTGTGCGTGGCCGGACTGCTGCTGTCCGGGCTGGGCTTTGGGGCCTGGCCGTTGGGGCTGGCCGGCCTGGTGGTCGTCGCCGCGACGCGTTACCTGAACGTGGCGGCCCTTCGCGCTGGGGGCGTTGCCTGGAGCTGGCGACTGGCGGCACTGATTGCATTGTTGTGGCTGGGCAACGGGCTTTTGCTGCGCTTCTTGAACCCACCGATCGACGTCCCCAGCGTTCGCGGCTCGCGGCGTGGGGTCCAGGTCGCGACCTACGCCAGGCGCCAGTTCTACTGGGTGCCGCTGGTGCTGCCGGTGAGCGGCGACTGGTTCAATCGGCTGCCGTACTGGCCGCAGCTGACCGTTTTGGATCACCGCTTCGCCTTGATCGGGCTGCCGCTGGTGATTGGCGCGGCCTTGACCACCCGCAAGCAGCTGCCCGGCACCGCGCTTGACCCGATCGGCCGGGCCTACCTGATCGGTGGGGTGGCGGCGGCGCTTGCGGCCGGCATCGGCTGGTGGCACCAGGACTTGGGCCTGTGGGTGCAGATTGCCTTGGCGGTGCTTTCGCTTGGCCTGTGCGTGGCGACGCGCGTGGCGGCGCGACGCGGGGCGGCCTACATCTCGGCGACGGCAAGCGGGGTGCGGCTGGTCGCCGTTTTGCCCGACACGCCGGCGGCCAAAATGGGGCTTGAGGCCGGCGACATCGTGCTGCTGGCCAACCAGGTGCCGGTCGCCACGGCGGCCGAGCTTTACGCCGCGCTGCAGGCGCATCCGACCTACTGCCGGCTGAAGGTGCAGCGGTTGGACGGCCGCATCAAGCTGGCGGAAACCGCGATTTTTGCCGGGGCCCCGCACGAGCTGGGCATGGTCACCTTCGACCCCAACCCCACGCCTGACGCAGACTAGGAGGACGCAATGAAAAAGATCTTAGTGGTCGATGACGAACCCGCCATCGTGACGTTACTGAAGTACAATCTGGAAAAGGAGCACTACGCGGTGACCACCGCCGCAGACGGCGACACGGCGCTGAGCCTGGCGCTGCAAGGGGCCTTTGACTTCATTATTTTGGACCTGATGCTGCCGGGGCTTGACGGCTTCGAGATCACGCGCAAGCTGCGCAACGCCAACAACGCCACCCCGATTATGATTCTGACGGCCAAGGACGACGAGACGGACAAAATCGTCGGCCTGGAGCTCGGCGCCGACGATTACGTCACCAAGCCGTTCTCGCCGCGCGAGATCATCGCGCGGCTCAAGGCCATCGACCGGCGCGTCCAGGTCGCCCAAAGCCCAAGCGGCACCCCGAAGATTGTGATCGGCGACCTCGCCATCGACCCGGACAATATGCGGGCGACCAAGCGCAACGTGCCGGTGACCCTGACGCCCAAGGAGTTCGAGCTGCTGGCCTTTTTCGCCACGCGACTGGGCAACATCTTGTCGCGCGAGGCGATCCTGAACGGCGTGTGGGGCTTCGACTACCCGGCCGAGACCCGCATGGTGGACATTCAAGTCAGCCACCTGAGAGACAAAATCGAAGACGATGCCAAGCACCCGGTGTACATCAAAACGGTGCGGGGCTTCGGTTATCAAATGGAGGTGCCGCATGATTAAGGTCGTTCGGCACTACGCCTGGGCATGCATCGCGGCAGTCTCAGGCTTTTTCTTACTGCTGATCGGCGTCGACCACCTGCTGTACACCCAGCAAAGCACCCACCTGCAGGCGGTGTATCGCACCTACGCGGATCTGGGCGGCACGGCAAGCGTCGCGGTGCGGCTGGCCAAAGACAACCACGTGACCATCACCCGGCTGACCGGCAAGCCCCAGACGCAGCGCGAGGACCTGCTGCAGGACCTGGTGGATCGCAAACGCACGATTATCGACGAAAGCACGGTGCTGTTGGTCAGCGGCCGGCCCGAGCAGATTTACGTCGGGCGGCGCGACAATATTTTCGTCGGGGTCTGGCAGAAAAAGGCCACGTTGTTCGGCGTCGCGCCGCAGCTGGGGCTCGCCTTCGTGGTGCTTTACGCCGCCGGCTGCGCCGCCTTGGCGACCTGGATTTTGCGCCGCAACCGCTACTGGCACGGCCACGTCGCGCAGATGGCCCACAACGTCGCCGCCATCCGCAAGGAACACCAAGTCGAGCCGATCATCGCGTCGCCCGGGTCGCCCTTTGCCGAGCTGACCCGCGAAATCGAGCGGCTGGACCAAACCGCCGCGCATCTGCGCCAGAAGGTCGCGCTGCGCCAGGCCAGCTTCGACCGGCTGATCGACCACCTGCCGCAGGGCGTGATGCTGATCGACACCGACCGCGCCGTTTTGCTGGCGAATCCTGCGATGCAGCAGTTCGTCGGCCACGAGATCTCGCCGCGCCAGCACAACTACCTGGACGACGTGAAGACCTACGCGCTGGCTCGCCTGATCGAACACACCTACCGCAGCCGCAAGTCGCACCACCAAGAGGTCACCTTGATGACCACCCAAAAGGCGGTGGATGCCAACGTGATCGCGCTGACCGGCACCGACCGGCTGCAGGTGCTGGTGATACTCTACGACGTCTCCTACCTGCGCCAGGTCGAGCAGATGCAGCTGGATTTTGTCGGCAACGTCTCCCACGAGCTCAAGACGCCGGTGACGGCGATCAGCGGCTTCACCGAGACCCTGATGGACGGCGCCAAGAACGACCCGGCCACCCTCGACCAGTTTCTCACCATCATCCACGACGAAAGCCTGCGCCTGACCCAGCTGATTCAAGACATCCTGACGCTTTCGCGGCCGGAAGCCGCCCAGGCCAACGCGGCGGTCAACGTGCAAGACCTGGTGCAACGCGCCTTGCGGCCGCTGCAGGCGCCGGTGGCGGCCAAGCACCTGCGCATCGACATCGAGGTGCCGACGGACCTGACGGTGACCACCGTGCCGGCCAAGCTTTCGCAGGTGGTGCGTAACCTGCTGAACAACGCGGTGTTTTACAACCGCGAAGGCGGCAGCATCACCATCACCGCCGCTGCCACCGCGGCCGGCTGGCAGCTGGCCGTGGCCGACACCGGCATCGGCATCCGCGAGGAAGACCAGGCCCGGGTGTTCGAGCGGTTCTACCGCGTCGACAAGGCCCGCAGCCGCCACAACGGCGGCACGGGCCTGGGGCTGGCCATCGTGCATGAAATGGTACAGCAACTGCAAGGCGAGCTGCACCTGAAGAGCCAAGTCGGCATCGGCTCGACCTTCACCGTCACGCTGCCTAACAGCGTGGCGTAGGACCGCGGCGACCCGCGCCGCTGCGTCGGGGGACGGCCGCGGTCGCTTGGCGACGAGGGCCACCGTGGGCTTCGCCGGCGCTACCGGGCGCAACGCGGCGATCCTTGGGTGACGGCGCTACCGGGTGCAAATCGTGGTACCGTCTCCGGCCCCGGCGGCGTATACTGAAGCCGAATGATTTTACATGATTTTTACAATTGCCGGGTAGGATTTTTACATTGGGTTGCTAAACTGGTTAGAGTTACGAATTCGGAGGGTCCAACGTGAAGAAAATTCTCGCAATTCTGGCAGCCTTTTGCCTCACAATTTTGGCCGCGTGCGGCGCCCAAAGCGCCGGGGAATCGATCACCGCGGTGGGGTCAAGTGCCCTGCAGCCGTTGGTCGAGGCCGCGGCCTCGCAGTTTCAAACCGACAACCTCGGCGTGTTCATCAACGTACAGGGCGGCGGCTCCGGCACCGGTCTGTCGCAGATTCAGCAGGGGGCGGTGGAAATCGGCAACTCGGATCTGTTCGCCCAGGAGAAGGACGGCATCGACGCGGCCAAGCTGGTCGACCACCGCGTGGCGGTCGTCGGCATCGCGCCGATCGTCAACAAGCAGGTCGGGGTGACCAGCTTGAACGTGGTCCAGCTTAGGCGCCTGTTCACCGGCGAAATCACCAACTGGAAGCAGGTCGGCGGCCGCGACCTGCCGGTGGTGGTGGTCAACCGCGCCCAAGGCTCCGGCACCCGGGCGACGTTCGAGAAGTGGGTGCTGCAGGACCGCCAGCCCAAGGCGGCCCAGGAGCAAGACTCCACGGGGATGGTGCGGTCGATCGTCGCCAGCACCCCCGGCGCGGTGTCTTACGTCGCCTTTTCCTATGTCGACAAGACCGTGCAGCCACTGGCCTTGAGCGGCGTCAAGCCGACCGACGCGAACGTCACCACCAACGCCTGGCCGATCTGGTCTTACGAGCACATGTACACGCGCGGCCAGCCGACGGGGCTGACCAAGCGCTTCTTGGCTTATGTGCAATCGCCTGCGACCCAGGAGCGGCTGGTGGCCAAAATGGGCTACATCCCGATGACGAAGATGCAAGTGGAACGCGACGCCGACGGCAACGTCACCAAGCGTTAGGAGGAAGCCCATGGATCCAATCAAAGAAGCGATGCTTCACCGCTCCCGCTCGGCGCGAATCGAGCGGCGCGGCAAGCTGATCAGCCTGTTTTGCATCACCTTGATCGTGGTGGTGGTGGTCGCCATCTTCACCTTCGTCGCCTCGCGCGGCCTGGCGACGTTCTTCACCGACGGGGTCAACCTCTGGGACTTCATCAGCAAGACCACCTGGTCGCCGGCGGTCAAGGACGCGCATGGCGCCGCCCAGGTCGGGGCCTTACCGATGATCGTCGGGTCGTTCGGGGTGACGCTGCTTTCGGCCGTGGTGGCCACGCCCTTTGCGGTTGGCGCCGCGATTTTCATGACCGAGATTTCGCCGACGCTGGGCAAAAAGGTGCTACAGCCGGTCATCGAGCTTTTGGTCGGCATTCCCAGCGTCGTCTACGGGTTCATCGGCCTGTCCGTGGTTGTGCCGTTCATTCGCCACGTTTTCGGCGGCACGGGTTTTGGCATCCTGGCTGGGACCTTCGTGCTGTTCGTCATGATCCTGCCGACGGTCACCTCGATGACCGTCGACGCCTTGAAGGCCGTGCCGCGCCACTACCGCGAGGCCAGTCTGGCGCTTGGCGGCACCCGCTGGCAGACGATTTCGCGCGTCGTGATTCGCGCCGGGATGCCGGGAATCTTGACCGGCATCGTGTTCGGGATGGCCCGGGCGTTCGGCGAGGCGCTGGCCGTGCAGATGGTGATCGGTAACGCCGCGCTGTTGCCGACCAACCTGATCAGCCCGGCGGCGACCTTGACGTCGGTGTTGACCTCGGGCATCGGCAACACCGTGATGGGCTCGCTTGAAAACAACGCGCTGTGGTCCTTGGCGCTGCTGTTGCTCCTGATGTCCTTGGCGTTCAACCTGCTGATTCGCTGGATTGGCAAGAAGGGGGAGATGAAGTGATGGATCCCAAGAAAGTCGACAAGTTCGCCACCGCCACGCTTTACACCATTGCCGGTGTGATCGTGGTGATTCTGGCCAGCCTGCTGGGGTACATCCTGTGGCAGGGGCTGCCGCATGTCTCCTGGCACTTTTTGACCAGCCCGGCCAAGGCTTTCGAGGCCGGCGGCGGGATCGGCATTCAGCTGTTCAACTCCTTTTACCTGCTGCTTTTGTCGATGGTGATCGCCGTGCCGCTGGCACTGGGCGCCGGCATTTACCTGGCCGAGTACGCCAAGAAAAGCTGGCTGACCGACGTGATTCGCACCGCTATCGAGATTCTGAGCTCCCTGCCGTCGGTGGTGGTCGGGCTCTTCGGCTTCCTGGTCTTCGTCTTGCAGTTTCACTTTGGCTTCTCAATCATCTCCGGGGCGCTGGCTTTGACCATGTTCAACCTGCCGCTGTTGACCCGCAACGTCGAGGACTCGCTGCGCCAGGTCAGCTTCACGCAGCGCGAGGCCGGGCTCGCCTTGGGCCTGTCGCGCTGGGAAACGGTGATTCACGTGATCATTCCCGAGGCGCTGCCCGGTATCCTGACCGGGATGATTCTCGGGGCCGGGCGCGTGTTCGGCGAGGCGGCGGCGTTGATCTACACCGCCGGCCAAAGCGCCCCGGCGCTGGATTTTAGCAACTGGAACCCGCTGAACATCGCCAGCCCCTTGAACCCGCTGCGGCCGGCCGAAACGCTGGCGGTTCACATCTGGAAGATCAACTCGGAGGGCATTCAGCCCGACGCCGCCGCGGTGTCGGCCGGGGCTTCGGCCGTGTTGATCATCGCCGTCTTGTTGTTCAACGTGTTGGCCCGTACCCTGGGCAACCGCCTCTACAAGAAGATGACCGCGGCGTGACGCCGAAGTGAGGAGATAAGATGCAAAATTACGCTTTGGACGACCGCTACATCAAGGACCTGCCGCGCGACCAGCACGAAATTGCGATCGAAACCAAGGATCTCAAGGTCTACTACGGCGACCACGAGGCGATTCACGGGGTGTCGTTGCCCTTCGAGCGCTTCAAAATCACGGCGCTGATCGGCGCTTCCGGCTCCGGCAAGTCGACCTTCCTGCGGTCTTTGAACCGCATGAACGACACCATCGACGGCACCCGGGTGACCGGTGAAATCATGTACCGCGGCCTCGACGTGAACTCGGCGCAAGTCGACGTCTACGAGATGCGCAAGCACATCGGCATGGTGTTTCAGCGGCCCAACCCGTTCGCCAAGTCGATCTACGACAACATCACCTTTGCCCCGCGCCGCTTCGGCGAAAAGCGCAAGGCCGTCTTGGACGAGCTGGTGGAAACCAGCCTCCGCCAGGCGGCGCTGTGGGATCAGGTCAAAGACAACCTGAACCAAAGCGGCCTGGCACTGTCCGGCGGCCAGCAGCAGCGGCTGTGCATCGCCCGGGCGATTGCGATGAAGCCCGATGTGCTTTTGATGGACGAGCCGGCCTCGGCACTGGATCCGATCTCCACCTCGACGGTCGAAGACACGCTGATGGCGCTGAAGGATCAGTACACCATCGTGATCGTCACCCACAACATGCAGCAGGCCGCCCGGATCAGCGATTACACCGCGTTTTTCTACGCCGGGCAGGCGATTGAATTCGATGAGACCAGAAAGATCTTCACCCGCCCGAAGATCAAGGCCACGGACGATTACGTGTCCGGGCACTTCGGCTAAGGAGGCCACGATGACGAACCAGGTGATAACCAGCCGCGACGTCCACCTTTTTTACGGCAAGTTCGAGGCGCTGCTCGGCATTGACCTTGACTTCAACGCCAACGAAATCACGGCCCTGATCGGCCCCAGCGGCTGCGGCAAGTCGACGTACCTACGCACCCTCAACCGCATGAACGACCTGATCCCAGGCGTCACCATCACCGGCGACATCCGCCTGGACGGCCAAGACGTCTACGCGCCGACCCAAGACGTGGTGCAGCTGCGCAAGCGGGTGGGGATGGTGTTCCAGCAACCTAACCCGTTCCCGTTCTCGATCTACGACAACGTCTGCTACGGGCTGCGGTTGGCCGGGGTCAAGGACCGCGCGACGCTGGATTCGGCGGTCGAAACCAGCCTGAAGGCCGCCGCCGTGTGGGACGAGGTCAAAGACAAGCTGCACAAGTCGGCGCTGTCTTTGTCCGGCGGTCAGCAGCAGCGCGTCTGCATCGCGCGGGTGCTGGCGGTGCGGCCGTCCGTGATCCTGATGGACGAGCCGACCAGCGCCTTGGATCCGATCTCGAGCACCCAGATCGAAAACATGCTCTTGGAGCTGCGCCAGCAGTACACGATTATTTTGGTGACGCACAACATGCACCAAGCGTCCCGCATTTCCGACCGCACCGCCTTTTTCCTGCAGGGGCGGCTGGTCGAGGTCAACGCCACTAAGAAGGTCTTCCTCAACCCGACACAAAAAGAGACGGAAGACTACATTTCAGGCCGCTTCGGGTAGCGGCACAGCCCTAGGAGGACTAGACATGCGACGGCTTTTTGAAGACGAACTCAACGAACTCCACGTGCGCTTCTCAGAGATGGGAATGATGGTCAACGAGGCCATTTTCAAATCCGTCAAGGCGTTCGTGAATCACGACAAGGCGCTGGCCCACACCGTGATCGAAGACGATCAGCACATCAACAAGCGCGAGGTCGACCTTGAAAAGCGCAGCTTCGAGATGATCGCCTTGCAGCAGCCGGTGACCTCGGACCTGCGCATGATCGTGACCATCATGAAGGCCAGCTCCGACCTGGAGCGCATGGGCGACCACGCGGTGTCCATCGCCAAGTCGACGATTCGCGTCAAGGGCGAGGTCCGCACCCCCGAAATCGAGAAGGTGATCGCCGACATGGCCGGCGCCGTCAAGCGGATGGTCGATGAGGTGCTCGATGCCTACGTCAGAGAAGATGCCGATCGCGCCCGGGAAATCGCGGAGGAGGACCACGGCATCAACGGCTACTCCACGCAGGTCTACCACCTGTGCATCGACGAGATGACCAAAGACGCCGACACCATCGTCAGCTCGATGGATTACATGCTGGTGTCCTCGTACCTGGAGCGGATCGGGGATTACGTCACCAACATCTGCGAGTGGATCTTGTACCTCAAGACCGGCAAGCTCCTCGAGCTCAACTCCAACGCCAAAGAAGACGTGCTGTGATGCAAGGCCCCGCTGGTGCGGGGCCTTTTTTCGCCCGGCGGTGAGGCTGAGTCAAAAATCAACCTTAGGACCTATGCACCCCGTCGCGCAGGCTGGCATACTATAACTACAGAGGCAGTCAAAACGTGGAGGTAATACCATGAATGAACGTGAACGGATTTTAGATTTAGTGAAGCAGGGTGTGATCACCAGTGAAGAAGCCTTGGTGCTCCTTGAAAACCTCGCGAAGGCGAAGGCCAAGACCCCAACTGCCGCACCCGTAGACCCTGCAGCCGACCAGACGAACGCGACCCACCCAACAGCAGACCCCGCAGACCCGAATAAGAACGACACCGAAGCAGACACGCACCAGGAAACCCCGGCGGAAGAGGCGCTGGCCCTGCTCAACACGCAGCTGGCCGAGCTGGCCGGCAACCTCGACGCCGCCCAAGCCCAGGTCAAAAGCGTGAACGCCAAGCTCGCCGCCAACGCCGAGCAGATCATCGTGCTGGACACGATGGAGGACCTCGACACCTTGTCTGAGGAGAAGTACAAGGAGCGCGGCCGCCTGAAGCAGGAGAACCTGACGCTGACGACCAAGCAAGGCGAGCTAGCGACTCAGGTGGCCGACCTCAAGGCTCAGATCGCCGAGCTCAACCGCCAAAAGCACCAGCTGACCAAGAAGACCTTCGCCGAAAAGGTGCTGCCGGATGACTGGCAGGACCAGGCCAAGGACGCCTTGACCGACATCGGCAAGACGGTCAACGACGCGACGTCGCAGATCGGTTCGCTGGTCAAAAAGACCATGAACAACGTGCTGGACAATGTGGACTGGAAGGACGTCACGGTGCGGGTGCCAGGCATCGCCACCGAGCGGTTCAGCCACACCTTCGATTTTGCCGACAGCCAGGCCACGATTTTGGACCTCAAGGTGGCCAACGGTGACATCACCATTGACACCTGGGACCAGGCCGGCATTCAGGTCAACGCCGAGATCAAGCTGTTCGGCAAGATGCAGGCCGACACACCGCTGCAGGCCTTCTTGGACCGCAGCCACATCGAGGCCAACGACGATCACCTGGTGTTCCAGGTGCCGAACCGCCGCGTTCAGGCCGACCTGACCATTCACCTGCCGAAGCGCGACTACGACCACGTGGCCGTGCGGCTGTTGAACGGCGGCCTGATTCTCAACGGACTGAGCGGCAAGGACTTTTACGTCAAAAGCACCAACGGCGAGCTGACGTTCAACCAGCTCACCGCGGTGATGCTTGAGATCGAAGGCGTCAACGGCTCGATCAAGGTCACCGACGGCACCGTGCATGACCTGATGCTCGAAACCGTCAACGGCGACATCAAGGTCTCAAGCGCGGCCAAGACGCTGGCCCTGCAGACGGTCAACGGCACGATTCGCACGACGTTGGCTTCCGACTTCACCCAGCTGACCGCAAGCTCCGTCAATGGCAACGTCAAGATTGCGCTGCCGGCCAGCGTCGCCGTGACCGGCGAGGCTCGCACCCGCTTCGGCGGCGTCAAGAGTCGCATGAGCGGCATCAACGTGTCCGGCAAGGCCAAGTCGGTGTCGCTGGACCGCCCCGGCACCGGGGTCGGGAAGCTGAAGGTCACCACGACCAGCGGCAACGTGCAACTCAAGGACACGGACAACGATTAGGCATTCGCGGGGTGGCCGCGTCGTGCTGGCGCGGCTATTCTTGTCCGACAAAGTAGCAAAGGAGAGATCGACATGCCTTTTCTGATGATTCCAATCATCCTGTTCATCGCCGGGATGGCGATCATGATGGTGTTCGCCCTGGGCTTCGCCTTGATCCACGTGCTGTTTTGGCCGGTGGTGATCGGCCTGTTCATCTGGTGGCTGGTTCGCAACGCCGGCGGCCCAAAGCAGGCGGGGCACCCGTACCGCAGCAACCACGCCGACTGGCAGGACCACCTGGACCACGCGCGTAAAACCGCCCACAACGTGAAGGAAGAGACGCTGCACCAGTCCCGGCCCACCCAGCCGAGCCACCGCGACCACCAAGATCACGACGACGACTGGAGTGACTTCTAATGCATTTTCTGCGCAAGGTCATTTTGACCACCATCGTGTTTCTGGTTTACGCGCATCTGTTCCCGTCGCAGCTGTTCATCGCCAGCTGGACCGCCGCCTTAACCGGCGCCGTGGTCTTGGGCATCCTCAACGGGCTGGTCAAGCCGGTGTTGAAGGTGCTGTCCTTCCCGCTGACCATCCTGACGCTCGGCCTGTTCCTGCTGATTCTCAACGGCTTCATGCTCAGCCTGATGACCTGGTTCGTCTCCGGCATCACCTTCTCGGGCTTTGGGGCCCAGGTGATTTTGGCCGTGGTGCTGAGCCTGGTCAACGCGACGCTCGGCGACGCCGACCGCAACTGACCGTTAACGACGACGCCCATTCCGCAACCGCGGGGTGGGCGTCTTTGACGTGGTAGGGGAACGACTGGTCGCCGGGGGAACCAATTTGGTCGGCGCCGGCTTATGGCTGGGAACCCGGGCCACCACTGGGATTGAGCCGGTCAGTGGCGGCGCCAGCGGCCGGCCGGATAGCGAAAAATCTTATAATTGCAACAATAATTTGACAACTAACTCCCTAAATTTGACGACTGTGTCACAAATGTGAAGGGCTTACAATGAGTTCATACATTGATAAGGAGGGATGACGATGCAGACTAAGCAGTCAGCCGTCGTCGGGGGTAGCAGTAAAGGTTTCGTCGCTAAGATGAAAAAGAACAGCACGTTTTTCCTGCTGGTCGCACCAGGGACACTCTTCCTGATCATTTTCTTCTACATTCCCGTTTTGGCCAACGTCGTCGCGTTTCAGAATTTCCAATACTCGGACGGGGGCTTCTTATACAGCTTGTTCCACAGCCCGTGGGTCGGTTTACAGAACTTTATTTTCTTCTTCAAGTCCGCGGACTTCGGGCTTGTCCTGCGCAACACCGTGGGTTACAACTTGACCTTCCTGTTGCTCAACTTCTTCTTTGCCATTTTCTTCGGGATCGTCATGAGTCAGATGCGCAACATGAAGCTGCTGCGGGTCTACCAGACCTCCATGCTGTTCCCGTACTTCCTGTCCTGGGCGATTCTGGCGTACTTCCTTTACGCCTTCCTGAGCGCGGATAAGGGGATTATCAACCACATCATCACAAGCTCCGGTGGCACGGCCATCGACTTTTACAACACGCCGTACGTCTGGCCGTTCATTATCGTCTTCATGGGCGTTTGGAAGGGGATCGGCTACAACAGTATCCTTTACTTCGCCACCGCCAGTGGGATCGATCCTTCCTACTACGATGCGGCCATGATGGATGGGGCCAACAAGTGGCAGCAGATTAAAAACGTCACGTTGCCACACATCCTGCCGATTGCCACGTTGATGCTGATCATCAACATCGGCGGCATTTTCCGGTCAGACTTCGGGCTGTTCTACCTGCTGCCTCGCGCCTCGGGTACGTTGATCAACGTGACGCAGACGTTCGATACCTACGTCTACCGCGCGTTGACCACGACCAACGACATCGGCATGAGTACCGCGACTGGCTTGATTCAGTCGGTGGTCGGCTCGATCATGATCCTGGGCTCCAACGCGATTGTTCGCAAGGTTCAGCCGGATTCAGCACTGTTTTAGGAGGGATAACTCGTGGCTAAAAAGAAAAAAACGATTAGCGCGGTGGACATCCGCAAGTTCAGTGCCGGCACGAACCTGTTCTTCAACATCTTCTTGGGCATCTTCGCCCTCAGCTGTGTGCTGCCGTTCTTCTTCATCATCATCCTGTCTTTGACCAAGGAATCGGACATCACCCTTTACGGGTACCAGTTCTGGCCGAAGCACTGGACACTGGCGTCTTACCAGTACCTGACCGGCATGGGCGGCCAGGTCGGCAAGTCCTTCATCATCACCGTCATCGTGACGGTGGTCGGGACCATCATGAGCTCGACGTTCACGTCGACTTACGCCTACGCGATTTCGCGGCGTGACTTCGACTACAAGAAGTTCTTCACGATTTTCGCCTTGATTTCCATGCTGTTCACGCCAG
>NZ_BAAGBJ010000013.1:0-77008 GCF_054785075.1 Lacticaseibacillus suihuaensis | reverse complement strand
TCGTGGATCGATTCCACATCGTTCAGATGGTCTCAACAGCACTCAATATGGTTCGTGTCCAAGTGATGAAGACCGTCCCCAAGTCAAGCAAGTCATACCGCTTCATGAAGCGAGAATGGAAGGTGTTCCTAAAACGTTTCGAAGACCTTGAAGCCGTTAGGCCGACCTATCATATGAGCGTCGGCTACTACGATACAACGGTCAACCTAGTGTCTAAGTGTCTCGATTTGGATCCAAGTTTTCGTGCCGCATATGAGGTCTATCAAGCCATCCTAACCGCGTTCAAGCAAGGTGACCCAGTGGCACTCGAACAAGCCTTGACCAGTTATCGCGACCAAGGAAACCGTATGGACCAGGCCATTCGGTCTTTGCAGAAGTATAAAGAGCAGGTGCTTAATGCGCTACGCTTCAGTTATTCAAACGGCTTCCTCGAAGGAATCAACAGTCAGATCAAACGAATCAAAAATACAGCATACGGGTACAAGAACTGGATGAACTTCATCAACCGCATTTTCTTGGAGCGCGTCTGGTTCAAACCAAACGGCATCAAAAAGAGCGTCCGGACCAATTAAGGTCCAGACACTCTCATAAATCTGTATCAACTCCACTTGACGAAGAGCCCAAAAAAGCACTTCCCAATTGTTTCGGGAAGTGCTTTTTGCGCGGCTTGCTTAGGCCTGGTAAGCCGGGGTCGACCCCTGCACCAGCGGCGTGGAATCCTTGTCCAACGGCGCCGCGGTCATGCCGAGCTGAGCGTCTTCGCCCAACACGCCGACCGCCGTCGCGTTCAGCGCGTCGATCAGCGCCTGGGTGGCCGCCTCGTCTTGGTCCGGGGCGTCGATGATCAACAGCAGGTGCGACTGATCGGCGAAGTCCAGCTGCCGCAGCCAGGCGCGTTTGATCTCGGCGTGTTCCGCCAGTTCGGTTTCAACCGCCAGCCACAGCCCGGAAGGCACCGTGCTGGGCTCGGACACGGCCACCTGGGTCTGATCCGGGTGCTCCTGTCGCGCGTCGGCCTGCTTGCCCAGATCGGCCAGCGCCTCGCGGTCGAAGTTGATGTTGTCCTCGAAGGGATTGATCACCATGCCGGCCACGTCCTCGTTGTCGGTGATCAGCTTGGCGATGTCCAAGAAGCCGACCGGAATCACCGCCGACTTCTTGACGTTGTCGGCCAGACCGTTGTCGTTCCAGTTGTCGTACAGCTGGTTGACGGACAGCCAGTCGGTGAACAGCGGCTGAATTTTCTCGTCCTTGGTGGTGGTCAGAAGCGGGAACTCGAGCTCCGCGTCGGCCGGCACGGTGGTGTCGCCGTTGGCCGCGACCTCAAGCGGGGCCTCGGACATCACCACCATCAGCAGCGTGGACCGCTCGATCAGCTCCTCCAAAAAGGCGCTCATGTTGTCTTCGGTGTTGTCGAGCGAAAACGAGCGCCACTTGGCGAGCAGGTCGTCGTTGGTGATTGCATGCACGGAGCGGGTGTTGTCGTCGTTAGATTCTGTCATGAGGAACTTCCTTTCTGCATTACAGCTTGGCGGTTAACGTGACATCGGGGTACTTATCGGCGAACCAGCGCAAGGCGTACTGGTTCTCGAACAAAAACAGCGGCGCGTCGTGAACGTCTTTGACCAGCAGGTTGCGCGAACTGGACATCCGCTCGTCCAGCTGGGTCGGGTCGATCCACCGGGCCACCCGGCTGCCGATCGGCGTCATCACGACCTCGGAGTTGTACTCGTTTTGCATCCGGAACTTGAACACTTCAAACTGCAGCTGACCGACCGCCCCGAGGATGTAATCACCGGTCGCGTAGGTCTTGTAAAGCTGCACCGCGCCTTCTTGCACCAGCTGCTGCATCCCCTTGTGGAAGGACTTTTGCTTCATCACGTTCTTGGCGGTCACGCGCATGAATAGCTCCGGCGTGAACTGCGGCAGCGCCTCGTACTCGACCGGCTGCTTGCCAGCGTAAATCGTGTCGCCAATCTGGAAATTGCCGGTGTCGTACAGCCCGACGATGTCGCCGGCCACCGCCGTTGACACCTGCTCACGGGCGTCTGACATGAACTCCGTCGCGTTGTTCAGCCGCAGCGGCTTGCCCGTGCGTTGCAACGTCACGTCCATGCCGCGGTCGAACTCGCCGGCGCTGATGCGGACAAAGGCGATGCGGTCACGGTGGTTGGGGTTCATGTTGGCCTGAATCTTGAACACGAAGCCGGAGAAGTCCGGCGCGGTCGGCGCAAGGGTCCGACCGTCTTGCAGGACGTGCTCGCCCGGCTCCGGCGCCATTTCGACGAAGTGGTTCAGGAAGGTTTCGACGCCGAAGTTCGTCAGCGCGGAGCCGAAGAACACTGGCGTCTGGTCCCCCTTCATGACTTTTTTGAGGTCGAACTGGTTGCCGGCGTCGTTGAGCAGCTCGATGTCGCTCAGCGTGTCTTGGTAGAGCGACTCGTTGACCAAGGGCTCGCTTGGTGCCAGCTTGCCATCTGTCAGCGGCAGGTAGCGCTCGCCTGCCTCATTCTCGCGGTACAGCTCGATGCGCGAGTCGACCCGGTCGTACAGGCCGACCAGCCCCTTGCCCATGCCGATCGGCCAGTTCATCGCGTAGCCCTCGATGCCTAAGAGTTCCTCGAGCTCGGCGATCAGGTCCAGGGGCTCGCGCCCGTCGCGGTCCAGCTTGTTCATGAAGGTAAAAATCGGAATGCCGCGCTTTTTGACGACCTTGAACAGCTTCTTGGTCTGCGCCTCGATCCCCTTGGCTGAGTCGATCACCATCACCGCCGCGTCGACGGCCATCAAGGTGCGGTAGGTGTCTTCTGAGAAATCCTCGTGCCCCGGGGTGTCCAGGATGTTGATGCGCTTGCCGTGGAAGCCGAACTGCATGACGGAGCTGGTGACGGAGATGCCGCGCTGCTTTTCAATCGCCATCCAGTCGGACTTGGCGAAGTGGCCGGTTTTTTTGGCCTTGACCGTGCCGGCCTCGCGGATGACGCCGCCGAACAGCAGCAGCTGCTCGGTGATCGTGGTTTTCCCGGCATCCGGGTGCGAGATGATCGCGAAGGTGCGTCGCTTGGCGACGGCGTCTTTTAATTCCTGTGGTTTCATTGGTACTTCCTTTCGTGGGTCCAGTCGTCGTTTACCGCTGCTGCTTTACATCCGCTTGCCTCCATGCCGAAAAAAAGCCCTGCGACGGCAGGGTCTTGTCTAGTACTCAATTATAATGAAAGAGTGGCTGCGTGTATAGAGGGCTGGCCAAACTTGCCGCTCAGCGGGTTGCCGCGTCGCCTTGCGACTGCGGCACGTGCAGCCGCAAGTCGACCAGCCGCGGTCCCACCATGCGGCCGGTGGTCAGCGTCATGCCGTTCTCAAGCGTCAGGGTGGTCGGCTTGACCGCGGAAGGCAAGGCGCCCAGCCGCGTGATCACAAAGCCGGCGACCGTGTCGACATCGGGCTCTTCAAGCGCCGTGTTGAACCGCGCGTTGAAGTCGTTGAGCGTCATGCGGCCGGACACCAGGAAGTCGGCGTCGCCCAGCCGGGTGACCTCGACGGTGGCGGAGTCCGACTCGTCGTCGATGTCGCCGACGATTTCCTCCACCAAGTCCTCGATGGTGGCCAGGCCGACCACCCCGCCGTACTCGTCGAGCAGGACCGCCAGCTGCTGTTGCTGCTGGCGCATGGTGAGCAAAAGCGCCGGCACCGGAATGGTCTCGGGCACGAACAGCGGCGGGGTCATCACCTGCTCCAGGCGAACGTGCTCGAAGCCGTCGCGCCGGGCGGCCTTCAGCAGGTTCTTGATGTGAACCACGCCGATCACCTTGTCCTTGTCGCCGGCGTACACCGGAATGCGGGAGTAGATGTTGGCCAGAATCTGATCGATCGCGTCTTGGTCGGGGATGTCGGCCGACACCATGAAGGCGTCGATGCGCGGCACCATCACGGCGCTGGCCAGGGTGTCGTTCAGGCCGATGATGCCTTCGAGCATCTCGTACTCGCCGGCGTCAATTGCGCCGCTTTGCTTGCCCGATTCGATCACCGACACCATTTCGTCGCGCGTCACTTGGTTGGCGTCTTCGCGGTGCTTCAACGGCGTCAGGCGCATCAGCAGGTTGGTCGAGGCGGCCAGCAGCCAGACGAAGGGCCGCAGCACCAGACTCAACACGCTGATCGGCTTCACCGCCGCCTTGGCCACTGCCTCGGTCGACGCCAGCGCCAGGCGCTTGGGGTAAAGTTCCCCAAACACCAAGGAGACGTAGGACAAGGCGACCGTGACCAGCACCACCGCCACCTCCTTGGCCCCGGGCAGCGGCAACAGCGGCGCCAGCCGGGCGGCGATGGTGGTCGCCGCCTGGGCCGAGGACAGGAAGCCGGCGAAGGTGATGCCGACTTGGATGGTGGCCAAGAAGTTGGTCGAGTCATCCATGATGGCGACCAGGCGAGCGGCCTTGCGATCGCCGGCCTTGGCCTGAGCGGCCACCTTGCTGCGGCTCAAAGACACCACCGCGATTTCGGCGGCGGCAAAACAGGCGTTGAGCATCGTTAGTAGCGCAATCAGCCCCAGCTGGGGCCACAGACTGGCAGGTGTGCTTTCCATCTCACAAGTCCTCCAATTGACGTTGCCGGCACACAGCCCGGCAAAGGTGCATTGAGTATAGCAAGCTCACCGCCGGATTTCAAGGCCGGTGCAGCTTGGCCCCCAGCAGCTGGGCCTTTTTGCGCTGGGTGCGGTGAAAGGCGTAAAGCTCCAGCGCGTAAGACACCACGGTCTTGGCGACGGCGTAGACCGGCACCGCCAAAATGGTCCCCATGATGCCGTACAAGTTGCCGGCCACCAGCAGCAAGACGATGATGGTCAGCGGGTGAATGTCCAGGCCGCGCCCGATCACGTTGGGGTAAATCAGGTTGCCGTCGGTTTGCTGCACGATTAGCACGACCACGATCACCAAGGCGACCTGCCCCCACCCGGTGGTCGCCGCCACCGCCAAGGCTGGGGCGATGCCTAGGTACGGGCCAAGGTACGGCACGATGGTGAAGACGCCGGCGACGAATCCCAGCAAAAAGGCGTAGGGCAGCCCAATCAGGAGGTAGCCGATGAAGGTGAAGGTGCCGACGAACAGGCACTCGATCGCCTGCCCGGCGATGTAATGCGACAGCGTCTGGTTCATCCGGGCGAACACCGTGGCGACCTCTTGCTGGTAGCGCCCGGGCAAAAGGCGCTGCACCGCAGGCACCAGACGGTCACCGTCCTTGAGCATGTAAAACAGCACCACCGGCACCGTGATCACATTGACCACCACGGCCGCGACGCTGCCGATCAGCCCGGGCAGCCCGGAGGAGAAGTTGCCCAGCACCTGGTTGAGCAAGGTGCTGGGTTGGACCTTGAGCTTGGCCACGACGCTTTCGACGTCGAACTGCTGGTACCACTGGTAACGCGCCAGCCGGTGAATGAAGGCCCGCAGCGTGACCAGAAAATCCGGCAGCCCGGTGATCAGCTGCGTCACTTGGTTGACCAAGTTGGGAATGATAGCGGCGACGATCAGCACAAAGCCGGACAAAACCGCCACGAACACCAAGGCAATCGCAGCCCCGCGGGGAATGTGCAGCCGCCCCAGCAGCTTGACCAGCGGGTTGAACAGGTAGTACAAGAAGCCGGCGGTAATCAAGGGCACCAGAAGCGTCGAGAAGAAGGCCGCGATCGGCGCCATCAAAAAGCTCAGGTGCGACAGCGCGATCAGGAGCAGCGCGACGATCAGGGCCTCAAGCGACCAGTACATCAGCTTGGAGCGGCGCAGCTTTTCAAACATGTTTTTGCCTCCTTGGGGTGTGACGGTGGCCGGTGAATGCTATAATGGCGTCACTATTAATGAAAGCTGTGATTGTGATGGAATTCAACGTGACACGTGACCTGACGTCTGCGACCTACCAAGACGCCTTGGCGATTCGCCAAACCGTCTTCGTGACGGAGCAAGGCGTCCCCCGCGACCTGGAAGTCGATGCAGACGAGGGCAACGCGCTGCACTTCGTCGCCTACGAGAATGGCCTGGCCCTAGCCACCGCGCGGCTTTTGCCGGCCGAGTACGGCTACCACGTCCAGCGCGTGGCGGTGCTTGCCCCTTACCGTCACCACGGCGTCGGCGAGGCGCTGTTGGCCCATCTGGCCGAGTTCGCCGCCGCTCACGGCGCCGCCGAGCTGCGCCTCGGGGCCCAGGTCCATGCAGTCGGCTTTTACAAGCGCCTGGGCTACCACCTGACGGCCTTGCCCGAGTTCACCGAGGCCGGCATTCAGCACCGTGAAATGGCCCTCACCCTGTAGCACAACGCCCCCGCCTAGCAATTAGGCGGGGGCGTTGTCGTCAATCGAACTCGTCGTAGCCCTCAAGCTCGTTTTCGTTGATGTACAAGATGTACTGCACGTCGCTCACGGACCCATTCGTCAGGTCGTAGCGCTCAAAGTAGTACGGGTGACTGGTTTGGCCGATGTGCTGGGGAATCGGGAAGCCGGCCTTTTCAAGCATTTCCAGCCCCTTGTTGAAGCTGGTCTGAACCGGCAGCTGGTTCAAGACCCCTGAGGCCTTGGCCGCGGTCTTGCCGATGGTGCCGGCCGGCATCTGAAAACTTTCGAATCCGGCTGGGGCCTTGACGTCGTCTGGGACGATGCTGCCGATCCAGTACTGGAACTGACCGTAAGGCGAGAAAATCACCATGTAGCTGCGGTTCGGCGCTTTCGTCAAGGCGTCGAGCTGATCAAACCAGTGGTTTTGGGTGAATTCTTCCCAGCAGGCGTAAAACGTACCCATCTGGTCGCTGTCGACCACGGTGTAAACCTTGCCGATGAACTTTTGTGGTGCCTGATTCAGTAATGCTGTCATGTTGTCTCCTTGCTCAGACCCGGTGCGAAAGCTGCAGGTAGCGGTTGTACCACAAGTCAATGTAGGCCTGCGAGAACGGCCCCTTGCCGTGGTTAATCCAATCGACCAACACCCGCACGTTGGCCTTCAAAATGCGGTCGGTCGTGGTCGGGTACTGCCACTTGCGGCGATGCGCCTCGTACTCGTCGACGTCCAACAGGCGCTTTTCCCCATCCGGGAAGACCTTGACGTCCAGGTCGTAATCGATGTACTTCAGCGCCTCTTGGTCCATGGTCGCGGGGCTGGCCAGGTTGCAGTAGTAAGACACCCCGCCCTCTCGAATCATCGCGATCACGTTGAACCAGTAGTGCTTGTGGAAGTACACGATGGCCGGCTCCCGCGTCAGCCACCGCCGGCCGTCCGATTCGGTGACCAGCGTGTGGTCATTGCAGCCGATCAAGGCGTCCTCGGAGGTCTTGAGCACCATGGTGTCGCGCCAGGTGCGGTGCAGCAGCCCGGGGTGCTTGTAGCTTTGAATGGCGATGTAGTCGCCTTCCTTGGGGATCCGCATAGTCAACCCGCTTTCAGTTTTTCTCACAGTCAGTATAACAAACTTTGCCCCCACCGCAAAATCGCGCCGCGGCGCCTGGCTCAGTCAGCCTCATGCGCCTCAAGCGCGGTCAACACCGCATCGATGGCGTCCAGCTCAAAGCCCTTGCGAAACAGCGCCTGCTTGACCCGGTTGCGCCGCTCGTAGCCGTCGTACTGACGCTTAAGCCGCCACTGCTTGGCCGCGGCGGCCTCAAGCGCCGTTTGCTCCTGGGCAACGTCGCGTTCAAGCGCCAGGCCGGCCAGTGCCTGAGTGCTTTGGTCGGCGTCAAACCCCTTTTGCATCAGCGCCAGCCGGATTTTTTGGCGCCGGTCGTTGAGCGGCTTTTTCGCGTTTTGCCGCGCGGCCTTGGCCGCCACGCGAGCGGCCACCGCGGCCCAGTCGTCGGCTGGCACCGCGGCCAGCGCCTGCTCGCACAGCGCCTGGGCGATTCCCTTTTGAACCAGCGCCGCCTTGGCGAGCTTGGGGCCACGGCTGCCCAACAACAGGTTGTCGTGCAAAAAGGCCGCGGCGAACTTGGCGTCGTCCAGGTAATGAAGGTCCACCAGCCGGGCGATCACCGGGTCAATGGCGCTTTTTGGCAGGTCCTCTTTTTGCAGCCGCAGCCGCACCTCCTTGATCGAGCGCATCTGGTGGCTCAAATAGTCGAGCGCCACCGCGTTGGCCGCGGCGTTGACCTCGGCCGTTTTGATCGCGGCCTCCAGCTGGGCATCGACCGCCATGCCCTTGGCCAGCATGAACTGAATCAGCGTGCTTTCGCTGACGGGAAAGGCGTAGTGCCCATCCAGGAAAATGTTGTAGCGGCCCGGCCGTTTCTGGGCGCTGATGCTGGTGATTGTCGGCATGACGAGTCCTTTCCAAGCAGCCGGCGAACCGGCGCTCACGTGAGTTATGTTATAATACAAGTAATTTGGAGTGACGGGGTGAAACGCGTGTTTGAGGATAACTTTTTTGATAAGCGGGCCAGCACGAACTACCGGGTGTTCCGCTACCTGAAGGCTTTGCAGGACAGCAGCTTCACCATCAACCGCCTGGCCCACGAAAGCAAGCTCAGCTACTCGCAGACCTACAACGCCTTTCAAGACATCATGGTCGCGCTACAGCTGATGCAGCACCGCGCCATCGCCGACCTCAACGAAGCCGACTTTCGCGCGGTCGGCGGCGGCGTGTCGGTCGACACGTACCGCTACCACCTGCTGGCCGACACGGTCGCCTTTCGCTTCTTCGATCAGCTGTTTCGCAGCGGCGGCTTCGATGTTCACGCCTTTTGCCAGCAGGAGGGCATCAGCTTGCCGACCCTGCGGCGCAAGATTGCCCCGTTCAAAACCTACATGGCGCAGTGTGGCGTGACCATGAACGCCGTCACCTGGGCGCTTGAAGGCAGCGAGCTGCGGGTGCGGCTGTTGCTTTTGACGTTTTATCAGCTGGCCTTTCGCGGCGTCGGCTGGCCCTTTGGCACCCGGCGCTTCCAGCAGGCCAAGGCGGATTTCACCGCCATCTGCACCGCCGACCCGACGTGGTTTGCGCCCGGACGTGCGACCAAGCTCGACTTGATGGTGCTGGCGGTGCAGGCCATGCGGCTTGACAACGGCCACGCGCTGGCGCCGAACAAGCGCTGGCAAGGCGTCGTCGCCGACGCCGGGATGACGCTTGCGCCCTTGATCTAAACCCCGACCCGCTTTCCGGCGCTACCGCAGCCGGTCAGGGCCGCCGAGCGCGACTTCTACTACTTCTGCCGCGTTCATTTTCAGTCCTTTGACGCCGCGGTCAGCCCGGTGCAAGACCGCATCATGACCGCCTTTCGCGCCGGTGGTCACGCGATTGGCCGCTTCGCTTCGGGGCTGCTCGACGCCATGATCGACGCCAGCGACCCGACCACCCGCGAGGCCGCCCCGTCCCGCCACGCGGTGCTGGCGATCAACCTGCACCGCATGGCCCTGAGCTGCTACGTCGCCGACGGGGCCTTTGCCAAGCGGCTGGACTTCCTGCGGCGTCCCGAGCAAGACGTCGACAACGGCCGGCTGCCGCAGCTGATTCGCCGCTACTTCAACGGCCTGACGCCGGGCGACCCGGCCAGCGTGTTTCACCAGTACTACCCGTGCCTGCACCGCGACTTGTACAGCGTGATTGCCCCGGAGTTCCCGGTGCTGAACGCGGATCACATGCTCAACATCGCGGTCTTTGTGGACAGCGGCACCTTCGTCAACCGCGACTTGATGCAGTTTCTCAACGGGCTCGACTTCGTACGGCTGCTGGCGCCAGACCCCAAGCACCGCCCGGATCTCATCATCACGGCGCTGTCGGACACCGGCATCCTTCGCGCCTACTACGGCGAGGCCGCTTTGGCCCACATCCAGCTGGTCCAGTGGGCAACCGACGCCGACGACAACGACTTTTTCCACCTGATGACCGTGCTGCAACACGCCCGTCGTACCTAAAAAACACGCGCCCCGCTAGGCATAAGCTTAGGCGGGGCGTTCGGTGTTCAGACCCGCCGGCCGCGGTGGCTGGGCACCGCCTTGTAGCCGGTGAAGTAATTCATCAGCTCGTAGCCGCCAAGCGCCACGGCCACCAAGAGCGTCAGCCAACCGTTGTTCAGCTGCTTGAACCAGTACAAGGCCGCCGCCAGAATCATCATCCCGGCGACAAAGGCGAGCTGCAGCTGCTTGTTGGGCGTGATGGCAAAGCTGGCCTGCGGCGACTGGAAGGCAATCTGGTGGGTGGCGGTGAAGCGGCCGACACGAAACTTGACCACATCCCCGCGGCGAACCGTCAGCTCCAGGGTCTGGCCCGGGCTGAGAACGTGGGTTTCGGCGTTGTGAAACACGAACACCGGTGCTCTCATCTGGCCGTTTTGCGGGTACGTAATCTCCATGGGTCTGCTCCTTTGGTGAAACATTGTTGTTTCCATTATACGCGCAAGCCAAGTTTCCCGCCAGCCGCCGCGCCAGTGGATTATCGGGTATAATGGAGGCAACCAAGGAGGACACCATGGAAAATTCTGTCACAGTCGGCCAGCGCTTCCCGCTGACCATCAAGCGCCTGGATATCAACGGCGCCGGTATCGGTTACTACAAGCGCAAGATCACTTTCGTCACCGGCGCCTTGCCGGGAGAAGTGGTGGTGGCCACGGTCACCGCGGTGCATGACCGCTACCTCGAGGCCACCACTCACCGCGTCAAAAGCCCGTCCAAGGACCGCGTCACCCCGGTCGACCCGCTGTACGGCAAGGTCGGTGGCATCGAGCTTGGCCACCTGGCCTACCCAGCACAGCTGGCCTTCAAGCGCGATGTCGTCGCCCAAAGCCTGGCTAAGTACAAACCGGCCGGCTGGCAGCACTACGACTTGCGGCCGACCATCGCCGCACCCAAGCCGCTGCACTACCGCAACAAGGCGCAGTTCCCGGTTCGCGTGATCGACGGCCACGTGGTCGCCGGGCTTTACGCCCCGCAGTCGCACACCCTGATTCCGCTGACGCAGTTTGCCACCCAGATGCCCCAGACAATGGCCGTCATCACAAGGCTTTGCCAGATTCTCGAACGGCTGAACGTTCCCATTTACGACGAAAAGCACAACCGCGGTATCGTCAAGACCCTAGTGGTGCGTGAATCCGCCAGCACCGGCGAGGTCCAGGTGACCCTCATCACCCACACCGCCAAGCTGCCCCACCAGGCCGCGCTGCTGGCCGCCATTCAAGCGGAGCTGCCGGCCGTGGTCACGGTGATGCAAAACGTCAACCCGGAGCAAACCAGCCTGGTGTGGGGGCCGACCAGCACCCTGTTAGCCGGCCAGGCCACCATCACCGAACGGCTGATGGGGCTTGACTTCGCGCTGTCACCGCAGGCCTTTTTGCAGCTGAACCCGGCCCAGACCGCAACGCTGTACCAAACCGCGCTTGAGGCGCTCTCGCTGGCGCCCAACGAGACGCTGGTCGACGCGTACGCCGGCATCGGCACCATCGGCCTCAGCCTGGCGCGAAACGCCAAGGAAGTCCGCGGCATGGACACGATTCCCGCAGCGGTGGCCGACGCCAACCGCAACGCGGCGCAAAACGGTATTCAAAACGCGCATTACGAGGTCGGAACGGCCGAAACCGTGTTTCCCAAGTGGCTGCAAGCCGGCTTCAAACCCGACGCCGTGGTGGTCGACCCGCCGCGAGCGGGGCTGGAATCCGCCTTCATCACCGCCTTGCTCAAGGCGCGGCCCAAGAAGTTCGTCTACATCTCCTGCAACCCGTCGACGCTCGCCCGTGACCTGGTCAAGCTGACGGGGGCCTACCAGGTCGACTACATCCAATCGATCGACATGTTCCCCCAGACCGCGCGGTGCGAGGCCGTGGTCAAGTTCACGCGCAAGTAAGCACGCCCGGCGGCGCCGGTCCTCCTTTGGGAAGGGCCGGCGCCGTTTTGGCGTCGGCCGCCCACCAAAAAAGTCGAGGCACTCCCGCCTCGACCTTACGCTTACACTGAATTAGGCTCGCCCCGCCACGGCTGCGGTGAGGTCGATGCCGACCGCCTGCTCACCGAAGCGGTCGTTGTTGATGAAGTCGCAGGTGACCGCCTTGAGCATGGCAATCATCTGCTCCGGTGAAATATCGATGAACCCCGGTGCAACCAGGTTGGCGATCCCCGTCGCCACAATCCAGACCCCGGTCACCGCGTTTTGCCGCTGGGTTCGCGAAAGCTTCGTGGCCGGCGGATAGCCGTCCAGCTTAGCGATGGCGTGATCCAGCGCGTAGGCCCGCATAGCGGCGATGCCGAAGTGATCTTCGACAAACACCGCGCGGTACAGCGCCTGATTATCAAGCGCAAAGTTGATGTAGGCAAGCCCCAAATCCACAATCGGGTCGGTGGTGTAGCGCCGACTCAGCTTGCTGGTTAGGGTCTGCTTGATCTGATCGACGACCGCCTGCCGCAGCTCGGCCATGTTAGCGAATTCAAGGTAAATCGGCTGCGTCGAACACGCCATGCGCCGGGCGATGTTCCGCGCCGTGAAGCGCTTGAACCCCTCCTCCACAACGAGCTCGTAAGCGGCCGTCAGAATCTGATCGCGTGTGATCGTTTTCTTTCTAGCCATAAAGTTCCCCCACTTCTGAATCACGACCCAGGCGATGCGTATCTGTGCCTGATGTCATCGTTATTTTACCAAAGCCTTAGGAAAACGCAATCCTTATCGAAAAGTATTTTGGGGGTCGCCAAAACAAGACCGCGTCGCGCACAAATAACGCTTGAGCGCGCCCCGTCGCCGGGTCGCGGCACCGCCTCACCGTTATTCACCGCACCACGCGTCATTATGGTAAAATCAAGGCAGTGTGGCCACGCCGCACGTAAAAGGAGGCAACCAAATGACTTTACCCAACTTTGAGGCGAACCTGAGGAAGTACGCCGCACTGATCGTCGATCTCGGCGCCGGCGTCGGCCAAGGCGACACGGTCTACCTGCAGATTGGCACCGACCAGACCGCGCTGGCCCACCTGATCGCCGAAACCGCCTACGCCCGCGGCGCCGCCGAGGTGTCGATGTGGTGGCAAGACGACGCGATTCGCCGCCTGGACATCGCCAATCTGGCCGAGGACCGACTGGAAAACCAGCCGCCGCAAGTGCAGGCGCAAATGGACTACTGGCTGGCCCACAACGCCAAGCGCATCACCATCATGTCAAGCGACCCGGACAACCTGGCCGGCATCGACAACGCACGAGTCGCCGGCTACCAGGCCGGTTTCCAAAAGGTCTACGCCAAGCTGTCCGAGGCGATTTCCGCCGAGCGCATCTCTTGGACCATCGCCGGGGCGGCCGGCACTAAGTGGGCTCAAAAGGTCTTCCCGGAGGCGGCCACTCCCGCGGCGGCCGTCGACCAGCTCTGGGACGCGATTTTCAAAACCGTTCGCATCTACCAGGACGATCCTGAGGCCGCATGGGCGGCGCATGTCGCCAAACTGAACGAAAAGGCGGCGTGGCTCAACCAGGAGAACTTCGATCACCTCGAGTACACCGCCCCTGGCACGAAGCTGACCGTCGGCTTGCCGGCCAACCACATCTGGACGGCCGCCGGCGCCCGCAACCCGCAGGGCGAGGCCTTCATTCCCAACATGCCAACCGAAGAGGTCTTCACCGTGCCGGACTTCCGCCGCATCGACGGCACGGTCACCTCAACCAAGCCGCTGTCGTACTCGGGCAACATCTTGGAGGGCATGCAGTTTCGCTTCGAGCACGGCCAGGTCGTCGAGGCCCACGCAGAGCGTGGCGATGCCACCCTGCAGCACCTGCTGGCGATTCGCGGGGCCCGCTCGCTCGGCGAGGTGTCGCTGGTGCCGGATCCGTCCCCAATCAGCCAGTCGGGTATCATCTTCTTCAACACGCTTTACGACGAGAACGCCTCCGACCACATGGCGCTGGGTCAGGCCTACCCCTTCTGCATCAAGGGGGGTACCGACATGACCACGGCGCAGCTGACCGAGGCCGGGCTCAACGACGCCGACACCCATGTCGATTTCATGATGGGCTCGGCGCAGATGTCCATCGACGGCGTCAAGGCCGATGGCACCCGCGTGGCGATTTTCAGAAACGGCGACTGGGCCTAGGCCAGCCGCTGACGCCTCGGCAGATTGCCGAGGCTTTTTTGCTACCATCAAAAAAACGTCCGGCCGCATTGTGCCGGACGCGCCGAAGCCACCGCAGGTCCAAAACCCGCGGCAGCCTCGGTATTCTTGCTGATTCGTTGCAATCTTGCGTGATTGACCGCGACGTGGTGCTGCGTTCAAGGTCGCATGGAACAAGCCACGCGCCGAGCCCCTCCGCAGCTACCTCGCAAGCGAGTAGGAGAGCCAGTCGAACTGCGCGTGGGTGGTGGCGTTCACCCTTGTATTCGGTCCCATCGAGGGGAGCCGTAACGCGAAAACACGTGTGTTGAAAGCCAGGTTCGGCTTGGTATGGGCGGGGGTACTGGGAATGCTTATCTCCCGGCCATTCCCCCTGGGGCAGTGGACGTAACAACGGCCAAGGCCTTTGGCCGCCTCCCTGTCCTAGAATAATCATCCAAGGCTAGTGTAAGCCCTGCCAGTTTGGCCGTCAAATTTTAAGACGCGCTGATTCGGCATCAAAAAAGCCCCGGCAAGGCCGAGGCGGTAAGTCTAGTTAGCATAGTAAATGTTCAAAGGTGGCACCGCCTGGCCGTTCGGGACGCAGGTCTGAAACGAGATGCCACCAATCGCACGTTTTTGCGCGAGCATGTTGGTGACGCTGGCCTGGTTGTTGGCCACGCTGTAGCTAATCTTGCGGACGTGGTAGACATGGCCGTTGACGCTAACCGCGGAGCCGATGCCGACACCGGCCAAGTAGGCATGCGCGGCACCGGTGTACTCGATCAGGTAGTGGTTGGCCACGGCGGTCCACTGGTAGACGTAGCCGTCGCCCGGTACCTGGCCGACACCGCTGAAGGCGCGAATACCAAAGCTGCGACCGCCAACCGTGAACCCGGTTGCGGCAGCCGGCGCCGCAGTGCGGCGAACCGGCGTTGCCCGGCGCGTGACGGTCGCGGTGCGGTGTGCAGGCGCCGCGGTCGCCGTCGTTTGGGTGGTTGTCCGCGCAGGCGCGGCCTGCGTGTGCGTTGCAGTCGATGCGGCCTGCTTCGTGGTGCTTGAAGCCGGCGCGGTCGCGGAGGTCGCCGTGACCGGCGCCTTAGTCTCAGTCGCTGCGGTCGCCTTGGCCGCTGTGGTCGCCGCCTGCTGACTTGCAGCAGGCGCCTTCGCGTCTTGGGCGGCCTTGGTCTGATCCGTCGCCTTGGCAGAGGCGGCGGCCGCCTTGTGTTCAGCCGACGTTGTCTTGGTCTGGCTGACCGGCTTGGCCGCAGTCGTCTCGTGCGAACGCTGAACAGAGACGGCCGAAACGTGCGTCGGCGTGGCTTCCGCGGCGGTTTCGTTGGAGGTCAAGGCAAAGACGACCCCACTTGCGACAACCAAAGTCGTCACGGTAGCAGTCAACACACGAACAAAAGATTTATTCAAAAAGATAGTTCCCCCATAATTCTTTCACTGACAAAAGTTGGTAATCCTCCTCGCACTGCCCCAAGCAGCCGAAGCCGATCCCACAGTGCAGGTGCGGGATCATCGCTTGCCCCAGTTCCCACGCCGGGCCAAGCGGGTGACAGTCACACAGCGAACGGCCGCTCAAAGCCAGCCGCCATGTAACTTTCATGTTGTAACTATAACAGCTTCCAAAGCCTGTTGCAAATCGCACCGGACGCCGCTTCGCCTTGAGGCCGCTTACTTTAATTCGTTCACGGGGGTAATCATTAATTCAAAACCCGCGTTTGGCGGCCGAATGTCCGGCCTCACCCCCTTGCGCCGCCGCAGCCATAAGCTTTATCATCGCCACGCCGCCGTTTATATTTTTTCGAAAAATATTTTTTGAATTTAATGTCTTGTCACAGCTTGGCAGCCGCCACCGGTGGGTGCCAGATCATTTAATCGCAAGTATTTTAGGCTTTTTTTCAATTTGGCCGACAAAAAAGGACCGCTGCCTCGCAGTGGTCCTGCTGTTGACTTAACGCACCAGCGCCCGTTTGACCCCGCGTTGCGCGAAGTCGGTCTGGTATTTGCACAAGGCGGTATAGATGCGATCGGCCTCTTCATCGTTGCCGCGCAACTCGAACAACCCGATCACCGGCGACTTGAAGCGCCGGGCGTAGTGCTTGGCGGTCAGGCCGAATTGGGCGTTGAAGTTGCGGTTGCCGGAACCCACGATGCCCAGGATGTTCGCCGGATCCGCCTGGTCCAGCTCGTCGCGAAAGTCCAGGGTCATCACCTCACGCACCCCGTTGTTGATGCCGTCACCGCCGTCCAGGTAGGTCGGCACCATCGCAAAGAACGGGTGGTCCATGATGTCCGAGTTCAGCGCCTCCGTGTACTCAACGGCGTGAATCTCGGGCTGGTCGGCGTCGGCCTGGTGAACCTTTTGCGCATAGGCCACCAGCCGCTTGACAAAGGCACGGGTGTTGCCGGAAATCGACACGTAAAACAGATTGATCACTGGTTGTCACCGTCCTTGGGGTCGGCGATCACGTCGATATTGTAGTCGTCATCGCTCATCGCCTCGACTTGCCCCAGCAGGTAGCCGTTGCCGACCTGGGAGAAGAAGTCGTGGTTGGAGGTGGTGGTGTTGATGCCGTTCATGATGATCGGGTTGACGTCGCTGGCCGTGGTCGGGAACAACCCGTCTTTGCCCAGGTTCATCAGGGCCTTGTTGGCGTTGTACTCGACGAAGGTCATCACCTCTTGGGTCCAGCCGACCTGGTCGTAGCACAGACCCGCGTACTTCTGCTCGTTTTCGTACAGCTTGTACAGCAGGTCGTAGGCCCAGTCGTCTTGCTTTTGCTTCTCGGCGGCACTCAACTGGTTGTAGCCGATCTGGTACTTGTAGCCGATGTAGGTGCCGTGAACGGACTCGTCGCGCAGGATCAGCTTGATGATCTCGGCGACGTTGTTGAGCTTGTTGTTGCCCAGGTAGTACAGCGGCGTGTAGAAGCCGGAGTAAAACAGGCAGGTTTCCAAGAAAACGTTGGCGACCTTCTTGTGGAGCGGATCCGGATCGTTGCGGTACAAGTCCACGATCCACTTGGCCTTGTTTTGGAGGTACTCCTCGGAGTCTGACCACTTGAAAATCTCATCGATTTCGCTTTGCGTGTTCAGCGTGGAGAAGATCGTCGAGTAGGACTTGGCGTGGACGCTTTCCATGAACTGAATGTTGTTGAGCACGGCCTTTTCGTGCGGCGTGATGGCGCCTTGGGTCAACGCCCGCATGCCGTCTTGGCTTTGCACCGTGTCCAGCAGGGTCAGGCCGCCGAAGACGTGGCCGACGACCCACTGGTGAACGTCGTCCAGCTCGCGCCAGTCGTCCATGTCGTTGGACACGGGAACGCGGGTGTCCAGCCAAAACTGCTCGGTGAGCTTCTCCCAGGTCGCCTTGTCGACATCGTCGCTCACGCGGTCCCAGTTAATTGCCTGGTAATTGTCGGTGAATGTCATGTTTAACTCCCTCTGCGTGCCGGCCGCGCGGCTGACACGCACGCAATTGGTTTCAATATGTAGGTCATCAATTGACCGCAACCACAATATACAGTATTATACCGTTATCGGCAAGTTATAAAACGCCGCCCACCCGGCGAAAAAGGAGCACGCACATGGGACTCAAAGACATCGACCCAGAGCAGGTCACTTACTTCAAATTAAACAACGAGATCAACATTCCCGTCAACGGGCAGATTCCCCTGAACAAGGATAAGGAGGCCCTGGCCGCCTTCTTCAAGGAGAACGTCGAACCCAACACCATGCAATTCTCGAGCCTGGCCGCGCGGCTGAATTACCTGACGACGCACGACTACTATGAACAAGGCTTCTTGGCCAAGTACAGCCAGGCGTTCATGGATCAGCTCAACGACAAGCTGCAGCACGCCGGCTTTGCCTTTCAGTCCTTCATGGCGGCCTACAAGTTCTACGCCCAGTACGCGCTGAAAACCGACGACAACCAGCAGTACCTCGAGAATTTCCCCGACCGGGTCTTCGCCAACGCCTTGTTCTTTGGCGACGGTGACGAGCAGCTGGCCGAGACGCTGGCCGACGAAATGATTCACCAGCGCTACCAGCCGGCCACCCCGTCCTTTTTGAACGCCGGACGGGCCCGGCGCGGCGAGCTGGTGTCCTGTTTCCTCCTTCAGATTACCGACGACATGAACGCGATCGGCCGCGCCGTCAACTCCGCGCTTGAGCTGTCCCGCATCGGCGGCGGCGTCGGCATCACCTTGTCCAACTTGCGCGAGGCCGGCGCCCCGATCAAGGGCATCGAAGGCGCCGCCAGCGGCGTTTTGCCGGTGATGAAGCTGCTTGAAGACAGCTTCTCTTACTCCAACCAGCTGGGCCAGCGTCAAGGCGCCGGGGTCGTCTACCTCAACGTGTTCCACCCGGACATCATTTCCTTCCTCGGGGCCAAGAAGGAAAACGCCGACGAGAAGTACCGGGTCAAGACCCTGAGCCTGGGCACCATCGTTCCGGACAAGTTCTACGAGCTGGTGCGCGAAGACCGCGACATGTACCTGTTCTCCCCTTACTCCGTCGAGCGCGAGTACGGCCAGCCGTTCTCCTACCTAGACATCACCAAGGAGTACGATAACCTGGTCGCCAACCCGCGGATCAAAAAGACCAAGATTCGCGCCCGCGACCTTGAAACCGAAATCTCCAAGCTGCAGCAGGAATCCGGCTACCCGTACATCCTCAACGTCGACACGGCCAACGCCGCCTCGCCGATCAAGGGCAAGATCATCATGAGCAACCTGTGCTCCGAGATCATGCAGGTGCAGACGCCAAGCCTGTTGAACAACCGTCAGGAATACGACGTCATGGGTACCGACGTCTCGTGCAACCTGGGGTCGACCAACATTCCCAACTTGATGAAAAGCCCCGACTTCGAGCGCTCGGTCGACGCGATGGTTCGCGCCTTGACCTTCGTCACCGACCACTCCGAAATCGACGTGGTCCCAAGCGTTCAAAACGGCAACGACTTGGCCCACAGCATCGGCCTTGGCGCCATGGGCCTGCACACCTACTTCGCCAAGCACCACATGCACTACGGCTCGCCCGAGTCGTTGGACTTCACCAACCAGTACTTCCTGCTGCTGAACTACTACACGCTCAAGGCCTCCAACAAGATTGCCAAGGAGCGCGGCCAGGTGTTTGACAACTTCGCGGCCTCCAAGTACGCCGATGGCACCTACTTTGACAAGTACCTGAACCGGGACTGGGCGCCGAAGTTCCCTGAGGTGGCCGAACAATTCGCAGGCATTCACCTGCCGACCAAGGCCGACTGGCAGGCCCTCAAGGAAGCCGTGATGAAAGACGGCCTGTACCACCAAAACCGCATGGCGGTGGCGCCGAACGGCTCGATTTCCTACATCAACGACACCAGCTCCAGCCTCCACCCGATCGTCAACCGCATCGAGGACCGCCAGGAGAAGACCATCGGCACCATTTACTACCCGGCCAGCGGCCTGGCCAACGACACCCTGCCGTACTACCAAAGCGCCTACGACACCAACATGTGCAAGGTGATCGACGTTTACGCCGCGGCCCAGCAGCACGTCGACCAGGGCATGTCGATGACCCTGTTCATGCGCTCGACCATCCCCGCCGGCATTTACCCGTGGAAGGCCGGCCGCACCGATAAGATGACCACGCGTGACCTGAACATCCTGCGCAACTACGCTCACGCCAAGGGCATCAAGTCGATCTACTACATCCGCACGTTCACGGATGACGCCGACGAAATCGGCGCCAACGCGTGTGAAAGCTGCTCCATCTGACCCTGCAAAAACCCCGCTCGCGACGCTGCGAGCGGGGTTTTTGGCGTTGCGGCCGCGTCAGTCATCGGCGTCTGTGTCTGGCAGCGGGGTGCCGCGCAGGTTGATCGCGTTGCGGCCGGCGCGTTTGGCCTCGTACAGGAACTGATCGACGCGGTTGTAAATATCCAGGTAGTTGCGATCCTCCGCCGTGATGCGCTCTTGGCCGATGGAGACGGTGAGGCCAAAGTCGTCGCCGGCTGCGGTGAAGCGCAGGGCCCCGATTCGCGCCTTGAGGTCCCGGGCGATGGCCGCCGCGCGAGCGCGGTCCTCGGTCACGTCCCGCAGCACCAAGCAAAACTCCTCGCCGCCCATGCGGTAAACCGCGCTTGAATACTCAAGCCCGGCCGCCACCTGCAAAATCTCCGCGGCCACGCGCTTGAGCACGGTGTTGCCGACCAGGTGGCCGTAGGTGTCGTTGATGGCCTTGAAGCGGTCAAGGTCCAGCTCGTACACGGCGAATTTGGCACCGGTCGCCTGGTAGCGTCCGTACAAGGCGGCGAGGTCTTGATTGAACGTGCCAAAGTTCCGCACGCCGGTCAGCTGGTCGCGGGTGGCCTCGCGCTGGTAGTGGTCCATCGCCTGCCGCCTTGCGACCACCATGCGTGCGTACTCGTAGACGAAGGTGAACTCAAGCGCAAGCGCCAGCAGCTGCCGCACCCAAAACCACACATCCGTGGCCGTGGGTACCATCTGCCAAGCCACGACCATCGCCGTGGCGCCAAACCCCACCATCAGCGGGTACACCAGGCCGCGGCGGTGCCACCAGCTGCGGCCAAAGCGGGTCAGCCCCCACATGATGGCAACGGCCAAGGCGATGCCGCCGACCGTCACCGGCGTGAAGCGCGTGGCGATGCCGCCGAAGTAGCCGATCAGCATGAGGGAGGTGAAGCCGGCGACAACGCGCCGGTTCATCAAGAGGTTAAAGATGAACGCCGCCACCACCAGCAGGTTCAGGTAGGTCCAGTGCAGCCCAAACGGCGCAGAGTCGTAGTGCGTGTTGACCACCGACATCGCAAATAGGTAGGCCAGGTAGGCCACCGCCAGCAGCAGCTGACTCGTCGCCCGCGGGCCACGGCCGAAACCATGCAGCACGTCGCCCAGCCAGTACAAGAGCGCCAAAACGCCGTAAAACACGGTGATGTTGGTGATCAGCGTCAAAACAAACGTTAGTAACAACCATGATGTGGTCATGTGTGATCCTATTCCGCCGCTCAGCTGAAGCGCGGCAACGCCGGGCGATCGAAGTAGTACCCGCTGGCGAGGCGGCCGCCACGCGCCGTGCCAAAGGCCGCGGCGGCCGCCGCAGTCTCAATACCGGTGGCCACCAGCTCGCACCCCTTGGCCCGAGCGCTTGCAATCAGGCGGTGGCGCTCGCTGGGCCCAAAGGCGGCGGCAAACCCCGCGTCATCGACCCACAGCGCGGCCAGCCCTAGGTGAAGCGCCGCCGGCACCGCGGCCGGCTCGCACACCGCCCCCACCCGAAAACCGGCGGCCTGAAGCGCGGCCCAAGCCCTGGCCTCGGGCAACGCAGTTAGGCGCAGCTCGGGCCGCGGCAGCGTTGGATGCGCCGCGACATGGGCCTCCAGGGCGGCCAACACGGCCGGTGCCGCCAGATTGCTGGCGGCGCTGACGGTCACCACCACCGGGGTCGCACTCGCGCAGGTGGCCGCAAAGGCGAGCTGGTTGGCCAGCGGCACGGGCTCGGGCAGCGGCAGCCAGCGCTCGACGTCATAGGCGTAACGCCCCACCTCAATCACACTGGCCACCCGACGCGCTTCGGCGGTGACGTCCACCACCCCTTGCGTGTAGAACGTGTAGGTCTCAATCGGTGGCCGCTTCGCCCGCCGCTCGGTTTGCCCATCCACGGTCACCGTGTCGCGGCCGGCGTGCTTGCTTTGGTACAGCGAGTCGTCGGCCCTGGCGAACAGCGCATCGACGCTTTGGTCCGCCGCCTGCAGGCTGGCGACGCCGATGGACAGACTCAGCCGCACATCGGCGGCCTCGACCCGAAACGCGCGGCCTCGCACGGTGGCCCAGCAGGTGGTCGCAAGCGTCGCGGCGACCGGTGCGGCGGCGCCAGGCAGCAGCACGTTGAACTCCTCGCCGCCGGTGCGGTACAGCGTGAAGTCGCCCAAGACGCCGCGCAGCGCTTCGGCCACCCCGGCCAAAAGCGCATTGCCGGCCAGGTGGCCGTAGTGATCGTTGAGCTGCTTGAAGTGGTCAAGATCAATGGCCATCATCGCCAGCGGCTGCCCCGTGGCCTGGGCGTGGTCGAACGCCGCTACCAAGTCGCGCTGAAAGGTCGCGTAGTTCTTGGCGTTGGTCAGCGCATCGTAGGTCGCCTGCCTGGCGTTTTCCGCGCTGATGCGACGAAACAGGCGGTTGCGACGCAGTGCCACGCCGGTCGCCACCACCGTCAGGGAATACAGCCCAAGCCCGACCCCAAGCTCGGTGACCCGCCGCGCCGGCAGCAGCAAAAACGGCCAGTACACAAGCCCCACCACGGAAAACGCCAGGATGTGCCGCGCCACGTGGTAGCGAATCGCGTGGCCCAACCGCCGCACCACGGCCAGCCACAAGACGATCAGCCCGGCGGCAAGCCAAAAAGCCGGCCCCTGAAGGTTACTGGCGTGGTGGTAGGCCAGCATCGCCAGCAAGGCGGCGGCGCGAAGCCCAAATTCGGCGCTAGAGGTCCCTTCGTCCAGCGTGATGAAGACCAAGATGAACAAGGCCATGTTGTGAAACATCAAGGCGCGGTCAACGCTGACCGTGCTGACCAGGTACAAGGCCGCGGCCAAGGCGATGGCGGCAAGCGCCACCCCCCACCGCCGAAGCGGCTGGCTTTCGGCCAGCAGGTGCTGCCAGTAGGCCGTGTAGCTGGCGACAAAGCCGGTGGCAAAAAACAGCGTGACCCCGGCCGCGGCACCAAGCGACCAAACTTCTCCCCAAATCGTCTGCATGAACGCTCCCCCAAGCTCACCGCGGCAGTGCCGCGGAAGTTACCATTAGCGTACGCGACTTGCGCAGGCGATACAAGCACAACACGCAAAAAGGCCATCAAAAAGATGGCCAGATGTCAGGATAACGGTCAACTCCCTTGCGGGCTGCACAGTTGACCTTGTCGGCTTGGGGAGCCGAGATTAATGTCAGTGAGTGGCACCGGCAATTTGGGGGAGAGCCGGCGCAACCGTTTCAAGAGCAAAAAAACCCGCCGCAACGGGGAAGTTCCCTTGCGTACGGGTCGTCCTTTCCTGCCAACAGGGCTTGCGGAAAGGTGAGCAGTTTTTCGTCTTGAATACAGGAACTAGAATACCATCCAGGCCGTCCTTATGCAACCCTTTGCCAACTTTTTTTCAAAAAACCGATTGGTCAACCGATCACCATCAGCTCTGGCCGCCCGTAATGGTAGCCCTGCAGCACATCGGGGTGGTAGGCCTCGATTAGCGTCAGATCGCTGTCGTCCTCCAGTCCCTCGATGGCAAACAGCTTGCCATCCTTGGTCGCGCGTTGCCGCCAGGTCGCAAGCAGGGCCTGGGTGGCCGGCGCCGTTTTTTGGCCCGGGAAGTTCTGCAAGGCGAACTTGTACTCGCTGGTGTAAGGCATCAAGGCGGAGACCAGCACGTCTTGATTGGCGCCGGTGCCGACATCGTCGAGCACCACCCGAATGCCGGCGGCGACGTAGGCATCCGCCGCCGTCTGCAGCGCCGCCAGCGTGATGCCCTCCTGCGCCTCGGTCAGCTCGACGAACAGGTTCATGTGCCGGAAGGCCTGAACCCGCCGCAGCGCCTGAATGAAGGCGTCATCAACGAACTGGGTCTGGCTGAGGTTGAACGACACCAGGTCCAGCGTGACCGGCATCGCCGCCAGCGTCTGCGCGAGCAACCGGGCGATGTCGTCGGGCGGGTAGCTGTTGAAATCCGCCGGCAGCTGCCAGCGGCCGCGCGTGAACTCCCGCAACAGCAGCTCGTAGCCGATTTTGACCAACGGCGCCGAATTCTTGTACTTGGGTTGACCGAAATACCTGAGCATCGTGTTCCCTCCCGAAACCAAAATGACCCGCACGCATCTGGTATGCGAACGGGTCGTGCTGCCGATGGCAGTTGAGCAAGTCTATCGATTACCTATAATCTACCACGCCAGCTGCTGGCGGTCAACGCCGACGCGCGGGACCAGCATCGAGGGCGTGAGGACACTCACCGCCGCGTTCGCACCACCCGCGGCACCGCCGGCGTCGGCTCGCCCAGGTAGTGGCCCTGAAGCTGTGCCTTTGGCCACGCCGCACGCATTGCCGCGAGGTCGCCGGCAGACTCGACGCCCTCGATCACAAGCGTCACCCCCGCCGTCGCCGCGCGTTGGGCCCAAAACGTCAGGCGATCCAGCACGTCGGCCGGTGCAAGCACCGGTTGCAGGTCCTGCAGCGCAACCTTGTAGGCGCTGGCGAAAGGCGTCAACCCCTCCACCAGCCCGGGCAGATTCTGCCCGGCCCCGACATCGTCGACCACCACGGCCACGCCGCTTGCGGCGAAGCGCTGCGCCGCGCCGATCAGCTCGCGATTGGGCACTAACGCGTCGCGCTTGGACGTCAGCTCGACTTGAAGCTGCGGCCTGCAGCCGGCGTTCAGCGCCGCCACCGCCGCGGTGAACGCTGGGCGAACGAACTGGCGCGGGTGCAGGTTGAGACTCAGGCTGGGCGTGGTCGCCCCAAGCGTTCGGATCGCCGCCTGCGTCAAGGCCACCAGCTGGTCCGGTGACATCGCCTCGACGTTGAGCGGCAGCTCCCACGCCCCGCCGTAGCGCGTGCGGGCCAAAAGCTCGTAGCCGGCGAGCCGGGGCCGGTCTCCTGCCCAGGCAAAAATCGGTTGCTTAAAAAACGTCATGGTTGGCATGCGAGTTCCCCCAAACGCGCGTGAGCAAAACGGTGACAGGTCTACCTGTACGGTATCAGTCAGCGGCGGGTTTTTCAATCACAATCTTCGAACAACCAGACAAGCGACCGCCTTTGCCCAGCCCGACCACGCAAAAGCGCCGCCGCCTCCTGTCAGACAGAAGGTTGCGGCGCCAGTTGGCGCGTTATTCGGCTCGCAGCGCGATTGCCGCGTCCTTTTTGGCCGCCATCCGGGCCGGCACATGGCCGCCGAGAATGGTCAACACCGTGCTGATCAAGACCAGCACAATCGCGTGAACCGGATTGAGCACCGCCACGCCCGAAAGGCTGGTGACGCTCAACAGCACCGCGTTAATCGGGAAGGTCAACGCCCAGGCGACGAAGATCCCGAACACCCCGGCCCCAAAGCCCAGAATCAGGGTCTCGGCGTCGAACACCCGGGTGATGTCCTTCTTGCGGGCCCCCAGCGCCTTGAGCACCCCGATTTCCTTGGTTCGCTCCAAGACACTGGTGTAGGTGATGATGGCGATCATGATCATCGAGGTCACCAGGCTGATGCCGGCAAAGGCCACCAGCACGTAGGTGATCGCATCCATCAGGCCACCGGTCATGTCGGACACTGTGCCGGCGAGGTCGGTGTAGATCACGCGGTCGGCCTTGGCCTTACCCTTGTTGTACTTGTCCAGGTAGGTCAAAACCTTGTCCTTGAGCTTGAAGGTCGTCGGGTAAATCTGAATCGAGGTCGGCGTGTCACTGCCGCCGAGCGTGGTCACCAGCGCCGTTTTGGTCGCGGCGTCCATGCTTTGGCCCGTGATCACGTTGGTCGAAGCGGCCTTTTGCGCCGTCACGATGGCCGAGTCGGCGTTGGTGGCCAAAACCTGCTTGGTCAAGGCCGCGCTGTAGGCGATGCCGCTGGCCAAGAGACCGTCGGAGTTCTTCGACTTCACCCGGATGATGCCGCTGACGGTCAACGTCTTGGTGCCGCTGGCCCCGGCCGCCTTGGAAAGGTCTTGCGTCGGCATGTAGGTGCCGGTCGGGAGCTTTTGGTAGTAGTCGTCGTTGGCCACCAGCTTGATTTTGGTGCCGACAAGGGCGTTGAAATTCAGTTTTTGGTTCTCGCTGACGTCAAAGCCCAGGTTCTTCAGTGCGTTGATGTCCACCGTGTTGTCCTTGTTGATCACCAGCACGATGTCCGTCGCCTTGGTCGGGTACTTGCCGGCGATCACCTTGTAGTAGGTCTTCAGGAAGCTTTGGCCGCCGTTGCGGTCGATCGGGTAGACGGTGCCGCCGATGCCGGTCGAGGCCGCCATCATCGCCTGGGCGTTGATGGTTTTGCTGTCCGGGTTGGTGGTGGAGAAGGTCACGCTTTGGTACTTGCCGTTGACCTGGCGCAGCAGGTTCATGCCGGTGCCGTAAGTGACCGCGATGTTTTTGGCGTCGGCCTTGGGCAGCTTGTTGATGTAGTTCAGATAGCTGGCGGTCAGCTTGTTGACGTGCTGCGCCTTTTCGGCATCCGACTTGGCCGCCGTGACGGTTTTGGTCTTGGCGAAGGTCTTGGTCTTGGTGCCGGTCATCATCGCGGAGGTGTCGGTGCCGGTTTGCGAAATCGTCACCGGCATCGAGGCCATCGCCTCGCTTTGGGTCTTGTTGATCTGCTTTTGGAAGCCGTTGGACAGGGCCAAGACCACCGCGATGCCGATGATACCGATGCTTGAGGCGAACACGGTCAAAAACGTGCGGCCCTTCTTGGTGCGAATGTTGTTGAAGGACAGGCGCAGCGCCGTGAAGTAGCTCATCTTGGTGTGGTTGAGCTTGAACTGGTCGGTTTTTTCGTGCTCGACGTGCGGGTTGGAGTCGTGCTCGATTTTGCCATCCGCGAACTCGATCACCCGGTCGGCGTACTTGTGGGCCAGCTCCGGGTTGTGGGTGACCATGATGACCAACCGCTCGCGCGACAGGTCCTTGATCAGCTTCATGATCTCCTCGGAGGTCTCGGAGTCAAGCGCCCCGGTCGGCTCGTCGGCCAGCAAAATCTCGGGGTCGTTGGCAATCGCCCGGGCGATCGCCACCCGCTGCATCTGGCCGCCGGACAGCTGCTGGGGGTTTTTGTGCATGTGAGCCTTGAGTCCGACGCGAATCAGCGCATCCTCGGCCCGGCGCTTCTTCTCCGCCGCGGGAACGCCGGACAGGGTCATCCCCATCTCGACGTTTTCCATGATCGACAGGTGGGAAATCAGGTTGTAGGACTGGAAAATGAAGCCGACCGAGTTGTTGCGGTAAGCGTCCCAATCGGCGTCCTTGAAGTCCTTGGTCGACTTGCCCTTGATCAGCAGGTCGCCTGAGTCGTAGCGGTCCAGGCCGCCGATAATGTTGAGCATCGTGGTTTTGCCGGAGCCACTGGGACCCAGGATGGCCACGAACTCCTGCTGACGAAAGGCCACGGACACGTCGTCTTGCGCCTTGGTCAGGGTGTCGCCGACGTGGTAGTACTTCTTGATGTGTTTGAGTTCGAGCACGGTCTACACTTCTTTCTTCGCGAATCTGGGTGGGTATGCGTTCATGTTACTTGTACAGTTAACAAAAGTCAACTGTTGATGATTGATAATTATTAGCGGCCATGCTACACTGTTGGGAGTTAAAGGAGCTGACGCATTGAAACCCGATCACCGATTCTCGGACACCGCGCTGTTCGCCAACCTGTTCACCACCCTGGCCCAGGCCGTGATTCAAAGCCTCTCGCAGACCCCGCTGGGCCTCAGCGAGCTCGAGCTGATCACCGTCATCACCGTGTACAGCCGGCCCGGCATCACCATGTCGGAGCTGGCCCACGAGCTGGGGATCTCGGCCCCGCAGCTGTCTCGCACCGTCGGCCAGCTCGAAGCCCACGACCTGGTGCGGCGCGAGCACAACCAGACCAACCGGCGCAAGGTTAATGTGATGCGAACCGCGGCCGGCAAGGCGCTGGCCGAAAGCCAAATGACCCTGGTTCAGGCCAAGCTGGCCGAGCGGCTGGCCGGGCTGTCACCAGCCGAGCACACGGCCTTAGCCGATCACCTGGAGGCGACCATCGCGCTTTTGGCCAAGGTCGGCCTGGTGCAGCTACCGCCACCGGACGACGCGACAGACAACTAACGCATTGTCGCACAACCCGGCCCCCCTGCAATCAGACCAAAGGCCGATTGTGACAGTCCGTCACACACAGCGACCCCCTGCATCCTTTGCGCGATGCAGGGGGTCATTTGGGCTGTGCCGCCACGCAGCGGTCCTTTGGTCGACCGGGGTGCGGCAGGCGCGGTGAGCGGCCGCTTCGCAAGACGCGCGGCTAGCCACCGGCGAACTGCCTGACACTTGCCTGAGTGAGGTCGGTTCGCCGCCTTAACTTAAGCCTAACCGATTGACGCGCTGCAAGGCAAGGCAGACGCCTCGGGCAACCGGCGGCGCCACCACCAGAAACGCGCCGCGAGACACCTCACGCGCAGACCCCAGTCAGCGTCGCGAAAACCCCGCGGTCAGCAGGCTCAACCCGGTGCTGAGCGCGACCACCACGCCGCCGGCCACCACCAGCAGCCCGTTGAGCCGCTTCCAGACCACGAGCCCCGCCGGCCAGCACCAGGCCAGCGCCGCAAACACCACCAGCAGCAGCGCCACTGCGGCCGGCGTTCCGCGCAGCAGCTGGCGCAGATCCGCCACGGACAGCACCGCCCCCAGGCTCAGCACCAGGCTCATCAGGACCCAGGCGCCGACACCGAGCCAGTTCGGGGCGAGCGTCGATTGGCTGACTGCGTTCCAGGCGACGTGCGGCCACCACACCGCCTTGCCGACCAGCAAAATTGCACATGAGCTGGTCCACACCGGGGCCCCCGCCGCCAGAAACAGCCCGAGGTGCTGCCACCACGACCGCGGCCGCAGCCGGAAGGTCACGTGCCCGGCCGTCTCGCCCCGGGCTCGCAGCGAGAATTCCGCGATGTGAAGCCCAAACAACGCCCCGACCAGCGCATGGGTGGTTTCGTGCCACCACAGCCCCGGCTTGGCCCACCAGACATGGGCGCTGTCGCGCTGCGCCAGGTTCACCAGCCGCTGCAGCGTCGCGTGGTTGAGGCCGGTGAGCACGGCAGCCAAGCCGCACCACAGCACCAGCGTGGCGCCGGCCGTCGTCATCAGATTCATTAACATGCGTCTGCTCCTTTCGCTGGGCCATGGGTGACCGCCAGAATGGAGCCACCGCGGCCGCCAAGCGTCACCGCCCCAGCCCTGCAAGTCACCCGCTCGGCCTACACCGCCAGTGTAAGGCCAGGGTTTGACGATTGTCACCTTATTCGGCGCATCTGAGGTGAAACATAACCTTAACTCAAAAAGCGGATCACACCGGGCATTGGTGTGATCCGTTTCAGATGCGACAGGGGGGACTCGAACCCTCTACCTATGGTTTAGGAAACCATTGCTCTATCCAGGTGAGCTACTATCGCGAACCCAACCATTATAAATGTTTTGGCGGGTCAACGCAATCGCCAAAACGGCCGGCGCTGCCCCACCGCTTCGTGGCCCGGCCGCGGTCGGCGGGTCAATCACCACCCGCAATGCGCGACAAAAAAACAGCCCGGACTCAACGTTACCGTAAGTCCGGACCGCTCCTATGGCGTCAAACGCTAGACATGCAAAGACACCATATCCGATGCACCGCAATATGCCGGTTGCCGTGCAACTTAAATATACCACCGATTGGCGTGGCGCGAAAGTTTTTTTTCAGAAAGTTACGCGCCGGCCTGGTACTGCTGGGCCATCGTGTCCAGCATGTACTGGATGCGACGCTTGCGGCGGTGGCCCAAGAAGATCATCACCAGCATCTGGTTCCACTCGCGCATTTTATCCGCGTAAAGCGTGTTTTCGTGGTAGGTCACCTTGGTCTCGTTGTCCTGCGTTTCCTGCAGGTCGTACTCGACGTAGTAGGTGCCGCGGCCGATTCTGGTCTCGAAGGCGTAGGCGCGATTCTTGTCGGCCTTGGTGATCTTGACGCGACCGCGGCCGTTCTTGCCCATTTTTTTCTGATACTCGTAGCCGTTCAAGGCGCCAGGCGCCAGGCTGTTACCGGTTGACTGCTTGATGTCGTAAAGCACCGAATCGATGATGGTTTGGTAAATGTAGCTGGCCGGTGCGTTGACCGTGCGTTGCAATTCCATGCGTAACCTCCCTCTGTGGTGCTGCCACCACCGGCCTCTGATGAGACCGCTTTATTCTAGTGTACCCGTTTGAATTGGTGGGAACAAGTCAGCGCGGCTTGCGCTTGCCCTTGTTCTTTTGGTCACGGGCTCGCGCCTTCTTGTGCGGCTTGCGAACCGGGGCCGCCTCCTCCCGCTTGCTGGCAGCCGACTGCGCCTTGGCCACGGGCCGAACGGGCCGAGCCGGCGCGGCGGCGGGACCGGCCGCGGCACTGGTGGCGGCACCGGACGCCCCTGCCGCACTGTCGCGCGGTGGAGGCGTTAAGCTGAGCTTGCCGTCGACCAAAAAGGCGCGGCGAATGTCGTACTGCGGCACCAGGTGGCGCAGGTTGCGCTTGTCGTGGTCATCGCCGATGGTGACCACGGTGCCGGGCTCGCCCATGCGACCGGTGCGGCCGGCGCGGTGGATGTAGGCCTCCTTGCGCGTCGGCGTCTGGTAGTTGATCACCGCCGGGAGCTTCGGGATGTCCAGGCCGCGCCCGGCCATGTCGGTGACCAACAGCAGCGTCAGGCGGCCCTTGCGAAAATCGGTCAGCGCCTTGGCGCGGTTGGCCGCCCGGTCCGTTTTGGACAGCACGGCAAACTTAATCTGCTGGTGCGACAAGGTCCGGGCGACTTTTTCCATCACCGCGTTTTGGTTGAAAAACACCAGCGCCTGGAACTTGTCCAGATGCGCGAGGTGGCGCAGCCAGGTCTCGCGATGCGCGTTGTCCGTCTGCACGAACAGGTGCCGCACCACGCCTTGGGTGTGGTCGATGGCGCGAACGTCGATCACCCGCACGTCTTGACCGAACCACTTGGCGAGGTCTTCAAACATCGGGCTCGGCGTGGCGGAGAAAAAGGCCAGCTGCACGTCACTTGGGGCCTCCATCGCGAGGTCTCGTACCTGCCCCAGCCCGGGGTCGCGCAGCAGCTCGTCGGCCTCGTCGACCACCAGCGTCGACAGCGTGTGCAGCCGCACCTTGCCGGCCGCCACCAGCTCAAGCAGCCGCCCGGCCGTCGCCACGATCACCTCGGGCTTTTTTTTCAGCTGCTCCAGCTGACGCTTGACGTTGGCGGAGCCGGTGACCGCCACAATCGACAGGTCGACCGCCGCGGCGTAGGGCCGCAGCACGTCGCGCGTCTGCACGGCCAGCTCCTGGGACGGGGCCAGAATCACAATCTGAACGCCGGCTTGCGGCATCGCTTTTTCAAGCAGCGGCAGGCCGAACGCCAGGGTCTTGCCCGAGCCGGTCGGCGCCAGGCCGACAATGGATTCGTCCTCACGCAGGGGTTGGGCCACCGCCTGCTGAATCGGCGTTTCTTCTTTGAAGCCGGCCTGCTGCCACAGGGTCTGAAACGGGGTTGCAATCGTCATAATTTGCCTCTATTCTGGGTCGTTCGTGAAGTGAATGTCGCCGCTTTGGCGCAGCTGCGCCATCACGCGGTGAACCTTGGTCGCAAGCGCCATCGCCGAGCGGGCCCGATTCGTGTCGCCTTGTTCGATGATCTCAGCGAAGGCGCGGGCCTCGTCTTGCATCGGGTTTTGGGCCTTGGCCACCGTCAGGTCCTGGCTGGTGCTGCCGGTTTGCAGCGCGACGCGGTTCAGCTCGCCCGGCGAGTCGAAGACCAGCGTCTGCTTGCCGGAATAAATCTCGCTAGGCGCGGTGCTGTTGTAGGTTTTGCCGGTGACCAGCGTCACGTCAAAGTCCGGGTAGGCCAGCCGCGCGATGCCGGCGCCGTCGATGCCGTTGGCCAGCTTGCGCGGCAGGTACTGGGCCGCCTTGGGCTCACCGAACCACGCGACGGCGGCGTAGACCAAGTAGACGCCCAGGTCCATCAGCGCCCCACCGGCAAAGGCCGGGGCAAAAATGTTGGGGTTCTCCCCGGCCAGGTAAGCGTCGTAGCGCGAGCTGTACTTGGCGTAGCTCAGGCTGGCGCCGCTGATCGGGTGGCTGGCCACGAAGTCTTGAATCACCGCGAAGTTGGGGTCGTAGACGTGCCGTGCCGCCTCGAACACGAAGACGCCGGGATGCGCCGCCTGGGCCGCTTGAATCGCCGCCAACTCGCCGACGCTTGTGACCATCGGCTTTTCGACGATCACGTGCTTGCCGGCCGCCACCGCCTGAAGCGTCTGCGTCGGGTGCAGGCTGTTGGGGCTGGCGATGTACACGACGTCCAGGTCGCTGGCCAAAAACGCGGCGAGGTCGGTGAAGGCCGTGGCCGGCGCCGTCTTGTCGATGAACGCCGTGGCGGTGGCGAGGTGTCGCGAGTACACGGCCGCCAGCGTGTAGGCCCCGGTGGCCTGCGCCGCGGCGACGAACTGGGCCGAAATCCAATTGGTGCCGATAACTCCTAGCTTCATAATTGCCTCCTGCGTGGTTTTACTTCATTGTAACAGGCCTGCAATGAAATTGCAGTGCAACTGATGACCGGTTCTGGCATGCGCGTGTTATGATGGACCTATAACTTGGAGGAGGCGTTCGGGATGGCATTTCACCAACCACATCTATTGATCGGCTTGCTGCGCCTGGTGGGCAAGGGTGGCCCCAAAACGCAGCCGGCAAACCCGGTTTTGCAACTCGCCCACCAGTACACGGGCAAGTTCGCCTTTCTTGACGAGCAGACCAACAAGACCCACCAGCTGGCCGTCGACCCCGACCTGACGATCAAAATCGACGGTCGCGCCCTACCCGGCCAGGTCACCGGTATCACCACCGAGAAGCTGACCTTCCTCGATCACTACGGCTACTCGTTGGTCATCACCTCGGGGCCGACCGGACCGGCCACCGTGTACGACGAGGCCGAAGACGCGACCTACCAGGTGATCGACCCCAATGCCGACCCCCAGTCCTAATTGAACTCGCGCAGCCCCGCGACGACCACCATGTGATCGCCGCGGGGCTGCTGTTGTCTGTGCTGTTGTCTGTGCTGTTGTCTGTGCTGTTGTTTGCGCTGTTGTTTGCGCTGTTGTCTGCGCTGTTGTCTGCGCTGTTGGCTGCCGCGTCACCGACCGCCGGCCCTCCTCACGGCAGCTTGGCCAAGGCGGCCTGGGGAACCTGGTCGGCCGCCACCGCCGTCCAGCGGGTCACCCCTTTTTTGTCATTCACCGTCAGGCGCAGGTAGGCCCCCTGGCGCAGCGGCCGGGACTTGTTGCCGTTGAAGGTGATGGTTTTGGCCGCCCCATCCTTGGTGTAGGCGAGCTGCCGGTAGCGGTAGTCGGTCCAAGTCGCCCCGTCGTCGGCGCGTTGCACGATTTTTTGGCCGGTGGTCACCACCTTCGTGTAGTACGTGGTGCCGCCGTAGCTGGTCACCTCGATGAACTTGTAGCCGCCAAAGGCCAGGGCCACCAGGACCACCAGGCCAATCAGGAGTTTTCTCATCTGCCTCACCTCTTCTTCATTGTGCCATCACGAAGGCCGCGGCGCCAGAGCTTGGCGGCAGATTGAACGAACGCTTTTGTCACCTTGCGTAAGGGAACGTTTGTTCGTATAATGGGAATGAGGTGAGGACATGAGTACCCAACAAGACATCAAGCTGATTAACGAACGCATCGACGCGCTGTTCACCCGGGCCCCGAAGACCCGCTACTGGCTGACGGCGGTGCATAACCCCTACGACCACGAGTTCAGCTTCTTTTTTTGGCAGCAGCGCCGCGGCGAGCGGCAAAAATCGCTGCCGCTGCACAGCCTAGAAACCGAGGACATCGATGTGTTCGCGGCGGTGATCGCAGGCATCAAGGCCCACACCAAGCTGACCATCGACTACTATGGCTTCACCAAGGAGCGTTGGCCGGCCACCGGCGACTTGATCGAGCGGCGCCCCCGCGACATCGAGACCAACGCCGGGCTGCCTTTTTGACCACACCAAAAACGCGGCGAGGCCCAATGGGTCCCGCCGCGTTGTGGCCTGGCGCAGGTCAGCCGCGCAGCAACAAGTCGTAGTGAATGCCTTGCGGATAGGCCCGCCACAGCAGCCAGCCGACCAAGGCGAACACCACGGCCAACCCCAGGTCGAACCAGACGGTGAAAAGCAGCCCCCCGGCCACGACAATCGCCATCATGATGATCATCCCGACTAGCACCGCGCCGACGCCAACGATGCCGTTGGTCGCCCCTTTTTGCGCGGTGAACTCGCCTGAAAACGGCAGGGTGCGGCCGACAATCATGCGGCCGAACAAGAGCGCAAACATCCAGGTCATCGCCACCGTCAATACCCCGGCCGTCAGCGCGTGAACGCCGGTGAACGGCACGAAGACCACCAGCCACAACAGCTCAAAGGGCAAGATCAGCTTGGCAAACAGCGCGGTGATCACGCCGCGCAGCAGTAGCCCGTGCGTGGCGAACGGCACGGTGCGAAAGATGCCCATCGCCTCGGGTTGGTGTGAAAACGACAGGTTGACGATCGCCGTTGGCAGCGCGATCACCAGCCCGATGCCCAGGTACGGCAGAAAGTGCAGGATGGCCAGGTGGCCGGACCCGCGCAACAACCCCGCCCCCAGGATCACCGGAATCATGAAGCCGTAAGCCAGCTGCGGGTAGACGCGCAGCTTGAAGTCGCGCTCGTATTGCATCATGCGCCACCCCAGGGTGAAGTACGTGGCCTCGGCACCGCGGGTGGTCAACAGCCGCCTGGTGGTGGTGAACCACCAGGAGTGCTTGCGGTTTTGATTCGAGCTTTGTTCAAGTTTTTCAAGCGACTGCTCGAACTGCGCCGCGTGGCTGAAGTAGGCCGCGACCAAGGCGGCGGTGACCCCCACCGCCAGGCCGGTCAGCACGAAGCTGACGGGCTTGAACACGCCGTCAAACAGCAGCGCTGGCCCGGCGAACCACACCGGGGCGGCCGGCACGTACCACCACAAGAGGCGCGTCGGCATCGCCAGGTCGATTTTGGCCATGGTGTCGACGCCGACCAGGTTGGGCAGCTGGCTGGCCGCGTACATCAAGACGATTAGCCCGATCTGCACGACGTTCAAAATGTTGCGCAGCCGCTCGCCGTCAAAAAAGCGCAGCACCAGCAGGTACAAAAACAGCGACAAGACAAAGGCGAACACGGCCAGCATCACCGCGCCAAGCGCGGATCCGACCAACACCAGCGGCCCGTGCTGCAGCGTCAGCACCACCAGGCTTGGCACCGCCAGCGCCACCAGCGTCACCGCCAAGAAGAACACGACCACCGCCAGCCGCGCGGCGTTGAGCGTCCGGTCGGCCACCCCCCGCACCGCAAAGATGCGCCGGTCCCGCGGATCTAAGATCAGGCTGGAGTAGCCCGACAGCATTTGAAGGAAAAACATCACAAACAGCGTGGTGTAAAACGCGGTCAGCTGGGTCATCAGGGGCAACGGCAAAAACAGCGTGACGCCGATCACCAACCCGATCAGCAGGTTCAACAAGAAAGTGTTGCGCAGCCCGTGATCCGGCGCGTCCGCCTTCTTCTTGCGGTAGGACACGCCGATGCCGCTTTTGCTGCGGGCGGCCAGCTTGAACTTGGCCGAGACAATCAGCGAAAACTGTTCAAAGTCGACGCCGCTTGCCTTAAGCGGCTTGCGCAGGGCGGTCAAAAAGCCCAATCCGCGTGGCAGCTCACTCATGGCCGACCCCTCCCGTCACGATGTCGACGAAGGCCTTGGCCTTTTCGCCGTGCTCGGCAAAGCCGGTCAGCTCGTTGAACAGCTCCTGCAGGTTGGTGTCGGCGCCGTTGGTGATCGAACTGAAGGTCCCATCCGCCTGCACCTGCCCGTCGTTGAGCAGGATGATGCGATCGGAGAGCTTTTGCACCACGTCCATGATGTGACTGGAGTAAAAAATCGTCTTGCCGCGGTTGCGCAGCTCGACCAAGATCTCCTCGATCACCAGCACCGTGTTGGCGTCCAGCCCGTTGAGCGGCTCGTCCCAAAACAAGACGTCCGGGTCGTGCAGCAGACTGGCGATGATCAACACCAGCTGGCGCATCCCCTTGGAATACGCGGTGATGCGCCGATCAAGCGCCGGGGCCAAGCCGACGATGCCGGCCAAGGCCACCGCCTTGTCCTCTGCGGCCTGCTCGCTCAGCCCGTACAGCTGGCCGATCAAGGTCAGGTACTCCCGCGCGGTCAAGGCGTCGAACACGTCGGCGCTTTCCGGCACGTAGCCGATGTGCTGCTTGTAGCTGGGGTCGTCCGGCCGCACCGGCTGACCCATCAGCTCGATGGTGCCGGCGTCTTGGGTCAACAGGCCCAGGATAATTTTGACCGTCGTGCTTTTGCCCGCGCCGTTGGGACCGATGTAGCCGACAATGGTGCCGGGTTCGATCGAAAACGAAACGTCCTTGAGTACCTGCTTGGCGCCGAATGATTTTTGAACATTGGTCAATGCAATCGCAACTGCCATGGTGTGCCTCCCTTTGCGGTCATCCCGCGGATACGCCAACTATACCCTAATTGGGGTCAAGCGCAAGCGCGAGGCTTGTGTTCGATTCCACAAGGCAGTATACCCGCGGCTTAGTACTTTGTAAAGCAAAGTATGCGACCACCATCAGCTCCAACGCGCAAAAAAAACGCACCAAATCCGGCGCGGGGAAGCCCCGAACCGGACCTGGTGCGTTGGGTGGTGCCGCCAGCCAGTCGCTGGTGGCCGGACCGCGACGTCCCTCGCAAGCTTGGCGACGGGCCCACGGTGGGCGGGATGCCAGGCCAGTGGCGCGTGACGGTCGGCCAACCACAACTGACCGAATACTGCCGGTGGTACAAGGACGCGGCCTGTTGCCGGCACACACCACCCGGAACCGCCGGGCGACTTGCGGTGTGAGCGTGCTGGCCGGTGCGCGTGCCGGCCGTCTCTTGCGTCCGCAGCTAACTCCGAGGAGTAGGACGCAAGGCGTGCGGCGACCGGGTGGAGAATCCGCTACCCTTAATGATTCCCGTCGGCGACTCGGCGGGTTCCGCTAATTCCATCAATGGAAGGGCTGGTGAAGCCTGGTCTGGGTGAGGCGACGTGGCGCTTGCCACCGGATCGTCTGCCGAAGTCCGCGGATTGCATCGACAACGCGTTTGCCGAACCGCAGACCGAGATGTCCATCTGAGACTAGCGTAACAGCTGCCAATCTGGGCGTCAATTTTGAAGCTCACAATCAGCGCTGAGCGGCAAATTCCTGCTTCGTGCCCAAAAACGACACCGCGGAAAGCGCCTGGTCGCCGACGCTCAAGCTGCCTTGCTGCCAGTATTGGGCCTGCTTGGGGCGGCTGCCACCGATGGCCAACCGGGGCCCCGGCACCGCCGCCACGGCCCTCAGCACCCGGGGGCTTGCCATCACCAGGCAGGTTTTGCCGGTGGCGGCCTTGATCAGCGCGATGAAGCGCGTCAGGTCGGCGACCAGCTTCGCCTTGGCCGGCGGCTGGGCGGCGTAATCCCCGTAGTAGGTCAGGTAGACGCCGATCGGCAAGCTCCCCCAGTCGCGCTTGGTTTGCTTGAGAAACTGCTGGGCCTGGGCCTCAGGCGACGAGTCGAAGCTGAAGTAGTGGTAGACGCCGATGCGCAACTGGGCGCCGACGCTTCTGTCGTAATTGACGGTAAAGGCGTCGTCGAAGTAGCTGGCGCCTTGCGTGGCCTTGAGGTAGGCGAAGCCGACCCCGGCGTCTTGCAGCGCCGCAAAGTCCTGGTAGCCATCGTCGGCGTCAAGCATCACCCCTTGCACCGAGCCGCCTTGCGCCTGGTGGGTTGGCCAATGCCGCACCCCCCACCAGGCGCCAAGGCCCACAAGCAGCAAGGCGACTAGGATCAGACTGCCGCGGATGCGGCGGTGTTTTTTATCGTATGTGTCTGCGTAGATCGGTCGCTTGCCTGCGATTGCGCTCACCTCCGTCATTATTATACCGAATATCTCGGCGGCCGAAAGGCGGAATCAAAATCAGCCTCGGGACCGATTATCCTGCGCGGCCAGGGGTTATCATTGTCTCATCCTCGAGTAAGCCTTATCATGGAGTTAGCGCGTGGTAGAATTCAAGTGCCGGGAGGTGGGGACATGCTAGATGAGCGTTTGATCGGTGACACGTTCACCCTGCCCGAGACGGGCGACGTCGTGTGTCTGTACGGCATTCACTACCACTACCTAGTCCTCGATGGGTCGCGCCCCGGTGACTTGGTGGTCATCGTGGGGGTGACCCCGCTGGCGTTGCGGGTTCGCAACGCCGAGCGGGACTTGCAGTACTGAGGTGCGGGGCGACCCGCAAATAAGGAGGAGTTACTATGGGACAGATTATTTTGTGGACGGTTGTTGGCATCGTTGTGGTCATCGCCGTCGTCATGTTACTGAGCAGTGTGGCCATCATTCACACCGGTGAAGTCGGCATCGTTGAACGCTTGGGGAAGTATGTTCAAACGCTGCAGCCGGGCTTTCACGTCGTGCCACCGATCATCTACCGCATCACCGAAATCGTCAACATGAAGCAGATTCCGCTGAAGGTCGACGAGCAGGAAGTGATCACCAAGGATAACGTCGTGGTGCGGATTTCCGAGACCTTGAAGTACCACATCACCGACGTCAACGCGTACGTTTACCAAAACAAGGACTCCGTTTTGTCCATGGTCCAAGACACCCGCGCCAACCTGCGCGGCATCATCGGCAACATGGACCTGAACGACGTCTTGAACGGCACCGAAACCATCAACCAGACCCTGTTCCAGCAGATCGCCGCCACCACCGCCGGCTACGGGCTGAACGTGGACCGCGTCAACATCGATTCCATCCAGGTCGACAAGACCATCCAAGAGTCGATGAACAAGCTGCTGCGGGCGTCGCGTGAGAAGGAAGCCAACATCATGGAGGCCGAGGGGCTCAAGCAAAGCGCGATTGCCAAGGCCGAAGGTGAAAAGCAGGCCGACATCCTGCAGGCCGAAGCCAACAAGCAGACCCAGATTCTCGAGGCCCAGGGCCGCGCGGAATCCCAACGCCTGATCGCCGAGGCGGTCAAGGACCAGATCAATTCGATCAACGCCGGGCTGGCCAAGGACGGCGACATGTACCTGAAGTACAAGAACGTCGAGGCCTTGGAAGCTCTGGCCAAGGGCACGGCCAACACCGTGGTGATGCCAAGCACCGCCGTCGACTCGCTGGGCCAGATTCCAGCGGTCGGTCAGGTTCTGACCGCCGCTACCAAGAAGTAACACCCCTGACAGGACCGCGCGTGGCGCGGCCCTGTTTTTGGTCGCCCCCACGGCTTGGCCAACGCAAAATGGGACCACCGGCTTAACTCAAGTCGGTAGTCCCATTTTGAATGCTCACGCGCAAGCTTAGATGGCGCGAGCGGCGCGAATTTCTGCAAAGCGGCTCGGGGCGAGCTTGCCCAGCTCGACCAGCTTGCCCTCGATCTGATCCAGCACCGCGTTGCGGTCTTTGGGGTTGTTGACGAAGTCGTAGTGGTCACGGTCGACCGTGATCAAAGTCGAGCGGGTGTAACCCTTGGCCCAGTCGCGGTAGGCGGCGTTGACGCGGTTGTAGTAGGCCACAAGCTCCGGCTTCTCGCGAATGTCTTCCATCTCGCGGCCGCGGCCTTGAATCTCTTCGATTTCGTGCTCCGGGTCGATTTGGAGGTAAATGGCCAGGTCCGGCAGGCCGTTCCACGGGCTGCCGTTGACGTTGGCCTGCATCTCCTGGGACAGCGTGACGTAGATGTTGAAGTCGGCATCGTCGATTTCGCCGTTCTTGTGCAGCTGCGAGGCCATCACGAAGTCGGATTCAAGCGAGGAGTCCATCACGGCGTTCTCCTGCATCACGGCCTTTTTGAGCTGCTGGTAGCGGAAGGTCAAAAAGGCAATCTGCAAAATCGTGCCGGTGGTCTTGCGGCTGTCGGCACCGGCGTCGTAGAACTTCTGGAGCATGTTGGCGATCATGCCATTGCCCTCGACGTCTTCGTAGTAGGCCGGGGCGGCGAGATCCGCCGACAACAGCCGGGTCAAAGACGTCTTGCCGGCGCCGATACTGCCGAGAATATAGATCATGTGTTACTCCTCCTATAATGTTGAATCAAAATACCGGAAACGGATGGGCCGGCTCGCTGGGCAGGTGGTTGAAGTCAAAGGTCGCAAGCGTCGCAATGTCTTGGACGAAGGTCGTCACCCCGGCCGCCAGCATCAAGTTGAGCTTTTTGTCCGCCAAGTTAGCGGCCAGCGGGACCAGGATCACGGGCTTGTGCAAGGCCCTGAGGTAGCCGATTTCAAAGGCGCAACCCGGGTCTTCCTCATCCAGGTCGTAGAGAAACACCCCGGCGTCGGCGGTCGTCATGGCCGACAGGTCGTTGTTGTAGGTCGCATCAACCCACAGCCGCGACATCTGCGTGGCCGCGGCTTCTTGGTCCTGGTACTCCCAATCGAAGGGAAAATGCACCAAGGCCACCGTGTCGTTGCGATCAAGCGCCGCCTTGGCGTCAAGCACCCGCGCCTTTTGCGTAGCGTTGAACAACGGGCTGCCCAGGTAGAGCTTTGCCAGCGGCAGCCGCGCCTTGCTTTTGTCTGTCATCTGATTCCTCCGTAAGCCGGCGACTTCTACTATACCAGAATTACGCCGGGCATTCTCACTTGATTTCGTTCAGGCCCATTTTGCGGCGACCGGCGTTGAACCACGGGCTGATCGTGAAGGCCAAGATGTCGTTGATCACGTAGATGCTGGAGTTGATCGCCATGCCCAGGCTGGCGTCGCCTTGCGCGTAGGTGATGCCCCACAAAATCAGCTGGGCGATGCCGGAAAACAGCCACCAGAAGTACTGGTTGGAGTAGCGCAGGAAGCAGACAATCCCGCCGGTCAGGGAAATCGCGAAGGCCATGCCGTCGTAAACCGGCCGCGGGTCGTTGGTGAAGTTGCCGATCAGGTAGGCCGAAAGCGCCCAGACCACCAGGGTGAAGCCCAACGAAATCGCCCACTCCTTGGCGCCGAACTTGCGCAGGTGGTTCTTGGTGTCGTCGTTCCAGCTGCGAACGCTGATCAAAACCGGCAGGTCCAGGGTCACCACGTAGGCGATCTGCTCAAAAATCGACAGGTAGTTCTTGGCGGTGAAGCCAACAAAAATAAAGCAGGCGGCCGAAATCAGCCCCAACCAGCCGTTGACGGCCTTGGTGGCGTTGATGGCCAAGACGCACAGCACCCCGATGGTCGTGCCGACGAAGGTGACCAAAGACACCGCCGTGATCGGCGCGTTCACCAGCGTCATAATCTGACAGCCCAGGGCGAACCAGAAGAGGTAGTAGTTCTGCTGCGGCCAGCCCTTGAGTTGATTCAGCAACCAAGTTCCGTAATTCTCGTGCGTCATAATAAATAAGTCCCCTTTTTCATCTCGTCTGCAAAAGCAGCATGGGGACCATTATCGACCCGTCTTGGGCATTTGTAAAGGCCGTCACCGCAAAATGTGGTATTTGTTCAATCGTGAGCACCCCACATGTGGTGTCGTGCGACCGCTTCCACCGCCGTCACCCCACCAAAAAGGCGGCCTGGCTGGGCCGCCTGCTTGCGGCCTGGCTGGGCCGCCTGCTTGCGGGCCGGTTGGGCGACGGCGCCGGGGCGGCTCGCACCGCCTGCTCACGCCCTGCCAGACACCCCGCCGGTTCGGCTTGCGCTTAATCGGCCGACGCCGCTCCGCCACAAGGTTGGGCGCCGGCAGTGCTGGGCCGCCCGAGCCGCAGCGTGAGTCTTCCGGCCCGGCCTAATCCTTTGGCACCAGCACCTGCCGGCGACCGCAGCGGCCAAGCGCCACGGGGTGCATGACCCAGGCCCCATCGACCAAAGGCACCGCGTCACGCGGGTTTTGCGGGCACGGGCTCTTGCCGTACTGGCGGTCGGCGCAAACCCCCAGCACGTAGAGGCGCCTGAGGTCGGCCAGCGGCGCAAGCGTCGCCAGCAGGTGGCGGTAGGCCAGCCCCAGCGCCTGCCCCCCGGTTTCAATCGAGCAGCGCAAGGCGCCGGTGGCTAACAGCACGTCGGCATCCGGCCGCATGAGCAGGATCTGGCGAATCACCGCGGCGTTGCGCAGCCCGGGGACCGCGCGATTCCCCGTGGTCTGCGCGACCATTTTCGGGTTGTGGGCATCGCAGGCCCGCAGCTTGGCCGCGGTCAGCGGCGAGCGGTCGCCGGCCGCGCTGACCTGCTGCCAGTGGTTGGCCCCATAGGTGGCCGCGCCTTCCAAAAGCGCCTTGGGCCGCAGGTAACGGGCGTTGCCACAGACCACAGGCACCACGTTGACCAGCACGACCCGGCTGTAGCAGGCCGGCGCATCCAGGCAAACCCGCACCGCCGTGTCGTCCAGCACGGTATCGGCGGTGCCACTGGGGTGCTTCATCACCACCAGAAGCGTCCGGTGACCGGCCAAAGGCAGCGGCCGCCCCGCGACCACGCAGCTCTTGCGGTCGATTTCGGTGCCGTAGCGCAGGAAGTTCGCCACCCGAACCCCCCCGGCCAGCGACTCGACGCGGGTCAGCTGCACGTCGCCTGCAATCACCACCGGATGATCCAGCACCCGCAGCCGCACCTTGACCTGGCAGGCCCGGCGCGGCGGCGTTTGGGCCCAGTGCCACCCGTGATGCTCATCCCCGGTGCGTTCAAACAAGGACTGTTCCTCCATCCGCGTCGCTCCCTTCGTCGTCGGCTCACTTTTTTCACATTGTACCATCGTTCACAAAGTTCCGCCACGGGGTGGCCGGCCGCCGCGGGAATGAGAATTTCGCCATGTAAGCCCCTCCAGTCGTGCAGGGTACAGGCATTGGTGGTAGACTCTTCACTTGTCAGTTTTTTGCGGCCGCGGCCGCACTTTGGAGGGAAAAACATGGGGATCACCATCCGGCCCTGCACCCTGGCCGACATCGATCAGCTGCAGGGGCTACAAGTCGAAATGACCGGCGATGCGACGCCGGTTGGCCAAGCGCTTAGGGCGGCCTTGGCCATGCCGAACACGGAATTCGCGTTCGTGTTTGCCGGCGGCCGGCTGGCCGGCTTCACACGGCTGAACCTCGGCGACGCCCAATCCGAGCAGCTGGGCCCCGATCACCTCGAGGTCGCAAGCCTCTACATCCGCCCCGCCTTTCGCCGCTGCGGCCTAGGCCTCGCCCTGTTGGCCCATGCCGCAGCGGCCGCAACCGCCCAAGGCGCGACGCGGCTGTGGTGCGACCTAAGCAACCCCGGCGCGGCCACGCTGGCCTTTTTGACCGCCGGCGGGTTTTGGCCGGACGCGCCGCAGCGGCGCTTTGAATGCGCCGTCGGTCACCCGCGGCTGGCCCCTCACCCAGGGGCCGGCGCGAACTCAACGAGCGAAGCGGTGCGTCGCGCGTTTGCACTGCGGGCCACCGCCGGGCTCGTCTTGAACTAAAAACCACCCAATCCCGATTGCCGCCACGCGGTGATCGGGATTTTTGTCCGCCATCATCAATGAGAGGCCGTGCCATCATCGAATGCGATTGCTGGCCGCTTCCGGCCGCTATCATGAGAATATTAATAATCGATTATAGAGATAATCGTTGACGGGGATAAATAATAGTCGATTAATTTTATTTTCGAGCGGGGGCCATGCTAAGCTTTAGTGGTAGGCGATGCAACTAACTCAAAGGGAGGCTACGCTGATGCTAACCAGTTTTATTCTGCTGTACCCGCTCACCATGACCTTAGTCTGGCTGATTGGGACCCTGTTTTACCGCTTAACGTCTCCGCGCCCGTCCCAGGCAACGCACACGGACCTGGTGAGCGTGATCGTGCCCTGCTACAACGAAGAGGCCACGCTTCACGAAACCGTCCAGGCGCTTTGCCAGCAGGGGCACCGCAACCTCGAGCTGATCTTGGTGGACGATTGCTCCACCGACAACACGCTGCTGGTGATGCGGGCCCTGAAGCAGAAATTCCGCCGGGTGCCGATGACCATCGTGGCGCAGTCGCAAAACGGCGGCAAGGCAGCGGCCTTGAATGCCGGCGCCAAGGCGGCCACCGGTGAGTACATCCTGTGCGTCGACTCGGATTCTTTGATCGACCCCCAGGCGATCGATCACCTGCTGAGCTCGCTGAAGGCCGACGCACGTGTTGGCGCGGTGACCGGCAAGCCGGTGGTCTTGAACCGCGGCGTGATCGTCGAGAAGATGCAGACCATGGAGTACGTAGCGATCATCGACTTGATCAAACGCGCCCAGATGTTTTTCACCGCCAACATCTTGACTTTGTCCGGGGTGCTGGTGCTCTACCGCAAGGCCGCGCTTCAAAGCGTGTCCGGCTGGAACGAAAACGTGCAAACCGAAGACATCGACATCACCTGGCGCATGAAGCTGAAGCAGTGGCGCGTGGCCTACCAGCCCCAGGCGACAACCTGGATTCTGGTGCCGTCCACCATCAAGGCCCTGCTCAAGCAGCGCCAGCGCTGGGCTTACGGCGGCCTGCAGGTGCTGGTGGCCAACTGGCGCCTGCTGTTTCGCCCGTGGCAGCCGAACACCTGGCTGCTGTACGAAATGCTGACCTCGATTCTCTGGTCGTTCGGCACCCTGTTTTCCATGACCTTCTTCGTGGTTTCGACCTTCATGAACCAGGCCGTGCAGCTGGACGGCAACGTGATCTTGATGATCTTCTTCATCGGCCTGCTGCAGTTCTTCGCTGGCATGCTGATGTCGGTCAAAAAGTCGAAGCTGCGCCTGCGGATGTTCCTTTACACCCCGATGTACCTGTTCTTCTACTGGTTTTTGAACCTCTACTCGCTGGTGACCGCGGTGCTGAAAATGGTGTACACCCCGATCGAACACGGTCGCTGGGAATCCGCCGACCGCAGCCGGTCGCTGGGCCAAATGAAAGGAAAGACAACCGATGCGCGTTAAAGTGATCTACGCCACCAACCGCTGGGCCACAAGCGTCAACGTGCTGTGGCTCACCCTGATGTGGACCGCCATCGCCGGCCTGCTGGCGCTCAACGTGCTGTTCGACATCGGCTACTTCAACGACTTTGTCGCCCCGCTTTACAACCTCTTCAACATCGAGTGGCAGCTTGGCGCCACAATCGTCAAGAGCCTGGGCTGGATCATCACCATCATCTCCGGTCTGGCGCTGATGCGGGTGCTTTGGACCCACGGAAAGGAGAATTAACATGACCAAGCGGATCAAACGCTGGGCCGTGATGATTGTTTTCACGATTGCCCTGATTGCGGTCGGCTTCACCATCGGGACCCAAGAGCTGCGGGTTCACTCCGAGGTGGAATCGGGCTTTGAGATTCCAAGCGAGGAAACCCTGAAGGAGGACGGCATCGCCATTTTGTCCTACCACCGCATTTTGAGCGACCAAGTCAGCCTCCGCGTGGCGCGAGGCATGAGCAACAACAACCAACTGAGCGAGTACAACATCACCAAGCACGACTTCATCAAGCAGATTCAGGCGATCGAGGAATCCGGCGCCGAGATCATCTCGCTAGACCAGGCCCAGGACATGATGGCGTCTCAGATTCAGCCGATCGGCAAGTACGTCGTGTTGACCTTCGACGACATCGCCGAAAGTGCCTTCAAAAACGCCTACCCGTACCTGCGCGACAACAACATCCCCTTCACCGCGTTCATCATCACCAGCAAGGTCGGCCAGTACGACGCCGACCAAAAGCTCGCCACCTGGGCGCAGCTCAAGGAGATGCGCGACTCGGGGCTGGCGACCATCGCCTTGCACACCGACGACATGCACTACCTGCGAAACAACAAGCCGGTCGGCGCGTTGCCGGCCTACGAGCTCGACTTCCAGGAAGACTACGACCGCTCCCAGGAGACCTACCGGCGCCACTTCGGCGAGGACGCGCGTTACTTCGCCTCCCCTTACGGCACGATCACCAAGAACAACGTGCGATTCCTCAACCAGCAGATTGAAATGGACGGCGTGTTCAACCTCGCCCAGCGCGTGATCACCACGGCCAACCCCCACAAGGGGACCCTGGATCGCATCCTGATCACCAGCAAGAACTGGCACAGCTTCCAGGCCTGGCTGGACTTCAAATAAGACGGCAAAGCCCCTGCTCACGCGATTGTGAGCAGGGGCTTTGTGCTGTCGGCGGCCCGGCCTTGCGATTGCTGGGGCCCGGCCTGTGGTCTTGTGATCCAGCCCTGCAATTGTGGGGGCCGATTGTCTTGTGGTCCGACCCTGTGTTGGTGGCACCCGGTCAGGTCCGGTCGTCGCGGGTCCGGCCTCGTGATTGTGAGGGCCGGGCCGGTGGTCGGACGGCGCCGCCTGTGGTTTTGTGATTCAGGCCGCTGGTCTTGTGGCCCGATCACCGGCGGTTCGGCGGCGCCACCGGTGACCACCGCCGCGGGATTGAGGCTAGCCGAACACCGGCAGCATGTTGGCCTGCATGCCGCAGACCTTGGCGGCCAGGCGGTTGGCGATCGCGATGGAATCCGGCACCGACAGGCCCTTGGCCAGCCCGGCCAGCATCCCGCCGCAGTGGGAGTCGCCGGCGCCGACCGTGTTGACCACCCGCACCTTTTCACCCGGGACGATGCCCTGGGTGCTGTCGGAGACGTAGTAGTAAGTGCCACGGGCCCCAAGCGTCACCACCACCGGCTGGTGCGTCAGGTTGTGCAGGTAGGCGACCTGCGCTTCAAAGGTGTCGCCCTTGGCCACCTGAGGCAGCTCGACTTCGTTGCAGTGAACCATCACCCCGGACTTGAGCAGCGTCATCAGCAGTTCGGGGTCGACGCTTTGAATCCGGGCGGCGACGTCGAACAGCACGGTGGCGTCTTCGCGGCGCTTGAGATACGTTGCCACCACGTCTTCTGCGACGTGCGGCTGGGTCAGCTGAAACCCGCTCAGGTACAGCAGGTCGTAGCTCGGCATGTCGAGGCTTGACAGCCAGTCCTGGCGAATCAGCTTCTCCATGCCCGGCAGCACGATGAAGGTGCGTTCGCCGTTGGGCTCGATCATCGCGACGGTCCAGCCGTTGTCGGGGGCCCCGGCAATCACATGCGGCACCTCGCCGATGCGCTGAATGTGAGCGGCGATGCGGTCGGCGTTGGCGCCGTGACCCACCGGCACGAACAAGTCGGCGGTTTCACCGGCCGCTCGCATCGCGCAGTAAGCGTTGATCGCGCAACCGCCGACTTGGTACTCCAAAAAATCGCCGAGGGCGTTGCCGCCAGTGAGCGGGACGTTTGGGACATTCATCAAGGCATCGACCAGCGCCGAGCCGAAGATCAGGGTTTTGTTCGTCAAGGTTCTCTTCCTTTGTCGCAAATTTTAATGTCTGCGTCCATAGTACCAGATTTCGAACGTCAGTGGCATTGCATCGGTGAAATGTTTGCGGTATGCTACGCCTATCGATTGCGGAGGATCCATCATGACCCATGCCTATCAAGTGATTATTTATACAATTACGTACATTTTGGCGGCCTAGGGGCGAAGTCTACCCTTTTTTGGTCGCCGCTGGCGCAAGCGGTGTCGTTTGCGCCTTTTTGATGGAGAAAAATGATGCAACTGAAAACTCAATTACGCGCCGCTTACGCCTACAGCTTCTTCGCGTTTTGCGGCATCACCCAACTGTGGGTCATCTACCTGGGCCAGATGGGCCTGAGCTTGGTGGCCATCGGCCTGTGCGAAAGCCTGTTTCACGTCGCCTCGTTCCTGTTTGAGGTGCCATCCGGCGTCTTGGCCGACCGCTTCACCTACCGCCGAATGCTGACCTTAAGCCGCGTCGCCGCCCTGGTGTCTGCCGCCATGATGCTTTTCAACGGCGGGTTTTGGTGGTTCGCCTTGAGCTTCGTGTTTTCGGCCTGGTCCTTCAACCTGCAGTCCGGAACGCTTGAGGCCCTGCTGTACGAATCGCTGAAGGCTGCTGATGCCACCGCGCGTTGGCCACAGGTGACCAGCCGCCTCAACACGGTCATCGAGCTGTCGTCAAGCGGCGGCCTGATGATCGCCGGGGCGATGACCCACTGGCACTTTGAGGCCACCTACGTGGTTGCCATCGCCTTGGCCATCGCCGCGATGGCGGCGGTGTGGCGGCTAAAAGAGCCGGCCGACCACCAAACCTCGGCGCCGCGCCAGACCATCGCAAGCATCGTGACGACGGCCTGGCGGGTGCTGCGCCACGACCGCCAGCTGCGGTCGCTGATGCTGTTTGACGCCAGCTTCAGCGCCGTGGCCACCGGCTATTACTACTACTTCCAAAACGTCATGACCACCCGCGGCTTCGCCAGCTGGGTGATCACGGCGCTGCTCGGCGCGGCGTCGTTGGTGGCCATCGCCGCCATTCAGTTCAGCCCCAGGCTGCTGCACCGGTCGCGCCAGCGGGTGCTCTTCGGGCTAACCGCGGGGCTGGCCGTCGCCTTGCTCGCGGCCTGGTCGACCGCCTCTTGGGTGCTGGCCGCGGTTTACTTGGCGGTTTACGCCTTGTCATCCCTGCTGCCACCGGTGTTTGACGTCTACTACAACGCCTTGATTCCAAGCGCCCAACGCGCGACGTTGCTGTCGGTCGCCTCGCTGCTGTACTCGGTGTGCATGATCGTCTTGTTCCCGCTTTTGGGCTGGGCGGTCAGCCGCTTTGGCTTCAGCGCGACCTTCGCCTGCAGCGGCGGCCTGATTGCCGTGGCCGCGCTGGTCCTGGTCCGTCGCAAGTAGCCTTGGCCGTCGCCTAGTTGCGGCGGCTTTTTTGCGGTGAAAAACGTTTGCGTGCTAACCAACATTGCGCTACACTCGTCATTGTTAGCTAACTAGCAAAATTCAGGAGGTGCCATATGACCGATTACGGCAAGCTGATCAAACACGCCGCCAACCAAATGGCGCGGGGCATGGACGCCTACGCCAAGCGCTTCGACCTCACGGGGATGCAGATGTCCATCATCCATTTCTTGGCCAATCACCCCGCCGCCTTGCAGCGCGACATCGAGGCCGAGTTCAACATCCAGCGCTCATCCGCGACGCTGTTGCTTCAGCGCATGGAACGGGCCGGGCTGATCACCCGCACCCCCGCGGCGCATGACGCGCGGCAAAAGGCGGTGGTTTTGACCGCCAAGGCCAAGGGCGTCCAAGACGGGGTGTCGGCCTACATCGCGGCGCAACAGGCCGCGATGACTACCGCCTTCACCCCACAACAACGCGCGTTGTTCGTGCAAATGCTGACCCAATTCACTCAAATTACAGGAAGCGATCTGACTCATGACTGAACCAACCAAGCTCACCCGTTCTACAGTTCTTGCCATCGTCGCCACCGGGCTGATGTCCTTTTGCGGCGTGATTGTCGAAACGGCGATGAACATCACCTTTCCCACCCTGATGACCGAATTTCACGTCACCACCAGCACCGTGCAGTGGCTGACCACCGTGTACCTACTGGTGGTCGCCGCCTTGGTGCCGCTGTCGGCCACCCTCAAGCGGCGCTTTTTGGCCAAGCACCTGTTTCTGGTCGCCATCAGCTTCTTCATCCTCGGCGTCGTGCTGGACGGCACCGCCCCGACCTTTTGGGTGCTTTTGCTGGGCCGGGCCATTCAGGGCCTCGGCACCGGCATCGCGGTGCCCTTGATGTTCAACATCATCTTGGAGCAGGTGCCAAGGCCCTTGATCGGCACCATGATGGGGGTCGGCACCATGATCACCGGGGTGGCGCCGGCGATCGGCCCGACCTTCGGCGGCGTGGTGGTCGCCACGCTGGGGTGGCGCTACGTCTTCGTCTTCCTGCTACCGGTGCTGGTGCTTGCGCTGGTGCTTGGTGTCACCTGCATTCACCAGGTCCAAAAGCCGGTGGCGACCCCGCTTGACCCGCTGAGCGTCGCCTTGATCAGCCTGACCTTCGCCGGGTTAATCTACGGCCTGGCCAACATGGGCGCCGCCGAATTCTGGAGCCTTCAAGTCGCCGGCGCCTTGCTGGTCGGCGTCCTTGCGCTTTTGGCCTTCGTCTGGCGCAGCGGCCGGGTTCAGGCGCCGATTCTGAACCTGCACCTGTTTGCCAACCGCCGCTTCACCGCGTGGCTGATCGCCTTTGCCTGCCTGCAAACCGCGGCTTTGAGCCTGTCCTTCCTGCTGCCCAACGCCATCCAGCTGGTCAACCACCACTCGGCGCTGATTGCCGGGCTGGTGGTGCTGCCCGGTGCGGCGCTTGGGGCGATCGCCGGGCCGCTGTCCGGGCGGCTGCTCGACCGGCTCGGGGCCCGGCTGCCGCTGCGCCTCGGCGCGATCATCGTCTTGGCCGGCGTAATCGGTCTGCTGGTGACGCCGACGCTTGGCGACGCCGCGATTCTGGTGTGGTACGCCGTGTTCATGCTGGGCATGGGCCTGAGCTACGGCAACCTGATGACCAGCGGACTGAACACGCTGAATGCACCCGATCATCCCGATGGCAACGCCATTTTCAACACCGCCCAGCAGTTCTTCGCCGCCGTCGGCACCAGCCTGGCGGCAAGCCTGGTGGCCGGGGCCCAGGCCAAGGCCGCAGTCGCCGTCGGTACGGCCGTCGGCACCCGCCAAACGCTAGTGGTACTGGTTGTCTTGGCCGGGCTTGAAACCGCCCTGGCCTGGTTGCTGACGCAGCCCAAGCACCTGAGCGCCTGACGTGGTAGACTTGGCCGTGCAGGCACAACCTGCACCAAGGAGCGAGCCAATGTCTACGACAACCTTACCTACCAACATGCAAGCCGCCTACATCACCGCGTTCGGAGGCCCTGACCGGATTCGCGTCGGGGCCCTGCCGCTGCCGCCGGTGACCCCAGGCACCGTCTTGATTCGCGTCGGGGCCGCGGCGGTCGACCGGGTCGACGCCTACGTTCGGGCCGGCACCTTCCGCACCCTGACCCATTTTCCCCTGATTCTGAGCCGCGACGCCTGGGGCACCGTGGCGGCGCTTGGGCCCGGCGTCACCGGCTTCACCCTCGGCCAACGGGTTTGGACCAACAGCGCCGGTTACGCCGGGCGCCAAGGCGTCGCCGCCGAATACGCGGTGGTGGCCGCCAACCGGCTATGGCCGCTGCCGGCGGTGGCAGCCAACGCCTGGCTGGCGCTGGTACACCCTGGGGCCACGGCGGCCATCATCGTCAACCAGCTGCTCAACCTGCCGACCGGCGCGACCCTGCTGGTGGCCGGCGGGGCCGGTCACGTCGGGCGACTGCTGATTCAAATCGCCAGGCTGGCCGGCTTAGCTGTGGTGGCGACCTGCCACCCGCGGGATTTTGCCACCGTGGCGGCGCTTGGGGCCACCCCCATCGACTACCACGAAGGCTGGGCCGACCACCTCAATGCACCCGTGGCCGCCGTGGTCGACACCTCGGGTCAAGTCCCGCTTCAGGCCGCCCTGGACGCGCTGGCCCCGGGCGGTCAGGCGATTGTGATGGCCACGCCCCCAAAGCCTTTGGCGAGCTTTGACCTGCCGCGGTTTTACATGCAGCGCCAGCGCCTGACCGGCTTTGTGATCAGCCACGCCAGCCTGGCCGAGCTGACGGCGGCCAACGCCTTTTTGACCGCCCACGCCGCGGCCTTGCAGCCGCCGGCCTTCCGGACCCTGCCGTTGGCCCAGGCACCGTTGGCCCACCGACTGGTCGAGGACCCGACCGAGAAACGGCGGCTGCTGCTGATGCCGTAGCCACGCAAAAATGCCTTCCGCAATCCGGAAGGCATTTTGCGTATCACGATAACATCTGCTCACCCAAGGGCAGGCTTGCCGGGCAGCTTCGTTGCGCGGCACTGGCGTAAAGCCTGGTCAAGGCGCCGACGTTGTTGCTCAGCTCGTACATCACAATGGTCATCAGCTCAAAGCGCGTGAACAGCCGCGGCTGGCGCGGCTGCTGGTCCAGCCAGGCGGAAAAGTGCATCTCAAAATCCGCCAAGGTCCACTCCAGCCGGCTCAAAAGCGACTTGAGCATCTGCTTTTCAAACTGGGTCATTTTGGCCCAAGTGGTCTGGTAACTGAAGGTCGCAATGGTGACTGGGCCGCGCAGGTCGAGGTCCTGATCGATCAGCGCCATCAGGGTGCAGATGGCGGCGCGATCGTGCTGCGTGTCGTACTCCAGGCGCAGCTGGTGGCGCAAGATCACCGCCAGGTAGGCACTGTCGTCAAGGTGTCTGGCCGCGGCGGCCTCAAGCCCCGCATGCAACAAGGGGTAGCCGGTCAGCCTGGGCTGCCAGGCGTGGCGGCGCAGGCGGGAGAAATCAATCACGTCCGGCAGGTAGTACTCGTGAATCCACAGCCAGTCGGCGATGTCTTGCAGCGCGGCTTGGCCCTTGGGCGTCAGCGTGAACCCGTCCGGCACCTGGTGAATCAGCCCCCGGTGAATCAGGCGGCCGATGGTGCGGTGCGGATCCATGTGGTAACGCTCCTGCCACACCGGGTCGGTCGAAACCGCGTCCGTGCCGGACATGGTCAGCATGTACATGAACACTTTGGTCGCTGGTGCGAGTCGCATAGAGATTCCCCTTTCCCCCAACGGCTCAATTCTAGCGTTGGCTGAAAACGCTGTCAACTACTTTCGCGAACCCTCGGCCTGGGCAATCTGCCCCAACACGTCGTCGCCACCCAGGTCCCGGGCCAAAAACGCCGGCGTGTCGGGCAGGTGCAGCTGCACGTCTGCGAAGCGCTGAACGGCCAAGCGCCCGCTGACGGCCCCGAAATCCAGGACGTGGCCGCCAAACGTGTGATCCGCCGCCAGAAAATGCAGGTGGAAGCCGGGCACGGCCATGCCGCCGTAAAGCGCCGGTGCAAAGTAGCCGATCAGGGTGCCATCGACTGCCGAGCGGTCAAACACCGCCTGGTCGGCCGCGGTCTTGACCAAGCTCGGGTACGGCGCGACTTGGGCCTTGACCGCCCGGGCAGACACCGTCTCGAAGCGGCCGGTCAGCTTGACGGCGGCGAAGCGGTTGCCCGACCCAATCGCCGCTGCAAACTGCCGCACTGCATCGGCCATGCCGCCGGCGGCGAAGGGCTGCTCCGGCGCAAAGGCCGCCGGGTGAACGTTGGCAAAGGGCACCGTGGCGGTCGCCGGCGGCATCAGCACCGCGCCGTCTGCCGTCACCTGATACACCGTGCCGTCAAGTATCACGAGCTCGCCGTCCAGTCCCTCGAGTGTGCCGATCCCGGTATCGCCGTGGGTCAACAACGCCTCAAGCGTCATCGTGCCTTCAAATCCCCCGGGCACCAGGTTCGCCAAGGTGCCGTGCTGATACATCACTGTCATGTTTGCCTCCATGTTATAGGTTACGCGAAACCGCGCGAGTCCCCCCGCGCGGTTCGTGGTTTAGTAGAATTGATCCTCGAGCATTGCGGCCCCAAGCGACGGGTTGTCGCTGTAATCCACCGGAATGTCTACAACCACCGGCCCGTCTGCGGCAAAGGCCTCATCCAGCACCGCGGCCAGGTCCTCCGGCCGGTTGACCCGCAGGCCCTTGGCGCCGAAGCTTTCGGCGTAGGCGACAAAATCGACCGGGCCGAAGCTGGTGCCAGCCGCGTGGCCGTACTTCATCTCCTCTTGGAACTTGACCATGTCGTAGTGACCGTCGTTCCAGATGATGTGAACCAGGTTGGCGTGAAGCCGCACGGCCGTTTCAAGCTCCTGCCCGGAGAACAGGAAGCCCCCGTCGCCGGAGACGGACACGGCCTTTTCCCCCGGCCGCACCAAGGTGGCGGCAATCGCCCAAGGCAAGGCGACGCCAAGCGTCTGCATCCCGTTGGAAAACAGCAGCCGCCGCGGCTCGTAGCTGCGGAAGTGCCGCGCCATCCAGATGTAGAAGCTACCGACATCGACGGCAACGGTCATGTGGTCGTCGACGCGCTGCTGGAGGGCGGCCACAATCGCCAGCGGGTGGACCAGCCCGTCCTTGCCGGCGACCGGCGGGACGTCGCGCTCGGCGAGCTTGGTCTGAAGCATCGCCAGGTAATCCTTGGCACCAGGGGCGACCTGATAGCCGCGCAAAAGCGGCGTCAACACCGCCAGCGTCTGCGCGATGTCGCCGACCAGCTCGGTTTCCGGCTGGAAGTTGTGGTCGATTTCGGCGGCCAGCGAGTCGATCACGATCACCCGCGAGTCGCCGGCCGGGTTCCAGTTGCGCGGCTCGTACTCGATCGGGTCGTAGCCGATGGCCACGACCAGGTCGCTGCGCTGCAGCAGCTGATCGCCCGGCTGGTTGCGAAACAGCCCGACGCGGCCGAAGAAGTTGCCCTCAAGCGCCTGGGGAATGATGCCGGCGCCTTGGAAGGTTTCGACCACCGGCAGCTCGGTCACGGCCAACAAGTCGCGAATCGCCGCGGTCACTTCCTGTGAGGACGCCCGCATGCCCAAAAGCAGCACCGGCAACTGGGCCTCCTTGATGGCCCGGGCCAGGTAGGTCATGTCCGTCGGGCTGGCCGGCCCCAGGCGCGGCGCGGCCAGCGGCCGAATCGCCTGGGTCGTCACTTGGCTGTCAGTCACGTCCTGCGGCACGGAGACGAAGCTCGCGCCTTGCTTGCCGGATTCGGCCGCGCGAAAGGCGTTGGCGATGGTTTCGCTGACGTTGTCCGGGTCTTGCACCTCGACGGCGTACTTAGTGATCGGGGCGAACAGCTCCGCGTTTTTCATGCTCTGATGCGCGGCGCGTTGCAGATCCGCGCGGCGAACCTGGCCGGCGATGGCGACCACCGGATCGCCTTCCGCCGTCGCGGTCACCAGTCCGGTGGCGAGGTTCGAGGCCCCGGGGCCGGAGGTGGTGATCACGACCCCGGGCTTGCCGGTCAGCCGCCCGACCCCTTGGGCCATGAACGCGGCGTTTTGCTCGTGGCGTGCCACAATCAGCTTAGGCGCCTTGGCGTTCACCGGGTGAGCCAGCCGTTCGAACACCCGGTCGATCTTAGCCCCGGGAATCCCAAAAACGTAATCCACCTGGTGGTTGGCCAGGCTGTCGACGATCAAGTCGCCACCGTATTGTTGCGCTGTCATGTGTTGCCTCCCTTGTTTGCTGTTGCAAAGGATAACATAAACCTGTTCGCATGAAAAGAGCAAAATTGTGCAATGCCAGTTCGTTCGCTGTATCATATAACGCTTAATTCTGTAGTCAAGCGGGGGATCGTCGGCACCGGCTCCGGCCTCCTTACTTTACCCGAAAAAACGGTTCCAATCCAGTCACAAAGCGCATTGACCCCTCGCCTTTCCCGCGTTAGAATGGGCGTAGCGAATGGATGGGTACAACTTACAGGTGTACACGCTTTTGTTTTGCGGCTGCCGACCGCAAAACTGGACCGGCCCATCCAGCGAAAGGAGTCTCGGCGATGCTTCAATTCTTTGGCCAACCCAAGTTCAATCCCAGCGACGCAAGCGGCCAGCCGGTCGGCTACGAGCTGTTCATGCGTCAGCGCGTCGGCACCGAATGGCGGCTGCCGCCGGACTTTAACGCCATCACAGCCACCACGCTTGAGCGGCTTTTGATTGAGACCGTCGCCGGGCTCCCGGCCAGCGTGCGGCTGGTCTCGTTCAACCTCGAGCGGCGGCAGTTCATCGACCCCGCCTACCTGGCCGCGATTGCCCGCGCCCAGGCGACAACCCCGATTGCCCTTTACATCGAGCTGACGGAACGTCCGGATTCCAGCGTCTCCACCCAGGCCCTTGCGGCCGCCGCCCACCGCTTCGCGGCGGCCGGCTTCACCGTGGTGCTGGACGACGTCGGCACGGCGGCCAACGACTCCGCACTGATGCTTCTGCTCAACCGCGATGTGCAGGAGTACAAGTTCGCCCTGCAGAACCTGCGGCCCTTCGCCTGCCTGGCGCAGGTACTGCCGGCGCTGGAGTTTTGGGCGGACCAGGCCGCCCGCAACGGCAAGCTGCTGGCGGTCGAAGGCATCGAGACGCAGGCCGAATACGACGTCATCACCGCGCGGTTTCATCCCGACTTGATTCAGGGCTACTTCACCGGCCGCCCGGCGCTGCTGGTGTCAGCGTGAATCCGCTTTCTACCATTGAATAAATAACAGTGAGAACTGGCCCGGCCCATGTGCCGGGCCTTTTGCGTGGCGCCGGGCCGGTCGTAGTACCGTGAAAATGAAATCGGTTTCGGTTTTAAAAACAATATTTGAGTAAATGAATATTGAAGAAATTGTGGAAATGTTCGGTTCTTGCCGAACATTTTTTGAAAATTGCGCGAACTTGCGGTTGAATTTAACCTTATCCCGTTTTATACTGCTCTTGGCAGTTGAAATTCGGACTTCGCCGCCTGATCATCGGCACCAGATACATATCGTTCGGATTTTGCCAAAGCTGCGCAATTGCACAGACAATAACTTACTGGGGGACCATATAGAATGAAGATCTGGAAGACACTTGCCGTCACCGGCACGCTCCTTCTCGCCGCTGCATCCCTTGCCGCTTGCAGCAGCAAGTCGAGCTCATCCGATAAGGGCAGCAAGGACTACACGCCAAAGTCATTGAACATTCAATTCGTACCTTCTTCTCAGGCCGACACGATCGAGGCCAAGGCCAAGCCGCTGGAAAAGCTTTTGAAAGCCGAACTGAACATTCCGGTTAAGGTTTCTGTTTCGACCGACTACAACTCGATTGTTGAAGCCATGGACTCCAAACAAGTCGATGTTGGGTTCCTGCCACCTGACGGCTACGTGGTGGCCCACAAGCAAGGCGCCGCAGACGTGCTGCTGCAGGCCCAGCGCTTCGGCATCAAGCAACCGGGCGGGGTGAACACCGACAAGCTGGTCGACTCCTACCGCTCCATGATCATCGTCAAGAAGGGGTCCGGCATCAAGTCTTACAAGGACCTCAAGGGTAAGAAGATTGCGGTTCAAGACGTCACCAGTTCCGCCGGCTACATTTGGCCTGTTGCCGAACTCAAGCAAAAAGGCGTCGACATCGCCAAGGATGACACGCTGGTCACCGTCAAGGGCCACGACCAAGGCGTCATGTCCGTTCTGAACGGCGACACCGATGCCGCCTTCGTCTTCGAAGACGCGCGGACCATCGTCAAGAAGGATGTCCCAGACATCATGGACAAGGTCGTGCCGATCTACTTCACCAAGCCGATTCCTAACGACACCATCTCCGTTCGCTCCGACATGAGCACCGCCTTCCGCAAGAAGTTGGCCGCGGCCTTCAAGAAGATCGTCAAGTCCAAGAAGGGCCACGCAATCATCTCCTCGGTTTACACCCACGAAGGTTACGTCAACGGCAAGGACTCCAACTTCAACATCGTGCGCAAGTACGACAAGATTGCCGAGACCGGTAAGTAAGTGATCGCCAAGCGCGGTTCTAAGTAGTACACTAAGACTTGGCACTGACCGCGCCAGATCCCCCCGCCCCGGGGTTCGGGGCGTTACATAAACAATTCTCGTGAGCAATCACGACGCCGCTTTGCGGCAATACTTAGACGCGGCCACGATCAAATGCGTGGCCGCGTTTTCAGGAGGAAAACACATGTCAGAACCAAAGCCCGTCATTGAATTCGACCATGTCAACAAGATTTATGACAATGGGGTCGTTGGCCTCAAAGACATCAACTTGACGATCATGCCTGGCGAATTCGTTGTCGTCGTGGGCCTGAGTGGTGCCGGTAAGAGTACCCTCATGCGTGCCGTGAACCGCCTGCACGATATCTCCAACGGGGACATCCGCATCGACGGCGAGTCCATCACCAAGGCACGTGGTAAGCAGCTGCTGCACATTCGGCGCAAGATCGGGATGATTTTCCAAAACTTCAACCTGGTGCGTCGCGCCACCGTGCTGAAGAACGTCCTGACCGGCCGCGTCGGCTACTACCCGACCTGGAAGATGATGTTCGGCCTGTTCAGTGAGGCGGACAAGCAACGCGCTTACGAGGCGCTTCAGACCGTCGAGCTGGAGGACAAGGTCTACACCCGCGCCGATCAGCTGTCCGGTGGTCAGCAGCAGCGCGTCTCGATCGCCCGGGCGCTGACTCAGGCCCCACGCATCATCTTGGCCGATGAACCGATCGCCAGCCTCGACCCGCAGACCACTAAGCGCGTGATGGACGACCTGCGCCGGATCAACCAGGAGATGGGCATCACCGTTCTGATCAACCTGCACAACGTCGAGCTCGCCCAGGAGTACGGCACCCGCATCGTCGGCATCCGCGCCGGCGAGAAGGTCTTCGACGGCCCGGTTGAAGCGGCCGACGACGCGACGATGGCCCAGATCTACAGCGGCGAAGAGGAGGGTTAAGATGACCTTACCAAAACGTGCCTTCCCCTGGCAAAAATGGGTGCTCACCATCGTCATGGTGGTCGGCCTGATCTGGTCGGCGTTCATCACCGACGCACATATGGGCAAGTTCTTCGAAAACTTCGGGGAGTTCACCAAGATTTTCGTTGAAATGTGCCAGCCGGACTGGTCCTACACCACCTATGTCTTCCAGCCGATGATCGAAACCATCAAGATGGCCGTCATCGGGACTCTGATCGGCTCGGTGCTGGCCTTTCCATACGCCCTGCTGGTCGCCCGCAACATCGTGACCAACAAGATCGTGGTCGGCGTCTTCCGCTTCATCCTGAACATTGTCCGGACCATTCCGGATCTGATGCTCGCGGCCCTCTTCGTGGCCGTCGTCGGCATCGGCCCGGTGGCCGGTGTGATCACCCTGGCGATTTTCACCTTCGGCATGGTCGGCAAGCTGTTCTACGAAGCCGTCGAAACCATCGACCCCGGACCGCTTGAGGCCGTGCGAGCGGCCGGCGCCGGGCGGCTTGAGATCATTCGCTTCGCGGTTTTGCCACAGATTGCCAACTACTTCGTCTCCTACGTGCTGTATGCCTTTGAAATCAACGTCCGGGCCTCCACCGTCCTCGGGTACCTCGGGGCCGGCGGGATCGGGGTCTACCTGCAGCAAGCCTTATCGATGTTTCGCTACGACCGCGTCGGGTTGATGGTGTTGGTCATCTTCATCGTCGTGCTGTTGATCGATTACACCAGTGGTAAAATGCGGGAGGCCTTGCTATGACAGACATGAAAAAACTGCCGGCACAGCCGGCGCAGCACCGCTGGCCGTTTTGGCTAGGCTGGACGGCCGTCGTCGTGCTGATCGTCTGGTCCTTCACCGGGATGCCAAGCTTCGAGCTCAAGGAAAACGCCGTGGTCGTGGCCAAGTCCATGCTCAACGGCCTGATTCACCCGGATTGGTCGTATGTCTGGACCGGCGACGGCGAAGACCTCACCCACGCCCTGCTTGAGACCCTGGGCATCGCCTTTCTCGGGACCTTCATCAGCGCCATCATCAGCCTGCCCTTCGCCTTTTGGGCGGCCCACACCAAAAACAAGTTCTGGCTCACGTCACGTTCCGGGAAGTTCGTGCTGACCGCGATCCGGACGTTCCCAGAAATCGTCATGGCCCTGATGTTCATCAAGGCCGTTGGCCCCGGCTCCTTCGCCGGGGTGCTGGCCGTCGGCTTCCACAGCGTCGGTATGCTGGCCAAGCTGTTCTCCGAGGCGATCGAAAACATGGACAACGGCGCCGGCGAGTCCGTCACCGCGGCCGGCGGGACCCGGCTGGATGTCACGATCCTGGCCTCCTTGCCCCAGCTGCTGCCGGAATTCGTCTCCAACACCTTGTACCGCTTCGAGCTGGCGATCCGCTCCGCCTCGATTCTGGGGATGGTCGGCGCCGGCGGGGTCGGGACGCCTTTGATCTTCGCGATTCAAACCCGTTCTTGGTCGCGCGTCGGCATCATCTTGATCGGCATCATCATCATGGTCACAGCCGTTGACTGGCTGTCCGGGGCCCTGCGCAAGCGCCTGGTCTGACACTAATCACCCACCCACCGCGGTGGGTGTTTTTTTTGTTCCCCGGATTCTCAACCGGCTGACCACCAAAAAAACTGCCTTGTCACCTAATGCGGCGACAAGGCAGTTTTTTTGGGCTTAACTTCGCGGCGTGGCCCAGGCGGCCACGCCATGCGGCGCAATGGCGTCGCCATCCCACAGGGGCTCGCCGGCCGCGGCCGGCAGCGGTACGGGGACGTCCAACAGGTTGAACACCGCGGTGTAGGCCTTGGTTGCCCCTTGGCCCTGCCACGTCACCTGCGCGGCGTCTGCCGACTGCTGCCAAGCCGCCTGCAGGTCCTGGCGCATCGCCAAGAGCTTGGGATTGGTGTACAGCGCCTCCTCCGGACCGCTGTGCGTCAGGTCCCCGCCGAGAAATAGCGGTGCCTGAAGCAGCGACCACAGCGTCAGCATGGTCTGCGCCTCGGCGGTGGTGAAGCGCGAACCCGGTCCGCCCTGCCGCTGCAAAATGGCGCCGAGCGGCAGCATATCCGGATCCGGCCAGCAGCCCGGCCGCACGAACGGCGCCCACTTGGCGGCGATTGGGAACATCCCCGCAAGCTGCGGCCAGGTGTCCCAAAAGTCGTCGGTCAGCCGCCACATGTTGGCGTTTTGCTGCAAAAAGGCCCCTTCGTTGATGTCGGCCGGACCGGGCGACAGGCTCAGCACCATCGGCCGCCCCGTCTTGTCGATGGCGGCACGCAGCGCCATGATTTCCGGCTTCATCATGCCGTACAGCGTGGAGTCGGCGATGTCATCGCACTTGATGAAGTCAACACCCCAGCTCGCGTACAGCGCGATCACCGAATCGTAGTAGGCCTGAGCCCCGGGCTGGGTCATGTCCAGGCCGTACATATCGCTGTTCCAGCGGCAGATGTTGTTGGCGGCGACGTCCCGGGCCCGGTAGCGACCGTTGCCAAAGGTCAAGTCGCGATGGACCGCCTGGCGCGGAATTCCCCGCATCATGTGGATCCCAAACTTCAGCCCCAGGCCGTGAACGTAGGCCGCAAGCGCGGTGAAGCCACCGGTGGTAGCCGACGGAAAGCGGTTCGGTGCCGGAATCAGCCGGCACTGGTTGTCCATCGTCAGCGCGGTGAACGGGTGGTAGGCCCAGCCATCGGCGTTCGGCTCGGACCACTGAATATCCACGACCACGTAGTTGTAGCCGAAGGGCCGCAGGTGGGCGGCCATGTAGTCGGCGTTGGCTCGCACCTCGGCTTCGGTGACCGAGGCCCCGAAGCAATCCCAGCTGTTCCAGCCCATCGGCGCGTGTGGCGCCCATTGTCGAAAATCTGCCATATGAGTTATTCCCTTTCCTCGCACCGCCGCCCAATGGCAGCGGTCACATTTTACCGTGCGACCGCAGTCGCCGTCCTTCACATCCGTACAAATTCTAACTTCTCGCAGCCAAAAATACAAGTATAAAGCGCGAAATATTCGCGCTAAATCGCCGGCGGCACGGTACTTTCGGCGATTTTCAGCACGTGTGACCGCCGGTGAGTGCCTCGGCAATTTGTACGTCAAATATCCTTTCGATTGACTTATCCGGATAAATATTTTAGTATCGTGACGAAAGCCCGATCAATACCAGGTCCTCGCGACCACCAAGGAGAACAAATCATGCTCAAAACTGAGTCTTATCGCTTCTGGTTCATCGTCGGCTCCCAAGCCTTGTACGGCGAGGCCGACCTGCGACAGGTTCGCGACGACGCCGAACACATCGTCAACGCCCTGAACGCCGCCAAGACGCTGCCCTACCCGGTCGTTTTCAAGGAGGTCGCCATCGATGCGGCCACCATCACCCGCGGCATGAAGGAAGCCAACTTCGATGACACCTGCGCCGGCGTCATCACCTGGATGCACACCTTCTCGCCGGCCAAGAACTGGATCCGCGGCACCAAGCTGCTGCAAAAGCCGCTGCTGCACCTGGCCACCCAGTTCCGCCAGGACATTCCGTGGGCCACCATCGACATGGACTACATGAACCTCAACCAAAGCGCCCACGGCGACCGCGAGTACGGCTTCATCAACGCCCGGCTGCGCAAGCACAACAAGGTCGTCTACGGCTTCTGGGGTGACGCGGCGGTGCAACAGGAAATCGCCGACTGGATGGCTGTTGCCGTCGCCTACAACGAGAGCTTCAACATCAAGGTCGCGCGGTTCGGCGACAACATGCGCAACGTCGCCGTGACCGAGGGCGACAAGATTGAAGCCCAGATTCAACTGGGCTGGACCGTCGATTACTACGGCATCGGCGACCTGGTGGCCGAGATGACCCGCGTCAGTGAGGCCGACATCGACAACGCGTACGCCGACCTGAAGTCCCGCTACGACCTGGTTGTCGGCGACAACGACCCCGCATTTTACGAAAAGCAGGTCCGCTACCAGCTCAAGGAAAAGATTGCGATGCAGCGCTTCTTTGAGCGCGGCGGCTACTCGGCCTTCACCACGAACTTCGAGGACCTCTGGGGCATCCAGCAGTTACCGGGCCTGGCCGTTCAGCTGTTGAACCGCGAGGGCTACGGCTTCGCCGGCGAGGGCGACTGGAAGACCGCGGCGTTGGATCGGCTGCTCAAAATTGCCAGCCACAATCAGGCCACCGGCTTCATGGAAGACTACACGCTGGACCTGCGCCAGGGCCACGAGGTCATCTTGGGCTCCCATATGCTGGAGGTCGACCCAACGCTTGCGACCACCAAGCCGCGCGTCGAGGTTCACCCGCTGGGCATCGGCAACCGTGAGGATCCGGCACGGCTGGTCTTTGACGGCCAGGTCGGCGACGCGATCGACGTCACCGTCTCGGACTTCGGCAACGAATACCGCCTGATCGGCTACCGCGTTGTTGCCAAGGCGGCCGAGGCGAAGGCCCCACACCTGCCGGTCGCCCGGCAACTCTGGACGCCCAAGGCCGGGCTGAAAGCGGGTGCCACCGCCTGGATTCAAAACGGCGGCGGCCATCACACCGTCTTCAGCACCGCGCTCACCATGGACCAGTTGGCAGACCTGGCCGCGCTGTTTGCGCTGACCTTCGTCGACCTAGACAACACGCTGGAGGGCCGCCATGCCGAGTGATCAGACCACCGCAGGCCTCAGCCTGGGCATCGAGCTGGGCTCCACCCGCATCAAGGCGGTGCTGATCGACGCGCAGGCCACCCCCTTGGCCACCGGCAGCCACGCCTGGGCCAACCAGCTGATTGACGGCAATTGGACCTACAGCCTGGACGACGCATGGCGCGGCATTCAAGACTGCGTGGCGCAGGTTGCCACCAAGCGCCTGGCCCAGACAGGCGAGCCGCTGACGCAAGTCGCCGCAATCGGCATCAGCGCCATGATGCACGGCTACTTGGCCTTTGACGCCGCCGACCGGCTGCTGGTGCCGTTTCGCACCTGGCGCAACAACACGACGGCGCCGGCCGCCGCGGCGCTGTCGGCCGCGCTCGCCTTCAACATCCCGCAGCGCTTCAGTGTCGCCCACCTGTACCAGGCGATGCAAAACCGCGAGGCCCATGTGCCGAAGCTTGCCTTTTTGACCACGCTGGCCGGCTACATCCACTGGCGACTCAGCGGCCGAAAGGTCCTGGGCGCCGGCGACGCGTCCGGCATGTTCCCGCTGGCCGCGACAGGCGACTACGATCCTGAGCGGCTGGCCACCTTCGACCGCCTGGCCCAGGCGGCCGGCTACCCGCTTTCGCTTGCCGACCTGCTGCCAAGGCCCTTGACCGCGGGTACCCCGGCCGGCCAGCTGACCCAGGCCGGTGCCCGGCTGCTCGATCCCACAGGCGTTTTGCAACCCGGTGCGGTGATGGCCCCGCCGGAAGGTGACGCCGGCACCGGCATGGTGGCGACCAACAGCGTTGAACCGGGCAGCGGCAACGTCTCGGTCGGCACCTCAGCCTTTGCCATGACCGTACTTTCGCGGCCGCTTCGCACGGTGTCGCCAGACGTCGACTGCGTGACCACCCCCACCGGGATTCCGGTGGCGATGGTTCACGCCAACAACTGCACCAGCGACCTCAACGCGTGGATGGGCCTGTTCGGGGCGGTCGCAACCGCTTGTGGCGTGTCTTTGCCCCTAGACGCGCTATACGCCAAGCTGCTGCCGCTGGCCCAAAGTGCGGCGCCGGATGCCGGTGGCCTGCTCAACTACGCCAACCTGTCGGGGGAAAACATCACGGCAGTCACCGCCGGGCGGCCGATGGCGGTGCGAACGCCGGACGCCGACTTCACCCTGGCCAACTTCATTCAAAGCCAGCTGTTTTCCGCCTTCGCACCGCTTAAAATCGGCAACGATCGCCTGTGGGCCGCGGAAGGCATCCGCGCCACGCACTTGGTCGCACAAGGCGGCCTGTTTCGCACCCCGCAGATCGCCCAGCAGGCGCTGGCCGACGCCTTGGCCACGCCGATCACGGTGCTGCAAAACGCCGGTGAAGGCGGCGCCTGGGGAGCCGCCGTGCTAGCGGCGTTCACGCGCGAGTCGCGCGGCCAGGAGCTGAGCGACTACCTGACGCACCACGTCTTCCAAGGCGTGACCGGCACCACACTGGCGCCGACGGCCGCCGGCACCGCTGGCTTCGACCGCTACATCGCCCAGTACCAGCGCGGCCTACCTGCCCAGCGCCTGGCCGGCCGCGACCTGCCGCTTCGCGCGGCGTGGTCGTGAGCAGCGACCAGCGCAACTGACCGCACCGCACCGTAGCCAAGCGGCCGCGGCGTCGTCCAAGCTTGCGTGGTAGCGCGAACGCAAACAGGCGCGTCAGTGGCGACGCGCCTGGTGCAAAACCAATGAATTAGGCGCCGATGTCCGACACTGACGCGCCTGCGACCACCACCGGTGGGTAGACCCGCGACTGCGGCGTTGCGGCACCGGGCTTGGCCGCAAGCATCTCAAGCATCAGCGCCGCCGCATCCTGGCCCATCTGGGCCTTGGGGTGGGCGACCGAGGTCAGCGCCTCGCCGCCGGCGGTGGTCAGCCCGGCATTGTCAAACCCGATTAAGGACAGGTCGCCGGGCACCGCCAGCCCCAGCCGCTGCGCCACGATCGCGACGCGCTGGGCCACCGCGTCGTTGTAACACACGACGGCAGTCGGTCGGTCGGCGCGGCGCAACACCTGTTGCAGCTGGTCTTCAAGCGCGGTGGCCGGGGTTTCGGTGCGGTACTGAAGAAAGCTGCCGGTGCTCGGCCCCCCTGCCTGCTGCAGCGCGGTGACGAAGCCATTCATGCGGTCGACGCCTTGCCGGTCATCGGTTTTGAACACCCCAAGCAAGTTGACGTGGTGCCGCGCCAGCAGGTACTGCGTCGCCAGGCGGCCGCCTTCATAATCATCCAACACAAGCGCAGGTACCGGCAGATCCGCCGCCTTGGCGTTGATGGTCAAAACGGGTACCCCGGCGGCGATCAGCTTTTGGTACCCGGCGCGGTTGGCGAGTCCAAAGGCCGACTGGCTGGGCTCGATAATCACCCCCGACACGGAATTGGCGGCCAACGTGGCCAGCGTCTGGGCCTCAAGCGCCGGGTCGTTGTGGGTGCTGGCCAGCATCAAAGACACCCCGGCCTGGCGCAACACCTGCTCGGCCCCGGCGATGATCGACGGAAAAATGTAGTCGTTCAGGTAGGTCGCGACCACCGCGACGGTACCGCGCGGCGGCGTAACGGTGCGTTTCGCCTTAGCGGTGACGAAGGTGCCGGCGCCTTGGACCCGGTAAACCCAGTTGGCGGCCTCAAGCTCACCCAGCGCCTTGCGGATGGTGTGGCGGCTGACGCCGAACTGCTGCATCAACGCGCTTTCGGTCGGCAGCTTCGCGTCGTCTTCGTACTGCCCGTGTTCAAGCCAGTCACGGATGGCGGCCGTCACGGCCTGGTACTTTTTTTCCATAAGCTCGTGTCTCCTTTGATAGATGCGGATAAATTTTAACCCATGGTTCGCCGAAGCTCAAGTTTATTGCGCGGCAGCCGACAAGTGATACGGAGGAATTCGAATGCTCGAACAATTGAAACAAGACGTCTATGACGCCAACATGCAGCTGCCCCAACTGGGCCTGGTCACCTTCACCTGGGGCAACGTCTCGGGCATCGACCGCGACGCCGGCCTGTTCGTGATCAAGCCGTCGGGCGTCGCCTACGATCAGCTCACGCCGGCCGACATGGTGGTGGTCGACCTGCAGGGCCGCGTGGTGGAAGGCAATCTGAACCCCTCAAGCGACACGCCGACGCACGTCGTTTTGTACAACGCCTTTCCAGACATCGGCGGCATCGTTCACACCCACTCGCCTTGGGCCGTGGCCTTCGCCAGCGCCGGCCTGCCGGTACCGGCCCTGAACACCACGGCCGCCGACACCTTCTACGGCGACGTGCCGGTGACCGCACCGCTGAACCAGGCGCAGATTCAACGCGCCTACGAGGCCGAAACCGGTGAGGCGATCGTTGCCACCTTTCGGGCTGATCAGCGCGACCCGATGGCGGTGCCGGCGGTGCTGGTCGCCCAGCACGGCCCCTTCGCCTGGGGCCCCACCCCGGCCCAGGCGGTGTACAACGCCAAGGTGCTGGAGGTGGTGGCCGAAATCGACTACCACGCGCTGATGCTCAGCCACAAGGACAGCCACGTGCCACAGTACTTGCTGGACAAGCACTACTACCGCAAGCACGGCAGCACCGCCTACTACGGGCAGGACAACCCGCAAAGCGGCTCGCACCGCTAGGCCCGGTCCGAACGGGCGGCGGCCCGGACGACCAGCGCGGCTGGGTTTGGGCCGACCCGGCTTCTGGGGCCAAGCGTCGCCCGGCTACCACCGCATTTTCAAAACGCAAAAGGCGATTGCCCCAGCCGCACAGCGGCCGACGCAATCGCCTTTTTTGGCAGCGCGGCTAACCCACGACGCCCAGTGTCTGAAGAATCAAGTAGACGTTCAGCGCGATCAGCACCCACGTCGCGGTCCAGGCGCAGACTCGCACCCAGGTCTTGTTGGTGAACTCGCCCATCAGGTCCTTGTTGGAGGTGAACGCCACCAGCGGAATCACCGCGAACGGCAAGGCGACGCTCAAGAACACCTGCGAGAAGGTCAGCAAGTCCTCGATTTTGGCCTCGTTGCCGTGGTAGTAGATGGCAAAAACCAAAACCGGCGTCACGGAGAGCAGCCGCGTCAGCAGGCGCTGGGCCCACATCGGCATCTTCAGGTGAATGAAGCCTTCCATGATGATCTGGCCGGCCAGTGTGCCGGTGATGGTCGAGCTTTGCCCGGACGAGAGCAAAGCGACGGCGAACAGCATCGACAGCACCGGGCTGGCAATCGCACCGACCACCTGCGAGTCGCTCAGCGCGTGGAACAGGTCGACGAAGCGGCCGAGATCGGAGTTGGTGCCGTAAAACAGCGCGGCCCCGAGGATCAGCAGCAACGAGTTGACGATGAACGCCAAGAACAGCTGCAGGTTGGAGTCAATCGTGGAGAACCGCACCGCCTGGGCGAGCTCGTCGCGATTGCTGCGGTCAACCTTGCGGGTCTGGGAAATCGACGACCCCAAGTACAGGTCATGCGGCATCACGGTCGCGCCGACGATCCCAAGCGTCAGGTACAGCATGCCGTGGTTGGTCAAGATCTCCTTGACCGGGATGTAGCCCTCCAGGATGCCGGTGACGCTTGGGCTGGCCAGGAACACCTCGTAGGCGAACACCAGCAAGATGACGGTGACCAAGGTCGCCACGATCGCCTCGATCTTGCGAAAACCCAGCTTCATCAAAAGCAGCAAGATCAAGACGTCGGCGGCGGTGATGATGATGCCGACGATCAACGGAATGTTGAACAGCAGCTTGATGGCGATCGCCGAGCCGATGATCTCGGCGATGTCGGTGGCCATGATCGCCAGCTCGGCGACGATCCACAGCAGAAAGCCCGAGACCTTGCCGGTGTGCTCGCGCGTCAGCTGCGCCAGGTCCTTACCCGTCACGATGCCCAGTTTAGCGGCCATGCTTTGCAACAGCATGGCGATCAAACTGGACAGCAGGACGACGGCCAGCAGCCGGTACTGGAACTGGGCGCCACCGGCAATCGAGGTGATCCAGTTGCCGGGGTCCATGTACCCCACGGCGATCAAGACGCCGGGGCCGGTGTAGGCCATCAGGGTGCGGAAGAACCCCGCGTTCTTGGGCACCTCGACGCTGCCGTTCACCTCATCCAAACTCTTTTGCCCGGGTTCCTCCGCAAAGTGCAGGACCTCGCGCTTCTTCTTCGGTTCATTTGCCTTCATTTCGAGTGGCCTCTTTTCTATTGGTTTAGAAATTTGGTGTCAAATCCGCTCAACAAAACGAGCGTTCGCTCAAACCCCACAAGATACTGTAACCCGCCGCGAACCATAAAACAAGTATATTTTTTGGGCTTCCTAATCTTTCTTGTAAGCCGCTGGCCGCGGCGGTTGCCCCCGGGTCGCAAGCGCCCGTCCCGTCCAGAAGTTAGCGGCGCCTAGTCTCCTGCAACCGGCCCCATCAGCCGCTCGTATTCGGCCTTTTGGCTGGCCCAGTCGGCCTTGTCTGCCTCGGTAATCGGCCGCAAGACCTTGGCCGGAACGCCGGCGGCTACCACGTTGGCCGGCAGGTCGTGGGTCACCACGGCCCCGGCCCCCACCACCGTGTTGGCGCCGATGGTGACCCCGGGGCAAACCGTGACGTTGCCGCCGAGCCAGACGTTGTCGCCGATGGTGATCGGGTGGCCGTACTCCAGGTCCTGGTTGCGAATGTCTGCAATCAGCGGGTGGCCGGCGGTGTACAGCCCCACCCGCGGTCCGAACATCACGTGATCGCCGATGGTGATCGGCGCGATGTCCAGCAGGATGCACTCATAATTGGCGTAAAACTTTCGGCCTACGTGAACATTCTCGCCGTAATCCACGCGAATCGGCACCTCCGCGTAGGCGTCGCCGCTCGGGCAGTCAAACAGCTCCCGCAGCACCGCCTGGCGCTTAGCGAACGCGTCGGGCGCCGTTTGGTTGAACTGATAGACCAGCTCCCGGGCCCGGGCCCGACCGGCCGTCAGTTCGGCCCCACCGGAGTAGTACAGCTTACCGGCCACCATCAAATCCTTGTCTGTCGTCACCGTCATAACTTCCTTTCGTTGCGCCGCCTCACGCGAGGTAGGCGGTGTAAAACAGGTAGGCGGCCAAGCCAAAGGCCGCAATCGCGACCCCGATGCGCAGCCAGGCCGCCGGCACGTGCCGCACGACGATTGGCCCAAGCAGGCCACCGCCAAACATCCCAATCCCCAGGGGAATCACCATCAACCAGTAAATTTTGGTGGTGAAGGCGTAGATCACAAGCGAAATCAGGTTGGTGCAAAGCGCCGCGAAGTTTTTGATCGCCGTGGTTTCAGCGAAGGTCACCGGCAGCGTCAGGCTGAGAATCGCCAGCATGATCACCCCGGCCGACGCCCCGAAGTAGCCGATGTAAACGCCGACCAAGAACACGGCGACGTCGCGAATGACCAACCCGCTGCGGCCGGCAAAGGCGCTGGAATGCGTCGGCACCCGCATCGACCCGAGCATCAAAAATCCGGCGAGCAGAATCAAAAACGGCACCACTTTTTCAAAGCTGGAGGCCGGCGCAAAGGCCAGCACCAGGCTGCCGACCAGGCCCCCGGCCAACGCCCAGGCGGTGACTTGAAGCGCGAGTTTCGGGTAGCGGTGCAGCTCGTGGCGCGACGACACCGCAGAGCCGATGCCGTTGAACACCAAGGCCGCGGTGTTGGTCACATTCGCCGACACCGGCGGCACCCCCAGCGCCAACAGCACCGGGTATGACACCAAGCTGGCCAGGCCGGCCATCGAGCTCAAGAGGCCGGCGAAAAGCCCGGCGACCAGCAGCGTTGCAATTACGGTAAGGGTCATCTGACGCACCATCCTTCGTTGATAAGTTCAGCTTACCACGCCTGGCCAGCTTGGCAATGGCCGCCCGAACAATCTTGTGACCCGGCTCGGCCGGCAGTCAAAAAAAGCGCCAGCCGGGGGGAGTCGGCTGGCGCAGGTCCTAACTGGTACTGGTCGGGCGCATCAGCTTGTCGCCGACTTTTTGCAGCAGGCGCAAGAGCTCGCGGGCATCCGCCTCGCCCAAGATGGTCACCCAGCGGTCGAAGCGCAAAGCGATGGTGACGTCCAGGCGTGCAACCACCGCGGCGCCGCTTGCCGTCAGCGCCAGCGGCAGCCGCCGGCGGTCGGCGACGTGCCGCTCCTGGGTGATCATGCCGCGAGCCATCAGCGCCTTGATCTGGCGCGAAATGGCGGCCCGGGTGACCCCGCGGCGCTGGGCGATCTCGGTCATCGCCAGCTGATGCCCCGCCGCCAGGTCGTGCATGATGAAGAACTGCTCGAAGGACAGGCCATCCGCCTTCATCGGCGCGTTGATCAAGTCGTCGATGTTCTTGAAGGTTTCAAAATACATCCGAATGTAGTCATCCAGCAACTGCGGGTCGCCCATGGGGCCGCCTCCTTTCTCGCCTGCTTGAAGCTGCGGCTAATCGCTGGCCTTTTCGCCTTGGTGCCACATCACCGCCGGAATCATCAGGGCCAAGGACAACAGCCCGACCGCCAGCAGAATAATCACACTGGTGACGGTGGTGCTAGTCGCCATGCCGCCGGTAATCACCTCGCGGTAGCCGTTGATCGCGTAGGTCATCGGCAGGAACTTCTGCGTCGCCTCGTACAGCGGACTGATGGTTTCGGCCGGGAACAAGCCGCCGGAGCCGCTCAGGGTCAAAAGCCCCAAGGCGATGAAAATGCCGACGCGGTTGAACGCAAGCGTCAACACCATGGTCAGGTACTGCGCCGCCAGTGCGAACAACAGCGTGATGCCGTAGAAGCCGACCACGTTGGCAACCGGCAGGTGCATCATCAAAAGCATCAGGGTCGCCTCAATCAGGGCCGCCCCTGCGGCCACCAGGGTGCCGACGGCCAGTTTGCCCAGCAGCCACTGCATCGGGCTGCGGTCGTCATCGTCGCTGCGCTTCAGTGGGTAGGCGAAGTTGAAAATGATGATGGCGACGAACAGTGCAAGGGCCAGCACGTACGGCGCAAGCGCCGCCCCGTAGTTCTTGACCGCGGTGTACTTCACCTGCACATCCGTGGACGGTGCCGCAAACATTTTGGCCGTCAGGTTGGTCAGCTTAGTGGCGACAATCTGCTGGTACCCGTCGTCAAGCCCGGTGCTCAGCTGGGTGTTGCCGGCCAACAGCTGGCCGGCCCCACCGGTGAGCTGCTTGTTCTTGGCGGTGAGCTGCTGAGTGCCGTCGTACAGCTGACCGACGCCATCGGTCAGGGCCGGGACCTGGCCGTTGAGCTGGTTCAGGCCGTTGGCTTCCTTAACCGAGCCATCGTAAAGCTGCTTGACCCCGCTTTGCAGCGCCGGTACGGCGTTGTTGAGCTGGGTGCTGCCGGCGTAAAGCTTTGAGACGCCGCCGCGCAGTGCCGGCACCGCTGCGTTAAGCTGGTGACTCCCCGCGTAAAGCTGTGAAATCCCGGTGGCAAGCCCCGGGGCCTTCTTGTTCAGATCACCCAGCCCCTTGGCCAAGGTCTTGGCGCCTGCCGCCATCTGGGCGGCCGCCGCCTTGAGCGGCAGGTCTTTTTTCTGCTCGGCCGGCGTCTTGTCGGTCTTATTGACCTGGTTGTCCAGCTCGGTCGCCCCGTCGTTCAGGGCCGCGATCGCCTCGCTGAAGGTGTAGCCGTCCTTGTTTTGACCGGTTGGATCCGGGTTCTTGGCGGTCAAGCCGGCGGCCAGCGTCTTGACCGCGACGGCAAGCCCCTTGGGGTCGCCTGCCGCGTCAACGCCGGTGTCGGACATCTGGGCGTGAACCACATCGATCAACCCACCGGCCGTGGTCAAAGCCGTTTGGGTCGTGGCCTGGCTGGCCTTGACCTTGGTGAAGGCCGCCTTGGCCGCGGCCTGCTGATCCTCAGGTAAAGTGGCAATCACCGCGGCCATCTCGTCGTTGGCCTCGGTCTGCGCCGCCTCCAGCTTCTTGGCCTCGGCCGTCGCCTTCTTTTGGGCGTCGGTCAAGCTGGCCATCTGCGTCGGCAGCAGCATGTTGATGGTGCCAAAGCTGCCGGTACCGAAGCTCGTGTAGGCGATGTTGAACAGGTTGACGCTGGACTGAACGGTTTTGTTCAGCTTCTCCACGCGGCCGACCAGGTTTTGGTCGACCAGCTGCTTTTGAAAGCCGGCAATGGCCTGCTGCAGCTGGGTGATGCCGGCGGTCAAGGCCGGCGCCTTGGCGTTCAGCTGACCCAAGGCAGCGGCCAGTTGGGCGCTGCCGGTCGTCAGTTGCTGAACGCCGGCGGCCAGGTCGGTGTCTTGCGTCTTACCGTTGACCTCGGCGTTGATTTTGCCTAACCCGCCATCGATTTGGCCGACACCTGAGGCCAACGCCGGCGTCTTGCTGTTCAGCTGACCGAGGCCGCCGTTGAGCTGGCCGACGCCTGAGGCCAAGGCCGGGGCCTTACTGTTGAGCTGACCCAGGCCGGTTTGGAGCTGCTGGCCGCCGTTTGTCAGCTGGCCGACGCCCGAGGCCAACGCCGGCACCTTACCATTGAGCTGGCTCAGGCCGTCATCGACTTGGCTGACGCCGCCGGTGTACTGGCCCAGGCCGTCGCTCAGCGTGGTCTGGCCGGCGACCAACTTGGCCGCGCCGTCCTTGGCGTCCTTGAGCTTGCTGCCGATTTCGGAGACCTTGGCGAACAGGGCCTGGGCGAAGGCGGTGGTCACCTTCTCGCGAATCTGCGCGTTGAGCTTGTCGGCGCCGACCTGGCTGATGATTTCAGACACGTAGTTCAAGGAACCGTTGGTCTGATAGGTCAGCTTCATCTGCTTGGGATGCGCGTCCAGCACCGTGGCCGCGTTGGCCGAGAAGTTCTTCGGCAGCGTCACCACGGTGTAATACTTGTTTTGGGCCAAGCCCTTCTTGGCCGCTTCCGGGGTGCAAAAAACCCACTTGAGCTGCTTGTCGTCCTTCAGCTGGGCCACGGTGTCGCGGCCGGCGCTGATGGTCTTACCCTCCAGTGTGGCCGGTTGGTCCAAGTTGACCACGGCCACCGGAATCTTACCGGTGTTGCCGTAAGGGTCCCACGCCGAGGTCAGGAAACAGAATGAATAGGCAAAGGGAATGAACAAGATCACAAGCATTGCCGCGATTAACCCCTTGTGCTTGGCAATGCTTCGAAATTCGCGGGTCATCAAATCACTTTCAACTCCTTCATCGCCTCAGCCCGAGGCGGGTTTCGTGTCACTGCATACAACTTCAACTGCATTGAATGTATATGCCATTGACAATGATTAACTATCCGTCCCTCGCGCCTTTTTGTCAAACGTTTTCTTCGCTTCACAAGCGGCGCCACGCCAAAATCACCGTTAGCACGGGTCATCCGGTCCCGACAAAAGTTGCAAATTTCACAAATCCGGGCTAAAAAAAAGCCCGGTGCCGTCTCACGACGTTGCCGGGCAGGACGAAGCCACCGAACGCTTGGTGTTCGGCGGCTCCGCTTCTCTTGCTGGTTGACAGTCATCATTTGGTCGCCACCGGCCGACCGTGGCCGGCCGGGTGGCACTTTGAAACAAGCCACGCGCCGAGCCCCTCCGCAGCTACCTCGCAAGCGAGTAGGAGAGACAGTGACACTGCGCGTGGGTGGTGGCGTTCACCCTGGTATTCGGTCCCGTCGAGGGGAGCCGTAACGCGAAAACACGTGTGTTGAAAGCCAGAATCGGCTTGGTATGGGCGGGGGTACTGGGAATGCTTATCTCCCGGCCATTCCCCCTGGGGCAGTGGCATTGCAACGGCCCTGTCCGGGAGCCGCTTCCCTGTCCTAGAATAATCATCCACAATTAGTGTAAGCCCTGCCATCCTGACCGTCAATGTTTAAGCTCGCCGACGCTCGCAAACAAAAAAGACCCGCTTCGGCGGGTCCAACCATCAGCGCGACAGCACCGTGACCGATTCAATCGACGTCGTCTGCGGGAACATGTCAACCGGCTGCGTCGCGGCGGCGCGGTAGCCAAAGCCTTGCAGGGCCACGAGGTCTCGCGCCAAGGTCGCCGGGTTGCAGGAGACGTACACAATCTTGGGTGGTAGCATCACCCCGACGGCCGCGACGAACTCGGGTGCCAGGCCCTTGCGCGGTGGATCGACCATCAAGACGTCGGCGTGAAGGCCCTGGTCCTGCCACGCCTGCATCACGTCTTCGGCCTTGCCGACCACGAACTCGGCGTTTTGAATACCGTTGAGCTGCGCGTTTTCCCGCGCATCGGCCACGGCCTCTGGGACCACCTCGACGCCGTAGACCTGCTTGGCGTGTTTCGCCATGGTCAGGCTGATGGTGCCGATGCCGGAGTAGGCGTCGATCACGACTTCGTGGCCGGTCAGGCCGGCACGGCGAATCGCCTCGGTGTAAAGCACCTCGGTTTGCTGCGGGTTGACTTGGTAGAAGCTGAGCGGACTGATGCGAAAACGGCTGCCCAAAAGCGTGTCTTCCAGGTACGGCGTGCCGTACAGCACCCGCGTCTTTTTGCCCAGAATCACGTTGGTCGCGCGTTCGTTGAGGTTCAAAATCACAGACACCACCTCGGGCAAGGCGGCGGTGATGCCGGCGACCAGCTCGTCGAGGTACGGCACGGCCCAGGTGCGGGCGACCAGCACAATCATCATCTGGTGGGAGAAGTACCCCCGCCGCACCATGATGTGCCGAATTACCCCGCGGTTGCTGGCCTCGTCGTAGGCCGGCACCTGGTAGCGGCGCATCAAATCCCGCACCACCAGTACCGCAGCGTCGATTTTGGGGTCTTGGATGTAAAAATCCTCAAGCGGCACCAGCTCATGGGTGCGGCGCTTGTAAAAACCGGTGGTCGCCTGCCCCGCGATGTCACGCACCGGAATCTGCGCCTTGTTGCGGTAGCCGAAGGGCTGGGCCATGCCGAGCGTGGCCAACACCGGCACATCCAGGTGGGCCTTTTGGTAGAGGTTGCGGATCTGCGTCGCCTTGAAGGTCAGCTGCGCCTGGTAGGCCAGGTGCTGAAGCGGCGCGATGCCAGTCTGCGTGTAGGCCTTGCCGCGCGGCGCCACCCGGTCGGGCGACGTGGTCAGCAAGTTGACCAGCCGCGCGAAGGCGTACTTCTTGTCGGCCTTGGTCACCCGAATCACGGCCTGCTCGCCGGCCAGCACCCCCTCGATGAACAACGGGTACCCGTCTAACTTGGCCACCCCCATGCCTTCGTAAGTCAGGTCTTCAACGGTGACCGTCAGTTCCTCGTTTTTTGCTACCGGTGTCTTTGCCACGTTCATCCTCCTCGATTCGCTCGTACCCCTGAGTGTAACAGACTTTGCCGGCGACAACAACGGGCGGGTTCGCCCCACCGTGCCAGGCTCGCGACGGCCGCCGACCGAACCAAAAAAGCGCGGCTGACCGCCGCGCTTCGTTGTGACACTACTTCTTCAGGAATTCGTTGTACTGCTTTTGGATCAGCTTTTGCACCTTTTCCCAGCCGGCAGCCTTGAGCTCGCCGTTCATCTTGTCGATGGTTGGGATCGGGTCTGCGGTCCCGGTGTTGAGGATGTCGGAGTACTTGCTCATGACGTTAGCAATGTTGGTCATTTCGGTCTTCACAGACGTGGTGTCCGGAACAAAGCCCAGGCCGGCCGACTGCTTGGCGTTGGCGATCTTGTCGTCGCGGTCCTTGATCATCGCATCGGTCACTTCGTCCTTGGTGTAAAGCAGCTTGTTGTTACCGGTCATCCAAGCGCCGTAGTAGGTCTTTTCCTTGTAGCCGGCAAGCGTCTTGATCTTCTCGTTGGCCTTGTCGGTGAACTGCCACTGCTTGCCCTGAATGCCCCAAACCATGGTGTTCAGGATCTTCTTGTTGGTGTTGATGGCGTTGAGGACCTCAACGGCTTCCTTCTTGTGCTTGGAGGACTTGGAAACCACGTACATCGCCATTTGGGCATCAGAGGTCGCCTTGTAAGGCTTGGAAATCTGCTTGACGGTGACGGTCTTGCCGTTACCACGGGCGTTGTTCAAAGCGGTTGCGCCGTAGTCGAAGGGACCGTTCGTCTCAACGCGGGTGAACCAAGTGTCCTCAGGCAGGTTGTACTGGGTGCTGGACGTGGCCGCATCCTTTGGGATGTAGCCGGCCTGGTACCAGCTGTGCAGGGTCTTCAGGTTCTTTTGCATGGTCTTGGTGCTGTACGGGTTTTCAACCTTCGTGGTCTTGCCGGTCTGGTCGATCACGAATGGGTAGGCGTTGCTCAGTGGGTACTCGTAGCTGTGCGTCGCGTCAAAGGCCGGAGCGTGGTAGCCCTTGCCGATGGCAAATGCGGCAACACCAGGGTTGGCCTTGTGGAAGGCGGCCAGGGCTGGGGTGGCGTCCTGCAGGGTCTTCACGTCATCAACGCTGATGTTGTACTTCTTCAGGAAGGTGTCGTTGAAGGTCAGGGTTTCCTGGGAGAAGACGTTGGCGTTGGTTGGGAAGCCGTAAATCTTGCCGTTGACGGTGACGCCTTTCCAGTAGGCCGGGTTGATCGCGTCGTAGGCCTTCTTGGCGTACTTCTTCAAAAGTGGCGTCAGGTCCGTGAACGCGCCTTTGTGAGCGTTATCCACGTAGCTGCCCGATGAGAACGCCAGGTCGAACGAATCACCGGAAGTCAGCATGACGTTGAACTTTTGGCCGTAATCACCCCAAGACAGCGGCTTGATCGAGAGCTCGACGTTCGGGTACTGCTTCTGGATTTCCTTGTTGACGATCTTCATCATGGCCTTGTCGTTGGTCAAGACGTCGCCGGGCCGGTACATGGTGACCGTTACCTTGCCCTTGCTGCCACTGTCACCGTCGCTGTTGCTCTTGCCACACGCTGCCAGCGCGAGCGCCGCAGCTGCGGTACCTGCGATTGCTAATCCTTTTTGCCACTTACTCATAAGCTAAGTTCCTCCTACAGAAAACTTATTTTTGGCGTTTAAGCCAGTTGGTACACCAGGTTAAAAGTGGTTCGATAAAACTTTCACGAGGCCTCGAGGCAACATTAAAGGCAGGACACGGCATGGGGGCGTGGTGCCGACTGCCCCCGGCCGGCCCTGCCTCCAGGTCCGGTGTGAACAGAACATGTTGCGATTGAGGCGTTGACGCTTCGGGCTAACCCTTGACGCCGCCGACGGTCATGCCCTTGACGAAGTACTTCTGGAAGAATGGGTACGTCAAGGCGATTGGCAAGGTGGCGACCACCACGACGGCGAAGCGCATGCCTTCGGACGGAATCTCCGTACCGGCGGCCATGGTCGACCCGCCTTGTGCGGCCTGCTGGGTCAGCATCTGAATGTTGTTTTGAATCTTAACCAGCAGGTACTGCAGCGGTGTCACGTTCGGGCTGTCGGTGTACAGCATCGCGTTGAACCAGTCGTTCCAGTAGC
>NZ_BAAGBJ010000012.1:0-77218 GCF_054785075.1 Lacticaseibacillus suihuaensis | reverse complement strand
AGCAGCGTGGTCTTGCCGGTGCCGTTGGGGGCGACCAGACCGATCACCTGACCGTCCTGCAGGTCAAAGGCGACGTTGTCGAGAATCGGCTTGTCGTGGAAGGCGAAGGTTAGGTTTTTGACGGTTAGCATGCTCTCATCCTCTGTTCATTTTTTCATCATTTTATCACTAAAGACGTGACACCGCTATCAATTTTTCGTTATTTGCGCATTAAAAAAACGCCGGGCCGGGGCCCGACGCACTCACTTATGGTCTCCTTGATCATCCGTGTCCAGACGGCTGTCGCCGGCCGCCGCCTGCCGGTTCGCCTCGGCGAGCTGCAGGGTCGCGATTCGCGCCTGCAGCGTGGCCCGAACATTCGCCACGATGATCGCCGTGAATGGCGCCGCGTCACCGGTGGTCTGGCTAAGGTGCAGTGCCGCCATGTAGGCATCGCGGCTCACCCGGTCCGGCTGAATGTTAATGACCGGGTAGCCAAATTCCGTCAGCGCCAGGTTCATCAAGAGCCGCGCCGTGCGACCGTTGCCATCGGCAAAGGGGTGGATGGTGACGAAGCGCCGGTGCAGCTCGGCCGCGTATTTGACGGGGTGCAGCGCGACCTGCGCGGTGTGGCTCCAGTCAATCAGGTCAGCCATCGCCGCATTGATCGCGAAGGGCTCGGTGTAAGGCGTCTCCTCAAAACCACTGGGCCACGCCGCGACGGCGCGGTACCGGCCGGCGTCGGGATTATCCACCCGCCGCATCGCCAGCCGATTCAGGTCGCGAACCGTGGTCGCGGTCAGCGGCTGCGGTCGCGCCGCCAGGTCCATCATGTAGTCATAGGCGCGGTTCAGATCCATCGCATCGAGAATCTCGGCCACCGGGGCTCCGTGAATCGTCATGCCGCGGTTGAGAATCGAGGCCGTCTCGTACTTCGTCAGGGAACTGCCCTCAATCGCGTTCGAGGACCAGACGTGCTCAATTCGCACGTCTTCTTCCAAGGCTCGCACCTCGGCGGCCGCCAGTGGGCGAAAGGCCGCCATCTTGGCCTGAAGTGCGGTCAGCTCGGCCAGCGCCTGTGCTTCGTCAGTCATCACATCACCTCCTGATTGGATTATAACAGGCCCAAGCCATAAAAAAAACGTCGGGCCGAGGCCCGACGTTCTTGCGCGATTAGTCTTCCGCAACGAACGGAAGCAGGCCCATGATGCGGGCACGCTTGATCGCAACGGTCAGCTTGCGCTGGTTCTTAGCACTGGTGCCGGTCACCCGACGAGGCAAAATCTTGCCGCGTTCGGATACGAACCGCTCCAGCAGGTTGGTGTCTTTGTAATCGATGTATTCGATGTGGTTAGCGGCGATGAAGTCGACTTTACGACGACGACGGCCACCACGACGCTGTTGTGCCATGTGTGTCACTCCTTTTCAAGAATTCTTAGAACGGCAAATCATCATCGGAGATGTCGATCGACTTGCCGCTATCGGCGAAGGGATCGCCCGTGTTGGTCGGGGTGCTTGGCGCCGCCGGCCGCGATGGGTTCGTGTTGCCACTGTTGTTGTTCGATGATGAGGCGGGGTTTTGGCCAAAAGCCGGGGCGGCAGGCTGTTGGGCCTGGTAGCCTTGGTTTTGACCGTAGCCTGGGTTCGAATTGCCTGTTGCGGGTTCGGCCGGCCGCGCTTGGGTGGTCGCCCGGGACTCGAGCAAGGCAAAGTTATCAACGACGACTTCGGTGACATAGACCCGCTGGCCTTGATTGTTGTCGTAGTTACGCGTCTGGATGCGGCCTTCAATCCCAATCAGCGACCCCTTGCGCGTGAAATTGCTGAGGTTCTCAGCGCTTTTACGCCAGATGACGCAGTTGATGAAGTCGGCCTCGCGCTGACCCTGCTGGTTCGTGAACTGCCGATCAACGGCAAGTGTGAACGAACCGACGGCGGTACCGCTTTGCGTGTAGCGCAGCTCGATATCGCGGGTCAGGCGACCAGTCAAAGAAACGTTGTTGATCATTCCTTCAGCTCCCCTTCGTAAAAATGTTGGCTATGAATTAGTCTTCGCGAACCACGATCATCTGACGCAGAATATCGCCGGAGATCTTGGCAAGACGATCGAATTCATCGACAGCCTTCGCATCGTTAGCGGTTAAGTTCACGATGTGGTAGATGCCTTCGTTGTACTTCTTGATTTCATAGGCCAGCTTACGCTTTTGCCAATCCTTGGAATCAATGATGGTGGCACCATTTTCCTTCAGAATATTGTCAAAACGTTCAACCAGTTGTGCCTTAGCCTCTTCATCCATGTCAGGACGAATGATGTAAGTTACTTCATACTTAGTTTCAGCCATTTGACGTTCACCTCCTTATGGTCTTTGGCCCCTAGTTCCTAGGAGCAAGGAGTAAGCCGGCCCTAAGGCACATGCTCACAAATTAAAAGTGTACCATAAACGGCCCGGCGCCGTAAAGCTAATTCATGAAAACCCCGGCCGCCCGGATGCCACCGCGGCCGCTCGTCTGACCCGCCGCGGCGAACGCGTCAGTCAAGCGCTCCGATGGCGAAGTAATGCCCGTCCGGATCCGGGAAGCCGAACGCACGGGTGCCGGCGTCGTCGGTGATCGGCGTCGCACCGGGAAGCCGGTCGTGCAGCGCGTCGAAGTCGCGAACATAAAACATCACCGACGGCTGGTTGCCGGCGACCTCCGGCGAGTACTTGGCGATGAAGTCGTTACTGAAAAGCGCAAGCTCCGTGCCGGCGCCGACTTCAAGCACCTGCCCGTAGTACCCCTCGGGCAAGTCGATGGTACCCACGCGCCTGGCCCCGAGCGTCGCCTCCCAAAAGGCGGTGAGCTTGGCGACATCCGAGACGTAGAGCATGATGCGGGTTTTGACAACCATTGGTTCTTCCTCCTGGGCACTCGGGCCCTGGCCACGCGACACTTAATGATTACGCCAAGCGGCCTCAGTCCCCCGCCGCGAACGCAAAATCCGCCGGTGTGAGCGTCGGCCCGGCCGCCCCCAGCGTGTCCTCAAGCTGCGCCAGGTTGCGCGGTGCGAACAGCGGCAGGCAGGCGAAGGGCTGAACCGCGAAGAAGCCGAACACCACCTGGGTGATCGTCGCGCCGGTGCGGTGAGCCAGCGCCACCACCTGCTCGGCTCGGGCGAGGTTGGCCGGCGTCGCGTAGTCGCTGCCGGCCACCGCGGCGGCGCCACCCTTGGCGAAGTGGTGGAAAAAGCCGTTGGCCACGCCGGAGTACGGCATCGCCAAAAGTTCCGGCTGGGTCGCGTGGTAGTCGGCCAGCTTCCCGGTCAAGGCGACCAGCGTGTCATCGCTACCCGGCGCCTTGTGGGCCACGCCGAGGTTGAACAGCGCCTCGTCGGCGACGAAGCCGCGGTAGCCGCGCGATTCACAGTAGGCCGCGGCTTCGGCGATGCGGTCGGCCTGCCAGTTCGAGCAACCGTAGTAGCGGATTTTACCCTCGCGGCGGAACGTTTCCATCGTCTCGATCAGGGCCGCGACCGGCTGGCTGCGGTCGTCGCGGTGGTAGAAGTACAGATCGACGGCGTCGGTGTGAAGCGCCGTCAGCGACAGCTCCAGGTCGTGACGCATGTCAGCCGCCGTCATCCGGCTGCGGTGGCTGTCGGCGTCCGGCCGCTGCAGGTCCGGGTGGCCGCCCTTGGTGACCAGCACCACGTCCTGGCGCTTGCCGGAGTGCTGCAACCAGTCGCCGACCACCCGCTCGGAGCGGCCGGTTTCGCCCGGCACCCAGTCCGAGTAGACCCGGGCAGTGTCAATCACGTTGCCGCCCAAGTCGAGGTAAGTACCCAAAATCCGGTCGGCCGCGGCCCCGGCCCAGGTCAACCCGGCGCTGGCGGTACCCAGGCCGATGCTACTCATCGTGAGTTCGGTATTGGGAATGGTGATTCGCTTCATTGGCTCATCCTCCTATGCTTGCAATCGCTCAGATGATACCACATCACTCGCCAATCGGCACGGATAACGTAAGCTTCGCTGAGACACAAAGACACCACCTCACAAGCGCTTGTGAGGTGGTGTCTTTGCCTGGCTTAGAAGCTGATTGTGGCTCTCCCGTCAACCCGTGCTTCTACGCTTTGGGTCGTCGAGCTCGGGTTGGACACTGGGCCAAGGTCGGGCCCAATGCCCAACCCACCGCTACTCGTCCGGCTAACTGCGCTCGGCTCCGCTCTGGGTTACTTGGTGAACTTGTCGTAGGCTTCCTGGTTCAGCACGTAATCGATTTCGCCGAGGTACTCCAGGACACCGCGGTCCGGGGCGAAGGGGTGCTTGAAGCGGTACAGGCCGTCGGAGTTGTCCTCGGCCCAGACGCCGCCCATGTCGTAACGCGCGACGCCTTGCTCGGTCGCCCATTTGATCATGTCGTACTGCAGCACGTACGGCACCATCAGGCTGTTTTGGATGCGCTTAGAGCCGCCGAATACGTGCCAGGTCTGGTCGCCGAAGGTCAAGGCCAAGGCGCTGGCCTGAACCTCGCCGTCGTACTTGGCGATGAAAATCTTGAGGTGACCGGTGCCGCCAAAGGCTTCGGCAATCCGCTCGAAGTAGGCCTGGGGCCGGTAGGTGATGCCGTGGATCTCGCTCATGATCTTGTAGCAATCGAAGAAGTCCGGCACCAGGTCGATTGAATCGCCGGATTCCACGGTCACGCCGGCCTTAATGCCGTGGCGAATCTTGGTGCGGGTCTTGCCGGTCATCGTCGCCATCACGCCGTCGATGTCCTTGCCGGCCACGTCCAGCACGATGTTGTAGCGCGGCTGGATGGTGTCGTGGTCGCCGGTGAACTGCCGGTTCCGCAGCACAAAACCGGCCTGTTCGAATTCCTTGTTCAGCTCATCACTGTACAAGACCTCCGGATCCATCCGCAGCAAGAAGACGTTGTGCTCGATCAAAGCCGGCTTGGCCTCGGCCACCAGCTTTTGGATCAAGGCGACGTCGGTGGGGTCTGCGACCGGACCCTTGGAGCAGTAGGCGAAGGTGTCGCCGTTGGGGTCTTTGGTCATCAGAATCGACATCGCCGCCGTGATCGCGCCGCCGTCTTCCAGGTAGACGTACAGCGGCGTCCAGTTATTCTTGACCTTGCCCCAGTTCACGGACTGGGTGACAGAGGTGTACGGCGCATTTTCCACGAAGGCCTCGTAGCGGTCCAGTTCGGCTTGGTCGTTCAGGTTTACGATTGGCATGTGCAGACTCCTTTTCTAGAAAATCCCGTCTTGTTCGCGCTTGGCCTTTTTCTCAGCGAAGCGCTTGGTGTAGCTGTCGTAGTACTTCTTGACGCGGTGGTTGCGGAAAATGGACTTGTCGGCGGCGTACTGCAGGGTGTTGGACGCCTTGCCGGCCGCGATCAGTTCCTTCATGTGTGCCCGCACGTCGTCATGCTCGACGTTGGCCACGGCGTCGTCAGCGTTAACCCCCAGCCACAGGTAGTCGGCGCGGTTGTAGTCGGTCTCGGTGAACGGCACGTTGAACAACAGCTCCTCCACGGCCGGAATCACCAGGTTGGTGCCGCTGGCGGTGGTGTAAAAGGCGGAGCGGCCCTGGCGCGGGTTCAGCTCGATCAGCTTGAACTCCCGATCCCGGGCGTCGAACTTGAGGTCGAAGTTGCCAAAGCCGGAGTAGCGGATGGCCTTCACAAAGCGGATCAGCTTCTGCTCGATGGCTTCGTGGTGCTCGATGAAGGTCGCGACGTAATTGCCGACCAGGAAGTCGGACGGGTCCTGCAGCAGCTGGCGGCCCATCGTGATCTGCCGCACGTTATGATCGCGGTCGGCGTAGAAGTTCACCGTGTACATCGAATCGTCGCCGCCGGGGATGAAGTCCTGCAGCAAGATGTTGCCGTCGTAGCCGGCCGCGTAGGTGCGTTGAATCATGTCCAGAATGTCTTCTTTGTTCTGGAACTTGTAGGCCTTGCGCTGGCCCTCAAAGTCTAGGGCGATCTGCTGGGCGGCGTCGGCGGGTTTCATCGCCACCGGAAAATCGATCGCGAGGTCGGCCACCTTTTGCTGGTAGTCGTTCTGGTTGACCACCACCGTCGTCGGGTAGGGCAGGCCGTTTTGCTCGCACAGGGCGTAGAAGTGGTCCTTGTAGTAAACGTCGTCGAGCACGGCGAGGTCCGGGTACGGAATCCAGACCACGTCCTTGAGCGCTTCGCGGTTGCGGATGCCCAGCTCAACGTACTCATCGCCGGCCATGCAGAGAATCGGCTTGACGCCAGGGACCCCGTACTTGGCCGCGAGGTCCTTGATTGCCCGGACGAAGGTCGCGTCCTCCTTGAGCCCGTCGACGATCGTCACGTCGCAGATTTGCGAGTCGCGGGTCATGATCAAAGGCGCGACGCCGACGCAGTGGGTCGTGACGCCATAAGCCTCGTGGAACGACCGGGCCATCTGGTAGCCGTTGACATCCGTTCCGACCATGATTGGAACAATTTTACTAGTATCGACCATAATTATAGCTCCCGTATGTTTGGTGTCGGATCAATCGCCTTTTATTATGCCACAAAAGCCGCCGCCCTGCCGCCTTGCCGGGCCGATTGGCCGGGCCTTTGCGGAAAATTAAGGGGCGAGTGGACGCCAAAAAGGCCGCGAGCATCTTCCTCGGGGTCGAACAAATCTATCCGAAAAATCCGAAGATATCCTTCACAGCAGCCAGTACCTGCGCCCGTTCGCTTCACGCAATCCTTATTCTCACCGGTATTCGCGTCTCACCATCGCCTGTTTGAAGACCCCGATCACCACAATTGAGCCAGCACAACCCGGCCGACCTTTTTACGTTCGTTTCCGGACGACAAAAAGGCCCCCGACCACCGCCGGGAACCCGCATAAGGAGAGCGAAGGGATTGAACCTCCGTACGCTTTCGCGCCCACAGGCTGCAAGCAGCCCGCAACATTACCACTCTGCCAACTCTCCAAAACAACAGGGATTAGTATAGCATCGCCGGCCCTTTCTGTAAAGCCGCGCGTTAAGGAACGCTAAAAACACCGCGGCAGGGGTCACAGCAACGCCTCGCCCTGCTACAATGAGAAGTAACGAGTGATGGGAGGCATCAGCCGATGGCGAAGTGGCAAGAAACCGGCCGCGCAATGCGCGATTATCTGACAACGCACCACCTGCGGCCCTGGGTTCGCTGGGCCGCGGCGGCCTTGGTGGTGCTCGCCTTGGTCGCCGGCGTCGCCTGGCGCAGCCACCGCCAGGCCCTGCAGCCGCCGCATCCGACGACGGCCCAGGCCGCGGCCGCCGGCGGCAAGAAGGCCACCGGCAAGGCAGCGGGTAAGCAGGCCGGCACCGCGGTCGCCGATAACGCCACAGGCGCCAAGGCGACCACCGCCGCCAAGAAGGCCGCCGCGGCGAAGGCCAAGACGAAAGCCAAGACAAAGGCCAAGGCAACGGCCGACGCCAAGAAGGCGGCCAAAACCAAGGCCGCCAAAACCAAGGCAACGGCCGACGCCACGCCGGCCAACCTCGATTGGCGAGCCCCCTCGGAGGACAAGCCTTACCCCGACGCCGCGGCGATGCCCAACCTGCAGATCGTCGTGTCGCTGGCTAAGCAGCGCGTCTACCTGAAGGACGGCAACCGGCTGGTGTACACCATGTACTGTTCCAGCGGCACCGACAACACGACCCCACGCGGCGTTTTTCACATTCAGGCCGAACGCGGCGCCTACTTCTACAACGCGCGTGAAAAGCTGGGGGCTCACTACTACACCAGCTTCTTGGACCACGGCGTCTACCTCTTCCACACCGTGCCGACCGACGCCTCCGGCCACTACATCGCCTCGGAGGCCGCCAAGCTCGGCAAGGAGCCTGGCTCCCATGGTTGTGTCCGACTGAGCGTGGCCGACGCCAAGTGGATTAACGAGCATATTCGCGTCGGCACCCGCGTCACGATTGCGTGACCCGAGCTGCCGCAAAGGCGCCATCACCGTACAAGCTAGTCGCGGTGATGGCGCCTTTTTGACTGCCGATTAGCGCAAATTATGACCGGCCGCGGTCTGGCGCGAACTCAGCCGGTTGGCCACAACGGCCGCTAAAAGTGCCAGCACGGCAAGCCCCAGCAGCACCCCGAAGCTCAGCTGACAGCCGCGTAGGGTCGCGAGGGTCGCCTTGCCCCTACTCAGCGTCTGGCTAGCGATCACCGCCGCCAACACCCCGGTGCCAAGCGAGCCGGCATACTGTTGGAGCATGTTGAACAGCGCGTTTTGATCGGCACGGTGCCGGCCGGTCACCAACTGACTGGCCGCCGACATCAAATTACCGAAGCCCAGGTTGAACCCAATTCGCACCAGCACGAACAGGGCCAAAATGCCGAGCAACCCGAGCCGCTGGCCCAAGGCGGTGAACAGTAGGGTCCCCAGCGCAACGACGCCGGTGCTGGCCACAATCAGGCCGCGAATGCCGCGCCGGTCGTACAGGCGACCGGCCAGCGGCGCGACCACCGCCCCAACCGCGGCGCCTGGGAACAGCACCAGCCCGGCCTGCATCGCGCTGTGCCCGAGCCCGTCTTCAACCAGCATCGGAATGACGAATGAGGCCCCGATGTTGATGAACTGCAACAGAAAGTAAGTGACCAGCCGCAGACTCAGCACCGGCTCACGCAAAATCCGCCAGTCCAGCAGCTGCGTTCGACCGCGCCACGCGTGGCAGATCTGCGCAACCAAGGCCAGCAGCGCCACCAGCAGCGCCAGCCAGAAGCCGGTGCTGGCAAAGCCGCGCTGCCCGGCCAAGGTGAACGCCGTGACAAGTGACGTGAAGAACAGCGCAAGCAGCGTAAGCCCCAGCGCATCGAAGCGGCCGGCGCCGGCCACCGCCGCCTTGCGGATGGTGGCAAGCCCCAGCACGGCCACCCCGGCGATGACCGGCAGGACGCACCAGAAAATCCCGCGCCAGCTGAAGACCGAGGCCATCAACCCGCCGTATGTCGGGCCAAGCGCCGGCGCCAGCGAGATCAGCATCTCGGCCAGTCCAGTGTACAACCCGAGCTGCCGGCGCGGCACCCGCGTGAAGATCAGCTCGAACAAAAGCGGCGTGGCCACGCCGGTCGCGACGGCCTGTAACAGCCGCCCCGCCAGCAGCACCGCAAAGTTCGGGGCCGCGGCACAGGCCAGCGTCCCCCCGAGGCAAAACCCGCAGGCGACGGCAAAAAGCGTTCGCTCCGAAAAACGCTTGAGCAGGTAGGCGGTGGCCCCCATGACCACGGTGACCAAAAGCAGGTAGCCGGTGGTCAGCCAGGACACGATGGTCAGCGGCACGTGCATGGCGGCAATCAAAGTCGGAAAGGTGACATTCATCGAGGTCTCAATGAGAATTCCGACGAAGGAAAGCAGTGCAACGGCCAGCAGCGACAGCTGGGTCCGGCGCGTTATGATGGTTAACATGGCAAAATTCCTCGCTTCACAAGATTTTTTCGCGGTGCCGTGACGCCGAACAGCAAAAGACCCGCCACCGGCACCGACTGATCGAATTTTCGATACAGCCGGCGCCGACAGCGGGTCAGCACCCAGACACTTTCTCTTGCGATTATTGTAGCAGTCGCACCGGTAAAATTCAAAGTCGCCGGCCACACTCTCCGCCTTGGTCGGGCGCCGGCGGAGCCTTGGCGTCTCGCTGCCCGTTACAGGCTGACGGTTTGAATGCGCATGATGTTCTTGTTCAGCGAGATATCCTCGATGATATCCGCGTAGTTCATGTTGCGCGGGATCTCGATTTCGTAGATGTTGGTGTAGATCTGCGCGTCGTCGGTTTGGGTCACGCGGAAGTTGACATCCGACACCGTGATGCCGTGAGCCTCGAAGTAGTTCTGGATGAACTCCTTGGTCTCCAGCTTGTGGCGGTACTGAATCTCGATTTTCTTCATCGTGTTGACGTGAACAATCTTCTTCATGAACATCAGCACCGAGATCACGACCACAGCGCTGGCAATCGCGATCTCGTAGTTGCCCATGCCGATGGCCAGACCCAGGCCGGCCACGGCCCAGAGGCTGGCGGCGGTGGTCAGGCCCCGCACGGTGCGGTGCTGGACGATGATCGTGCCGGCGCCGAGAAACCCGATGCCGGACACGACCTGCGCGATCAGCCGCGCGTCGTCGGCTCGCAGCACCCCGGACAGGCGGGGGTGGGCCAGCGCGGTGTTCAGCGCGTTGAAGCCGATCTCCTTTTGCACCAGCGCGATGATGCAGGCGCCGACACACACCAGCACGTGGGTCCTAAGCCCCGCTGGCCGGTTCTTGTGCTCGCGGTCGTAGCCGATCACGCCGGACACCACCACGGCCAAAAGCAGCCGGCCGATGATTTCGAGTAAACTCAGTTCGTAATGCATAGATCTCCTCCTCACAAGCGTGTGTGCATGCCTGCACACACGCTAGAAACGGGTTGCGCAAGGCAACGCCCTGTTCGTACCCAATTCCGATAAAAAGGGGCCAAGTTCGCCCGTGGCGAACCCGACCCCCAAAGTTGCGCCCCAAAGCTGGGGGCCTAATTATTCTGCGTCGTCCGAATCGTCGTCATCGCTTGCAGCGTCGGCGTCTTCGGTGTCGGCGTCTTCGGCGGCCCGATTCAGCAGTTCGCGCAGCTGCGCGTCGCCGTCCCCGGCCGGGGTGTCGCCGGCAACCGGTGTCGCAGCCGGATCACCGGCGGTCGCCGTTGCGGTGCCGTCCCCGGCCACCGCGTCGGCGCCTGCCGCCTGGGTCGGCTCCGGCTCGTCCGGTTCTGGCTCAACCTTGGCCATGGTCGCGACCTTGGCGCCGTCATCCACGCGGATCAGGCGAACGCCCAACGTCGCACGGCCGGTTTGGCTGACGGTGTCGATGTTGAAGCGGATCATGACGCCGGAGTCGGTCATCACCATGATATCGGTGTCGCCGTCAATCGTGGCGACGCCGGCCAGCGGCCCGTTTTTCTCCGTGATGTTGGCGGTCTTGATGCCCTTGCCACCGCGGCCCTTGATCGGGTACTCGGAGGCCGGGGTTCGCTTGCCGTAGCCGTTCTCGGAGATAACGAAGACCTCCGCGTCGGGCTTGAGCACGTCGGAGCCGACCACGTAGTCGCCTTCGCGCAGGCGAACGCCGCGAACACCGGTCGCGGTGCGGCCCATGCTGCGAACATCCTCCTCCTTGAAGGTGACGGAGTAGCCTAGGTGGGTCCCGATGAACAAGGTGTCGTCGCCGCTGGTCGGGATTACCCGGCTGAGCTCGTCGTCTTCCTTCATGTTCAGGGCGATCAGGCCGTTCTTGCGAATGTTGTAAAAATCGCTGACCGGGGTGCGTTTGACCAGACCGTTCTTGGTGACGAAGAACAGGAACTTCTCGTCCGTCGCGCCACCCGGGGTGACGTTGATGATGGTCTGGATCTTCTCGTTGTTGGCGATGCCCAGCAGGTTGATAATCGGGATGCCCTTGGCCGTGCGGCTGTACTCGGGAATCTCGTAACCCTTGCTGCGGTAGACCTTGCCGGCGTTGGTGAAGAACAGCAAAACGTCGTGGGTCGAGGTCGAGACGATGTGCTCGACGAAGTCATCGTCGTGAACGCCCATCCCCTGCAGGCCGCGGCCGCCGCGGTTTTGCGTCTTGAACTCGCTGGCCGGCAGGCGCTTGACGTAGCCGTTGTGGGTCAGCGTGATGACGACGTTCTCCTCTTCGATCAGGTCCTCGTCTTCGATGTTCAGGTCCTCGCCGACCAAAAGCTCGGTGCGGCGCTTGTCGCCGAACTTGCGCTGGATTTCCAGCAGCTCGTCGTAGATGATCTGGTGAACGCGTTCCGGCTTGGCCAAAATGTCCTTGTAATCGGCAATCGCGGCCTGAACGTCTTGGAACTCGTTTTCAACCTTCTCGCGTTCCAGACCGGTCAGGCGAACCAGGCGCATGTCGAGAATCGCCTGGCTCTGCTTGTCGGACAACTGGTACTTGTCCATCAAGATGACCTTGGCCTTGTCGCCGGTTTCGCTGGAGCGGATGATGCTGATGATCGCGTCGATGTGGTCCAGCGCAATCTTCAAGCCTTCCAGAATGTGGGCCCGGGCCTCGGCCTTCTTGAGGTCGAACTGGGTCCGGCGCCGGATGACCTGCTCCTGGTGTTCCAGGTAGTAGGTCAGGATTTCCTTGAGGCTCAAGGTCTTCGGGGCCCCGTTGACGATAGCGACCATGTTGAAGGAAAAACCGGTCTGCAGCGGCGTCAGCTTGAACAGGTTGTTCAGCACGACGGTCGCGGAAATGTCGCGCCGCACGTCGATTGTGATGCGCATCCCTTCACGATCAGACTCATCGTTCAGGTCGGTGATGCCTTCGATTTTCTTCTCCCGGGCAAGCTCGGCGATGCGTTCCACCAGCTTGGCCTTGTTGACCATGTACGGGATCTCGGTGACGATGATGCGTTCGCGGCCGTTCTTTTCCGTTTGGATCTCGGTTTTGGCGCGAACGGTGATCACGCCCTTGCCGGTTTCGTAGGCGCGGCGAATGCCGGACTTGCCCAGCACCAGGCCGCCGGTCGGAAAGTCCGGCCCCGGCAAGGCGCTCATCAGGTCCAGCGTCGTCGCGTCCGGGTTGTCCATCAGGATGTGCAGTGCGGAGATGACCTCCGCCATGTTGTGTGGCGGAATGTTGGTGGTCATCCCCACCGCGATGCCGGTGGCACCGTTGACTAAGAGGTTGGGAAAACGGGCCGGCAGCACAACGGGTTCTTTTTCCGTGCCGTCGTAGTTGTCCTGGTAGTCGATGGTGTCCTTGTTGATGTCGCGCAGCATCTCCATGGTGATGCGGCTCATCCGCGCCTCGGTGTAACGCATCGCGGCGGCGCCATCACCGTCGACGGAGCCGAAGTTCCCGTGGCCGTCGACCAGCATGTAGCGGTAGGAGAAGTCCTGCGCCATTCGCACCATGCCTTCGTAGATCGAGGAGTCACCGTGGGGGTGGTACTTCCCCATGACGTCCCCGACGATCCGGGCAGACTTCTTGTAAGGCTTGTCGGGGGTGACCCCCAGCTCGTTCATCCCGTACAAAATCCGGCGTTGCACCGGCTTGAGGCCGTCGCGAACATCCGGCAGGGCCCGGGCCACGATGACACTCATCGCATACTCGAGAAACGAGGTCTTCATCGTTTTGGCCAGATTGACTGTCGTAATCCGGCTTTCTTGGCGATCGTCCAAAAGAATTATCTCTCCCTTCAGTGAACAACAGCACACGGCGTTGTCCTTGTGTGAAGCTTGGCATTTTCAGTGCCAGTGGGTTGTTTTAAGTTTAGTGGTTGGTAGTTGAGGCCGCGGGTTCCGGGGCCCGCTACATTGTGGTCAAAAGGCGACCGACATGACGCGCAACTCAGACGCGCTGCACAACAGAGTTCGAAAATTAGCCTCAGCCGCCATTGCTCGTGCGACTGCAGTCCGCAATCAGACCTGCCACGTGCGTCACCCTGCTATGTAGGGCGGAGGCACGACCACGATGGTGCTGGAGGCGGAGGGCCAGGGCGAGCCAGCGTGAAATTGCACTTAGTCGGCGATTTTTGCCGGCTTAGTGCAAGGGCGGGTCCTGAGACCGCACTTTGGGCTCAGGAGAGCCCCACGCGGACCATTGCCCTGGCCCGGAGCCGGAAGCCCCCACCGCGGCCGCGGCCGCAGCCCGGGCATAAACGGGTTCCGCGGCGCATCGCGGGTGCGGCTAGCTACGCATCGATGTTCTTCGCGTCCACGTACACGGCGTTGTCCTCGATGAATTGGCGGCGAGGGCCGACCGCGTCGCCCATCAGCATGTCGAAGATGCCATCGGCGCTTTCCGCGTCCTCAGGCGACACGCGCAGCAGGCGGCGCTTGTCCGGATCCATGGTCGTCTCCCACAGCTGGGAGGCGTCCATTTCCCCGAGCCCTTTGTACCGCTGGATTTCCGGCTTCGGGCTCGGCGGCAGCTGACCGATCACTTCGGCCAGCTCCTCGTCGGAGTCGATGTAGCGCAGCATTTTGCCCTGGCGAATCCGGTACAGCGGCGGCTGGGCGATGTAGACGTAGCCGGCATCCAAGAGCGGCCGCATGTAGCGGTAGATCAACGTCAGCAGCAGCGTCCGGATGTGGGCGCCGTCGACGTCGGCATCGGTCATGATGATCAGCTTGTGGTACCGCGCCTTGCCGACGTCGAATTCGTCGCCAAAGCCCGTGCCCATCGCGGTGAACAGGGTGCGGATTTCCTCGTTGGCCAAAATGCGCTCCATCGAGGCCTTCTCGACGTTCAGGATTTTACCGCGAATCGGCAAAATCGCCTGGGTCAGGCGGGAGCGGCCGGACTTGGCGGAGCCACCGGCGGAATCCCCCTCGACGATGAACAGCTCGGAAATCTCGGGGTCCTTGCTGGAGTTGTCGGCCAGCTTGCCCGGCAGGTTGGAAATTTCCAGGCCGGACTTCTTGCGGGTCGCCTCACGCGCCCGTTTGGCGGCAGCCCGGGCCTTGCTGGCCATCATCGCCTTGTCGACGATCTGCTTGGCCTCGGTCGGGTGCTCCATCAGGTACTTGTTGAAGTGCTCGGAAAAGGCGCGGTCAGTGACGGCCCGGGCGTCGGCGTTACCCAGCTTGGTCTTGGTCTGCCCTTCGAACTGCGGATCCGGGTGCTTGACCGAAACCACGGCGGTCATGCCTTCACGCACGTCCTCGCCGGACAGCGAGTCGTCGTTCTCCTTCAAGGCGCCGGACTTCCTGGCGTAATCGTTGATGATGCGCGTCAGGGCCGTTTTGAACCCCGTCTCGTGGGTCCCGCCTTCGTAGGTGTGAATGTTGTTGGCGAAGGTCATCAGCGTTGAGTTATAGCCGTTGACCGAGTACTGCAGCGCGACCTCGACGGTGATGCCGTTGGCCTGGCCCTCGACGTAAATCGGCTCCTCAAGCAGGTTGTCCTTACTCTTGTCGAGGAAGGCGACGTACTCCTTGATGCCGCCTTCGTAGTGGAAAATTTTCTTCTCGGCGGTGTCGGCACGCTTGTCCGTGAAGGTCAGGCGCAGCCCCTTGTTCAGGAAGGCCAGCTCGCGGATGCGCTGGGTCAGGATTTTGTCGTCGTAAACCGTGGTCTCGGTGAAAATGTCCGGGTCCGGCACAAAATGAACCTTAGTGCCGTGGGCATGCTCAGGGGCGTCGCCGATCACCTTCATCGGCGTCTTCACCTTGCCGCGGGTGAAGTCCATGTAGTAGTACTTGCCGCCGTGGCTGACGGTGACGTCCAGGCTGGTCGACAGCGCGTTGACGACGCTGGCGCCGACCCCGTGCAGGCCGCCGGACACCTTGTACCCGCCACCGCCGAACTTACCGCCGGCGTGAAGAATGGTGAAAACCGTCTCAAGCGCCGGGCGACCGGTCTGCTTCTGAATGTCGACCGGAATCCCACGCCCGTTATCGAAGACGGTGATGGAGTTGTCGGGCTCGACGGAGACGTTGATCTCGTCGGCAAAACCGGCCAGCGCCTCGTCGATCCCGTTATCGATGATTTCCCAGACCAGGTGGTGAAGCCCCTGAACCGAGGTCGAGCCGATGTACATCCCAGGCCGCTTGCGAACGGCCTCGAGCCCTTCCAGCACCTGAATCTGGCTGGCGTCGTACTCGGCGGCCAGCTTCTCTTTCTTTTCTTCCGCGGCGGTTTCGTCAACCGGCGCTTGGGCTTGCGACGTCAGGTCATCTGACGCGGTTGCTTGCAAGTCTTTGTCTTCTTGATCGGACAATGGGAATCCTCCTTTAGAGCGTGGAACCGAGCGTTTAGCCGACCGGCCAGCGTAAGGCTGGGCGTTGGGCCGCACTTTGGCCCGGCGCCTAGCCTTAGCTGGACGCGCCGGCGATGCTCGGTGGAACGCGTTTATTTGAGAGCGTGGAATGCCGCGAATGCGCGGGACGGGTAGCCTAGCCGTGGCGCTTAGGACCTGTACTTGGTCCTAAGTGACGCGGCGTAGCTAGCCGCTCTTGCGTTGCGGCAGGGAACGCGTTTAGAGCGTGGAACCGAGCGTTTAGCCGACCGGCCAGCGTAAGCGGCCAATCCGGCGTTGCGCGTTACCGCGCGATGATGATTGCTTCCATGCATTGATTTATGTTTGGTCTGAGTCGGGCGCCGAGCCGGGCTGCGGCGCAGCCGGCGTCTGAGTCGATTCGGCCTCGGGCTCACCCGCCTGATCAGCAGCGGCCGCAGTCGTGCCTGGTGCCGCCACCGCGCCACGCGCGGCGGCCAGGGCGGCCGCCGCGTCTTCCGTGGCGCCGCTGGCGGGGCCGAGCGGCTGGGTGGCGATGGTAGCGGCCGCATCCCCGGACACCGCCGTCAGCTCGCCGCTGGCGACGCGAAAGACCGCCGGTGCCGCGATTATTTCCCGGGCAATACCGTCCAGGCTGGTGGTGGTGAGGAAGGTCTGCACCTTGTTTTGGATCGCCTTCAGCAGGTGGGTCTGGCGGTCGTCATCGAGCTCCGACAGCACATCGTCCAAAAGCAGCACCGGGTACTCGCCGGTGTTGGCCTTCATCAGGTCGATTTCGGCCAGCTTGACCGCCAACGCCGTGGTGCGTTGCTGGCCCTGGCTGCCGAAGCTGGCGACGTCCTTGCCGTTGACCACGAAGGCCACGTCGTCTCGGTGCGGTCCGACCAGGGTCGTGCCCTGCTCGATCTCGCGGTCCTTGTGGCTCGCCAGCAGCTCGCGCAGGGCCTGGTAGGCCGCCTCGGTGCTGTCGCGCTTGTCGGCCGGCACCTGCGTCTGGTAGGCGAAGGTCAAGTCCTCCGCCCCCTTGGTGATGCCTCGGTGGATCACCGCGGCGAAGTCGGCCATCTGGGCCAACAGCGCCTCCCGGGCGACCACGATCTCGGCGCCGAACGCCGCAAGCTGGTCGGACAGCACATCGAGGAACACACGGTCCTTGGCCTGGTGGAACTTCAGCTGCTTGAGGTAGGCGTTGCGCTGGCGCAGCATCGTGCGGTACTGGCTCAGGTTGTACAGGTACTTGGCGCTCATCTGCCCGAACTCCATGTCGATGAAGCGTCGCCGCGTCGCCGGGCTGCCCTTGACGATGGCCAGGTCCTCCGGCGCGAACAGCACGACGTTGAGCTTGCCGAGGTACTGCGACAGCTTGGGCTGCTCGATGCGGTTGACCCGGGCTTTCTTGCCGACCTTGGCCACTACCAGCTCCAAGGCGTCGCTGCCGGTTGCGCGAACCACGGTGCCTTCGATTTTGGCAAAATCGGCGCCGAAGCGAATCAGCTCACGGTCGTTGCTGGTGCGGTGGCTCCGCGCTAACGCCAGCACGTACACCGCCTCCAGCAGGTTGGTTTTGCCTTGCGCATTCGCCCCGATCAGGACGTTGATCTGCGGGGAGAAGGCGACGTCAAGCGCCGGGTAGTTGCGGTAGTCGCGCAGCCTGAGCCGCTCGAGTCTCACTTAGCCTGCGTCACGGTGAACGCCGCGCCGTCCGGCAGGGTCACCACGTCGCCGGGTTCGAGCTTGCGGCCGCGCCGGTCGTCCGGTTCGCCGTTGACCTGGACCTTGTTTTCCTTCAAAAACCACTTGGCCGCCCCACCGGAATCGATCACGCCGGCGTCTTTCAGTAACTGCCCCAGCGTGATGGTTTCGGTTGTGATCGAAACTTCGTTCATCGTTGCCACTCCTTTGGCGCTAAATGTTAAACACAGCGTTTACCTATATATTATACATTTTTTTGCGTGTCTCGACAACGGGATTTGGGCGTCAAACGCGTTCTAAGCGATTTTTAGTTGCGGTCGGTCCCCGGTCCCGGAACCGGCCAAAATTCCCCAAAACGCCCATCCGCGCCGAAAATCGCCTGCCGGCCAAAAAATCGGCCCGGCAAACCGTGTGAAAATCACCTTGCAAGGCCGGCGGTTCGCTCGCCACCGCTCGGGCTGTGAGCCACCACGCAGGGCCCGAACCGGCACCCTTCGCCGCGGCACCAAAAAAGGCGGCCGCTGACGCGACCGTCCGACCCGCCTAGCCGCGAGCCCACTTGATTAAAAGCCTGATCAACGCATACGCAACCGCCACCACCAGCACCCCGATGATCACGGTGAAGGCCGCATCGCCCCAGTTGATTGCCGCCAATTCTGTCATGTTCAGCCTCCCGTCTCGAATCACCGCCTATTTTACGCCGGTGACCGCCATCGAAACAATAAAAAAACACGCCATTAGCGTGTTTTTTTATTGCGATCAGTAGGTTCTGACCGGCGTGATTAGCTGAATGAAGTGGTCCTTGTCCTCGGACGGCACCAGGGTGAACGGCCGCAGCGGGGCGGTGAAGTTCACCGCGATCACCGTTTGACCCAGGCCCTGCAAGGCGTCTTTCATGTAATCCGGGTTGAAGGAGATCTCCAGGTCGTCGCCGGTCAGGCTTTCGAAGTGCAGGTCTTCCTCGACGTTGCCGACCTCCGGGGAGTTGCCGTAGATCGTGGCCTTTTGCCCGGCCACGTCCAGGTTCAGGCGAACCACGTTATTGGCGCTTTCGTGGCTCAGCAGGCTGGCGCGTTGAATCGCCGCCAGCAGGCCGTTGGCGGTGAACTCGGCCGTCGTGGTCGAGCTGGTCGGAATCAGGCGGCTGGTGTCCGGGTAGTTGCCCTCGAGCAGCCGGGAGTAAAAGGCGGTGGCGCCGGCCAGGAAAAGCACCTGGTTGTCGGCGAAGCGAATCTCGACTTGCTTGATGTCGTCGGTCAGCGTCCGGGACAGCTCGACCAGGCTCTTGCCCGGCACGATGACGTCGAAGTCGGCGTCTTGGGCGTCCGGCAGCGCGATGGTGCGTTGCGCCAGGCGGTGCGAGTCGGTGGCCACGGCGACCAGCTCCCCGTTGTCAATCTGGATGTGAACCCCGGTCAGGATCGGCCGGCTCTCCTGGTTGGACACGGCGATGACGGTTTGGCCAATTAGCTCCTTCAAGACGGCGGCGTCCAGCACCAGCGGGTGGTCGGAGACGATTTCCGGCAGGTGCGGGTAGTTGTTGGCGTCCAAGCCGTTGATGGTGAACTCGGACGAGCCGGAGGTGATCACGGTCTGGAAGTTGTCCTGCACGTCCAGCGTCATGGTTTGCTCAGGCAGGCGCTTGACAATGTCGGTGAAGAAACGGGCGGGCAAAACGATGCTGCCGGTGGACTCGATTTGCAGGTCGTTGGTCTCGGCCGTGGCGTCGATGCGTGATTCGATGGAGATATCGGCGTCGCTACCGGTCAGCACCAGCGCCTCGTCGGACAGCACCAGCTTCAGGCCGGTCAGAATTGGAATAGTGGTTTTGCTGGTGATGGCGCGTGACACGTCGTTGAGCGTCTTAATGAAAGTTGAGCGCGTAATCGTGAATTTCATAGCGGACCTCCTGGTGGTCGTAGATAGATATTAGGTCTTTAAGTAATAGTAGTAGGGCCTGTGGGTTCTGTGGATAACTGGCAAAACGGCGTGAGCTCACACTTATCCCCTTGTGGATAACGAAGGCGGATAAGTCGGGCGCATTCGGGAAGTTGTCCACATTGGCCAAAATGCGATGGGAGTGGTGCGGCGTCGGCTCGGCGCCTGGGCACGGTCACCCGCGGTTTTTGAGCCGGTTCTTCAGCTCGATCACCTGCGACTTGAGGTCGGCGTCGGCCGAAATCTCCGCGGTGATCTTCTCGTGGGCGTGAATGACGGTGGTGTGGTCCTTGCCGCCGAACTCCGAGCCGATTTTGGGCAGCGAGTTGTCCGTCATTTCCCGGGCCAGGTACATGGCGATTTGGCGCGGCATGACGATTTGCTTCACGCGCTTTTTCCCCTTCAGGTCCGAAATCGTGATGTGGTAGTACTTGGCAACCACGTCTTGAATGTGGTTGATCGATAGCGCCGCGTCCTTGTCGTCGATCTTGAGGCTCTTCAAGGCGTCGGCGGCCAAAGACGTGGTGATGTCGGCGTGGTTCATGGCGGCGAAGGCCTGAACCCGCACCAAGGCGCCTTCCAGCTCGCGAACGTTGGAGTCGATCTGCCCGGCGATGTAAGACAGCGTGTCGTCTGGAATCACCAGCTGTTCGGCGTTGGCCTTGTTGCGCAAAATCGCGATGCGGGTCTCGAGATCCGGCGGCGTGACGTCGACGGACAGGCCCCACTTGAAGCGCGACACCAGCCGCTCCTCGAGCTTGGGAATCTCGTTGGGCAGGCGGTCGGAGGTCAGCACGATTTGCTTTTTGTCCTCGTATAGCGCGTTGAAGGTGTGGAAGAACTCCTCTTGCGTCTGCTCCTTGTTGCCGAGAAACTGGATGTCGTCGACCAACAGCAGGTCGACATTGCGGTACTCCTGGCGAAACTGCTCGGTGCCGTTGGTGCGAAGCGCGTTGATGAAGTCGTTGGTGAAGGCCTCGGAGGTGACGTACTTCACGTTGGCCTCCGGGTGGTACTGCAGCAGCTGGTGGCCGATCGCCTGCATCAGGTGGGTTTTGCCCAGCCCCACGCCACCGTACAAAAACAGCGGGTTGTAAAGCTTGCCGGGCTCCTCGGACACCACTAAGGCCGCGGCATGCGCCATCTGGTTGCCCTTGCCGGTGACGAACGTCTCGAACGTGTACTTACTATTGAGGTGCGTCGGCGCCTTGAAGGTCGGCACCGGATTGGCCGCCTGAGTCGGCGCGGCCTCGGGTTCAGGCACCGGATTGTCGCCGATCAGCTTAATCAGCGGCTGAATCTCGAGGTTCTTGTACCCGTAGCTCCACTCCACGACCTTGGTGACGAGGTTGGCCTCCCAGTAAGACTTGTGGTAAGGCGTTGGTACCCCGATCACCAGGGTGTGACCGTTCAGGCTCAGCGGCTTAGCGGCCTCGATCCAGGTGTTGAAGCTGACCTGGACCAAATCGTCGCGGAATTTATTTACGAGGTACGCCCATAATTCGTCTAATGATGGCACCCCAAAGCCCCCTTCGTGTCAAAATTCCCGGCATGCATAAATATTCACGCGGCTCGATGCCGCCATGCAGTTAGGGATCGCAAGCCTAAGTTTAGCATTTTGTTAGAAAGTTTTCCACAAGTAAGCCGCATATCCACAGTTGGGGAAAAATAGCCGAGTGGTTGTCGACAAAGCTGGTGATAAGTTTTCCACAAGGGTGTGAACGACTTGGCAATGGCCTCGTTCATCTGGGGTTATCCACAAGCCAGCTGTGAAACTAAGCGGCATCACAATGCGTGTTTCACACGTTATCAACAGTCAAAATCACACCTGTGGATAATCACAATCACCGGCTGTGAACTTCCGGACAACTCGGGAAAAGCCTGTGATTAGTTTCAGCAACGGGCGGCGGCCGGCCACAAATTATCCACAGCTTTTCCGCCTTTTTCACAAAATCTGTGGATAAGATTGCCGCGGCTTTTTTGCAAACCGGCTTGACGCCGCGGGGTGCGGTCCGTATAATGGGAAGATGTTTGAATGACAATACGTTACTGAAAATAGTAATCGATAAACAGGAGGTGTCCTTATGACCACCAAGCGTACTTTCCAACCTAAGAAGCGTCACCGCGAACGCGTTCACGGCTTCATGAAGCGGATGAGCACCAAGAACGGCCGTAAAGTTTTGGCTCGTCGTCGCGCTAAGGGACGTAAAGTATTATCCGCCTAACAACCCACTGACCGCGGTCAGTGGTTTTTTTTTGCAGAGGGCAGAGCCGAGCGCTTAGCGGGACGGCTAGCGTAGTCGTGGGCTGCGGCGCTGGGCTTAGCGCCGAAGACCGCGACGCAGCTAGACGCGCCCGCGATGCTCGGCGGCGCCCGTTTAGAGCAGAGCGTGGAAAGCCGCGGGTTTAGCGGAGCGGGTAGCGCAGCCCCAGCGATCGGAGCCCGCACTTGGCCCCGATTGCTGGGGCGAAGCTAGACGCATCCGCGTTGCGACTTGGAACGCGTTTAGAGCAAGAGCGTGGAAAGCCGCGGGTTTAGCGGAGCGGGTCGCGCGGCCCCAGGCACCGCTGCGGCCGTCACTAATATAGGCAACAAGGCGGCGCCGAAGCGCTAGGCCCGGGCCGCTTTTTTGCGTCAGGCGCCACCTGGGCTTGATTGGCACTGCACATACATAGGAAATTGCCGGTTACAGGTGCGTCGACTGACCGAGTCTTGTATACTTAAGAACAGATTGTGAGGGAGCGTTCTTGCGTAAATCGTACCGAATCAAAAAAGAAGATGAGTTTCAGCGCGTGTTCGATCAGGGGGCCTCGGTGGCCAACCGCAACTTCGTGGTTTACCACCTGCCGGCCGATCAGCCACATTTTCGCGTGGGGATTTCCGTGGGCAAAAAAGTTCACCTCCGCGCCGTGGTTCGCAACCGCGTGAAGCGCTACATCCGTCAGTCGCTGCTCGAGCTCAAACCGGACATCGACCCGCAGACGGATTTTCTCGTGATCGCGCGTAAGTCGGCCAAGACGCTCGACATGGCTGGGACCAAGAAGAACCTCGTGCATGTGCTGAGCCTGGCCGGCATCCTGAACGATCACATCGACATCATCTGAGTCTGGGCGGCCTTGCCACCCGGCTTTTGTATACGACGGCGCAACGCGTCGAATGAAAGAGGGAGAATTCGTGAACAAACGCAATACCAAGCGGCTCTTGGTTGTGCTGGGGATGCTGGCCTTGACCGTGTTCCTGACGGCCTGTGGCACCAGCACGGTCACCGCTCACAGCACCAACGTCTGGGACCGCTACGTCATCTACAACGCCGCGCAGTTCATCCTGTGGCTGGCCAAAATCTCCGGCGGCAACGCCGGGGTCGGGATCATCATCTTCACCATCCTGATCCGCATCCTGATCTTCCCGCTGAGCTACATTTCGATTAAGAACATGTCCAAGCAGCAGGAAATCGCGCCGCAGCTCAAGGAGCTGCAAAAGAAGTACCGCAGCAAGGACACCGACACCCAGCGCAAGCTGCAGCAGGAGACGCAAAAGCTCTACGCCGCCGAGGGCATCAACCCGGTGATGGGCTGCCTGCCGATTGCCATTCAGATGCCGTTCCTGTTCGCCTTGTACCAGGCGATCTACCGGACGCCGGCGCTGAAGGTCGGCCACTTCCTGTGGACCAACCTGGGTCAGCCCGACCCGACCTGGATCCTGCCGATTCTCGCCGCGGTCTTCACGCTTTTGACCAGCCTGACCTCGACCTTGGCCCAGCCAACCCGGACCACCGTGCAGTGGGTCATGGTCGCCGTTTCACCAATCATGATTCTTGCAATGGGCTTCACATTCCCATCGGCGCTTGCGATTTACTGGGTTGTCACCAACGCCTTTTCACTGGGGCAGACCCTGCTGTTGCAAAACCCGTTCAAGATGAAGCGGGCTCGCGACGAGAAGGCCCAAGCCGAGCGCGACCGCAAAAAGGCGCTGCGCAAGGCCTACAAACGCGCGTTGAAGAAGTAGCCAGCGCGGGGCAAGGCAACTTGCCAATGTAAGGAGGATACCACCCATGCCTACTTTTCAAGGGGCAACGATCCAAAAGGCGATTGACGCCGGTCTGGTGACGCTTGGCGTCGCCCGTGAGCAGGTGGCCGTCGAGGTGATCCAGGAGGGCAAGCACGGCTTGTTCGGCCTGGGGCGCCAGCAGGCCATCGTCAACCTGAGTGTGCAGCCGGCCACCGCGACCAGCCTGCACGCCGATCCCGTGCCGGAAAAGCCGGCGGTCCAGGCCGCACCGGCGCCGGCTGCCGCCAAGCCGGAACACCAGCTGCCGCTGCACCACCTGCACGAGGGCAACACCCTGCACCGCGATGACCAAACGGCCATCGCCTTGGTGCAAAGCTACCTGGAAGACATCACCCGCGAGCTGGGGCTGGCGGCGACCATCGACAACACCCGCGAAGGCGATCAGGTCTGGTTCGACCTGGCCACCGACAAAGAGGCGCTGTTGATCGGCAAACACGGCAAGATCATCAACGCCATCCAGTACCTGGCCCAAACCGAGTTCAACCACTACGGCAAGTCCAAGTGGACCGTGATGCTGAACGTCGGCGACTACCGCCAGCGCCGCGACGCCGCGGTGCGGCGCCTGGCCGAAAAAAGCGCCAGGGAGGTCGTCGCTCGCGGCGCCAGCGTCTACCTGGACCCGATGCCGTCCTTTGAGCGCAAGGCGATCCACGCCACGCTGGCGGATAGCCCGTACGTCGACACGCACTCGGAAGGCACGGACCCGCGGCGCTACGTCGTGGTCACGCCCAAGGGCCGCAGCTTGTAAAATGAATCACTGACTTTGACAATCCGGGTGGCGGCTGCCGCCCGGATTTTTGGTGTGGTCTCGCACCAGGCGCCGGTCGTAGCGGTGACGCGTGACAGCACGGCCGCCGGGTTCCGGTCGCGGCGAGGTCGGACGCGGCCATCCGGCCTCGACCACCGCGAAACCTTCAGCCACCGCGCCGCGACCCGCCAGTGGAATCGGATGACCACGCGCATCTGGGTGCCGTTGCATTTTAGTTGGCGGCGGCAAGGGGTTCTGGCTGGCAGTCGCCGTGGTCAACTTGCTACACTGAAATTAAGGCGGCCAGGGTGGCCGCACACAACCGACAACCACTGAACGGATGCGCCGACTGCGATTGCGTAAGCTCCGACCGAACGTCGAGGACCACCTCCCGTCTGTGCCGCGCTGCCAGATCACGCCCCGCCCCGTTTGCAACGATGAGGAGGAATTCTGATGTACGGAAATAGCTCAAAGGCCGGCCTCGCCGGCGCCGCTGTGCTGCCTGCGACAGGCGGGGTGATTTCGCCTTGGGTGGCGGTGATCGGCTACGCAGTCCTGGCCGTGACGCTCGTCTCCTTCTTCTTCCTGTGGCGTGCCACCAAGCGCGTTCACTGATGGCCGACCGGTGGGGGAACCCACCGGTTTTTTGCTGCTGTGAGGCCTTGAAAATACCGGTGGTGCGGCCTTTGCCGGTAAAAAAACGCGTGGTGAGTCAAATTGTTTGACGGGAAATTGGTCTGGTGTTAAGCTACCTTCAGATGATTATCTTAGTGCGGGGCGACGACTCAAAGCCACGGTCGCCGTAGTAGCCACCGCGCGGGAACGGTCCGGAGCGCAAGCGCCTCCAGTACCATACCCATGCCAAGTCGCAGTGTATTGCCACACGACTTTAAACTCGAGAGCTTTAGTGCAACTCCTGATCCTAGGAGAAACCAGGGGGAAGGACTTCCACCCAGCCGTTGCAGTCCCGCGACCGCCACCCACCTCGTGGGGTAGCCGTGCGGTCAAGGGGATGACTGGTGTACCACGAAGCTGGTAAGACGAAGACAGAATCCTAACCGAATCAGGCCAAGGCCACCGGGCAGTGTGAGTCCGGTGGCTTCGGCGCGGCCGCCGCAGCTTTTGGGTTGCGGCGGTTTTGGGCGTTGCGCGAGTGGTGGTTGGTTTCGGTCCGGTTGCGGTTTTGACAAACGCGGTCAGGTTTTGTACAATACAGTCAATATTTACGATGAAGTAGTCAAAGTGCTTTGTCCGTCGCGACCCTTGGGGGTAGTGGCGGATACTGCGCTTTTTTGTTTGGGAAAGGGATAACATGGCACAGACAGTCACAGAGTACGACACGATTGCGGCAATCTCGACGCCGCCTGGCGAAGGCGCGATTTCGATTGTGCGGCTGAGCGGGGAGCATGCGCTCGCCATCGCACAAGCCGTGTACAAGGGGAAAAACCTCACGAAGGTGGCCAGCCACACCATCAACTACGGCCACATCATCGACCCGGACAGCGGGGCGGTGGTCGACGAGGTGATGGTCAGCGTCCTGCGAGCCCCGAAGACCTACACGCGCGAGGACATGGTCGAGATCAACACCCACGGCGGCATCGTGCCGACCAACCGGGTGCTGCAGCTGCTGTTGGGCGCTGGTGCCCGGCTGGCCGAGCCCGGTGAGTTCACCAAACGCGCCTTTTTGAACGGCCGCATCGACCTGACCCAGGCCGAGTCCGTGATGGACCTGATTCGGGCCAAAACCGACCGGGCGCTGCAGGTCGCCGTGGATCAGCTCGACGGCAACCTCCACACGCTGATCACGAACCTGCGCCAGGACATCCTGGAGGTGCTGGCGCAAGTCGAGGTCAACATCGACTACCCCGAGTACGACACCGACGAAATGACCACGCAGCTGCTGCAGGAAAAGGCCCAGCTGGTGCTGGACCGCGTCTCCGAGCTGCTGCAGACGGCCACCCAGGGCAAGGTGCTGCGCGACGGTCTGGCCACCGCCATCGTCGGCCGGCCCAACGTCGGCAAGTCGAGTTTGCTCAATTACATGCTTCACGAGGCCAAGGCGATTGTGACCGACGTGCCGGGGACCACCCGCGACGTGCTCGAGGAGTACGTCAACGTGCGGGGGGTGCCGCTGCGCTTGCTGGACACCGCCGGCATTCGCGATACCGACGACAAGGTCGAAAAAATCGGCGTGGCACGCTCGCGCAAGGCGCTGGCCCAGGCCGACCTGGTCCTGCTGGTGCTGGACGCCAGCCGGCCGCTGACTGCGGAGGACCGCGAGCTGATCGCCGCCACGGCCGCAAAGCCCCGCATCGTGGTGCTGAACAAGCAGGACCTGCCGGTAAGGCTGGACCTGTACGTTGCCGCGGGTGAAGCCGCCGCGTCTGCGGCCGAGGCCGGGAACGCGACCGGCGCAAAGGCCGCCACCACCGCTGCGGCCGGCACCGCCACCCCAGCCGAGGCCGTGAGCGCCGCTGCTGCTGGCACCGCCGCGTTGATTCCCGAAAGCCAGATCGTTCGCACCGCCATCACCACCGGGGCGGGGATGGCGGCCCTGGACACCAAGATCGCCGGGCTGTTCAACGCCGGCATCGAGAACTCGCAGACCACGGTGATGGTGACCAACGCCCGGCAGATCGGGCTGCTGCGCCAGGCCAAGGCCAGCCTGCAAAGTGTGCTGGCCGGCATCGAAGCGGGGATGCCGATCGACCTGGTGCAGATCGACATGACCGCCGCGTGGGACAAGCTCGGTGAGATCACCGGGGACGCCGCCCCGGACGAGCTGATCACGCAGCTGTTCAGTCAGTTTTGCCTGGGCAAGTAGGCTGGCGGCAAGCCGCTGCGCTATTGAACGTCGGGTTATTTCCCGGGAAATATCAGAAGGAGACGTTATGCCAGAAGTGAAAGAGTATTCGGCGGCGACCTACGATGTCGTCGTTGTTGGGGCCGGTCACGCCGGCTGCGAGGCGGCGCTGGCCGCGGCCCGAATGGGGCAAAAGACGCTGTTGATCACCATCAGTCTGGAGATGCTCGCGTTCATGCCGTGCAACCCCAGCGTCGGCGGTCCCGCCAAGGGCATCGTGGTGCGGGAAATTGACGCGCTGGGCGGTGAGATGGGCAAGAACATCGACAAGACCTACATTCAGATGCGGATGCTGAACACCGGCAAGGGGCCGGCGGTTCGCGCCTTACGTGCCCAGGCCGACAAGGCGGCTTACCACCGCAGCATGAAGGCGACCATCGAGCGGCAGGCCAACCTCGATCTGCGCCAGGGCCTGGTCGAGCGGCTTTTGATCGAAGACGGCACCTGCGTCGGCGTTGTCGCCGCCACCGGGGCCCGTTACCGGGCCAAGAGCGTGGTGCTGACGGCCGGCACGTCCAGCCGCGGCAAGATCATCATCGGCGAGCTGATGTACTCCAGCGGCCCGAACAACAGCCTGCCGAGCATCCGGCTGTCCGAGAACCTGGAGCAAAACGGCTTCAAGTTGCGCCGCTTCAAGACCGGGACGCCGCCGCGCGTGTTGGGCAGCTCGATTGATTTCACCAAAACTGAGGAGCAGCCCGGCGACGTCACGCCGAACCATTTTTCCTTCACCACGCCGGATTCGGTGTTCCTGAAGGACCAGCTATCCTGCTGGATGACCTACACCAACGCGACGACCCACGCGATCATCCGCGAGAACCTCGACCGGGCGCCGATGTTCTCCGGGGTCATCAAGGGCGTGGGGCCGCGCTACTGCCCGTCCATCGAGGACAAGGTCGTGCGCTTCGCCGACAAGCCGCGCCACCAGCTGTTCCTGGAGCCCGAGGGCAAAGACACCGACGAGTACTACGTCGGCGACTTCTCCACCTCGATGCCCGAGGAGGTTCAGCTCAAAATGCTCCACAGCGTCGCCGGCCTCGAGCAGGCCGAGCTGATGCGGCCGGGCTACGCGATCGAGTACGACATCATCGAGCCGTGGCAACTCACCGCGACGCTTGAGACCAAGGTCGTGGCTAACCTCTTCACCGCCGGTCAGATGAACGGGACCAGCGGCTACGAGGAGGCGGCTGGTCAGGGGCTGATCGCTGGCATCAACGCCGCGCTTCGGGCCCAGGGTAAGCCGGGCTTCACGCTGCAGCGGTCGGATGCTTACATCGGCGTGATGATTGACGACTTGGTGACCAAGGGTACCAACGAGCCTTACCGCCTGTTGACCAGCCGCGCCGAGTATCGCCTGATTCTGCGCCACGATAACGCGGATCTGCGGCTGACGGCCAAGGGCCACGACCTGGGGTTAATCGACGACGCCCGTTTTGCCGCCTTCATCGCCAAGAAGCAGGCAATCGAAGCCGAGATCAAGCGGCTGCAGACCACGCGGCTGCGGCCCAAGGAGGCCAACCCGTGGCTTGAGGCCCGGGGCCTGGCCCCGCTCAAGGACGGGGTGCTGGCCGCCGACTTCCTGCGCCGCCCCGAGGTCAGCTACGACGACTTAGTTCAGCTGGCCCCGGCGCCGGCCCCGGTCGGCCGCTACGTCGCCGAGGAGGCCACGGTGCAGATCAAATACGCCGGCTACATCGACAAGGAAACCGCCGCGATCGCGCGGCTGCACCGCCTGGAGGCCAAGAAGATTCCGGCCGGGATCGATTACCAGGCAATCAACGGCCTGGCCACCGAGGCGCGGCAGAAGCTGACCAAGATTCAGCCGGCAACCATCGCCCAGGCCAGCCGCATCTCCGGCGTCAACCCGGCCGACGTCGCAATCCTGTCCGTGTACATCGAGCAGGGCCGCATCGCCAAGGTGCAGGGATAGACTTGCTCGAATCAAAATAGTGCCACCGGACAGCGATTGCGATCCGGTGGCGCTATTTTAGTCTGATTGTCAGTCTTCTCGCACCACCCAGGCGGTGGCGAAAAAAAGCCCTGAGGCGGCGAGGGCCAGCCAATAAATCGCATGGGCGACGGTGAACAGGCGCCAGCACACCAACGTCGCCAGCAGCGTCAAGGCCGCCAGCACCCCGGCCCAGAGCGGCCGCGGCGGGTGGGTGACGGCGCTGGCCTCGAGGATCAACAGAACGATCATCGCGATGCCGGCGACGGTGATCACCCGCCAGGTCGCGGTCAGGTCGCCGAAGTGGCGCGTGGTCAGCGGCATGACGACGTTCAGCGCCATCCAGGTGGCGGCCAGAACCGCCAGCACCGCGGTTGCGATTTTCAGTAACGGGGTGATGTAGCGCCTAAGCATGATGGCCCTCCCAAGTCATTTTGCCTTCAGTATAAGAAAAATGCCGGCGCATCGGCGGCGGCATTCGGCAATCGTAGGAGATTTTTAAGCAACTCAGGGATGGGTCAGTAGGCTGACCAAGAGGCCGACCAAAACGACGGCCAGGGCGGCCTTGGCGCCGGTGTTGGCGCGGCTAGCCTGGTGGGCTCGCCACTCCACGACAATTAAGGTGCCGGTCGCGATCAGCGCGGCGACCACCATGATAATCAGTTTCACAACAACAGACATGGCGCCCATCCTTTCTGAGTCAGACTTCGAGGTCGAAGTAGGGATTGATCCGTTTTTGCAGGTCGTGGATCTTCACGAGGTCGATCGTGGGAATCAGGCGGTAGATGAAGCCGGCGAAGGTGTCGCGGTGGTACTTGTAGTCCATCCGCGCCATGCGATGCCGCCGGTCTTCCTTGGTGATCTCCCACACCTCGAGGTTGTAAGCCGCGTCGGGAATAAGTGAAATGAATTTCGTGTCGTCCAGCCAGACGACGGGGTTAGCAGTTCTTAGCTCTTGCATCGCAAATCCTCCAATGTTCAAACGCCGGATCCCGTGCGGCCGCAACCAGGTCCGTGTGTGAAACCAATTATAGCAGACTTGCGGGAAGAATTCCGGTCGCCAAGTTTGTGAAACTCGGTTCACAAGCGACCGGGCGGCGCTGGCGTAGGCGGGAGTGTGTCAAGCCCCAACTTGGTTAAAGACCCGAATCAAGCGGCTGAAAGCACGTGGCAAGGGCCGTTGCCAGCCAAAATAAATATTTTTGCGGGAAAATTTAGGTCGGTTTTGGCTTCACAAGGACCTCCGAACATTTGTTCTAAAAAGGCGCTTTTTCACCTGAAAAAGCCGACCAATGACGGCAGGAAATTGATGATCATATGGAGTGCCAGCGAGTAGCGCAGATCGCGCTTGCGGCGGTAGGCGTAGGCGAGAATCACGCCCATGCCGGCGTAAAGCACCAGAAAGATCGACAGCCGCGGCTCATGCGCCAGGCCGAACACCAGCCCCGAGAAGACGACGGCGCCGAGCGTGTTGGCCGGGTTGTCTCGGCGCCAAAACAGGCTCATGAACAGGCCGCGGAAGGTCAGCTCCTCAAGCGCCGGCGCGATTAGGGCGGCCATCAGAAACAGTGTCAGCGGCCACGCCTTTTGCATCGTCAGCACGGTTTCTTGGTTCTGCGGAATCCCGAACTGTGCGACCAGAATGTTCAGGAACAAGACGCAGCCGTACATCGCGGCCACGAACAGGCCGCCCTTGATGGTCAGCGGGGTGCGGCCGATGCCTAGGGGATTATTGCGCCGCAGCTGGCGGCGGTACAGCCACCACAAGATCGCGCCGATCAGCACCCCGGGCCCGGCGATGGTCAGCGCCAAAAGCGCGTCGTGGCCGCCTGCCGCGGCGGTCCAGTGGTTCAGCCGAATGGTCAGGTCCATCGGCAGCTGGTAGGTGAACATGAGCACGACGATGCCGGCAAAGGCCGCCGTGCGGCCCAGCCAATTGAGAAGTTTCATCGCGGCACCTCCTTGTGGCGTATTCTAGCACGACTGGCGGCGCTTGTGAAAGTGCGGGGTGATACGGCTTGTGATTAACAACGCGAGGGAGACTGCGCTTGATTGTCGCCTGCAAAAAAAGCAAGTCGCTGTGTTAGTGCTTTGGGTACAGGCGAAACTGCCGGCCGGTGATACACACGCGTCTTAGTATGGCATTACGTTTTTGGGCAACGACTGCATTTGGCAGTTTCTTGACTATTATTTCACATAAGTCACGCTAGCCGGACGAAGGACGGTTTCGTCAGTCCAGATGAACACTGGCCAACGGGTCTGGATTTTGACCTTGTTAGTTGGTACTTCGGAGGGCGGCACGTTCATCACGACCATATCCCCGCGAGATGTGTGGACATGGATCTCACTGCCACCTGCAAAAAAACTGTGCCCTCAAAAGTTGAGTGGTGCTGGTAAAAGGTCGCGGTCCCTGCGGCCAGTAGCGCAACCACCAGCAGTTTGGCCAGAAAAACAAACGGATTGGCGGCATTCGAGCCCCTAAAAAAGCTGCGGCAAAAAACAAGTTCAGCAATTAGGATAATGACGCTACCAATACCGTTCGTCAGCATTCCAGACGTGCTTGTTGAGGTATCCTGAGATATTAATAGGATGGGAAACAAGAGAACGAGTCCCAGCACAATAACCATGCTCAAAAAGAAAAAGCTTCTTAAACACCGAACAATCTCCCGCGTCATCGCCTATCCTCCCTACGAAAGGTTGTGTTCACATGATCAAACTGAGCCACGCAAAGGCCATTGCGCAGCTTGATAGCGTGCGGCGACGGCTAATTATGATGGTCAAAGCGACTGGCGGCATAGAAAATGACTGAGCGAAAGCTGGCATGCCAACAGGCAAGCACGAAATCGGGATTGCGGTGGCTGCGCGGCCGCCTTGGTCCGAGCCGCGTTCGGCCGCCAGACCGAGGGCTTTTTCCGCCGCCGGCCGAATGGTGGTGGGGGCGGCTGGCTGGTAAGCTAAGGACATCACATTTTGGAGGACGAATACACGATGAAGAAACTTCTGATCTGGTGCCTGGGCATCGGTGCGGCTTGCGGCCTGGCGCTGACCGGCGCGAAGCTTGCGACGCAGCAAAGCAGCAGCGAGCTGGCCGGCGTGGTCGATCAGCTCAACCCGCTGGTGAAGGCGCAGACCTACTACGTCATCACCCAGGCCCCGACCACCATGGGCGAGCACAACACGCCCATTTATGAGCAAACCGCCGCGGATGCGCAGGGCCACACAAGGCCGCTGCGGTTCACCGGCATGAAGGTCTTCACCACCGGCAAATACCTGAAGATTCAAGGCAAGGGGGCGTATGTCACCACCTACGCTGCCGTGCCGGCCGCCAAGGTGCCGGCCGCGGCTCGCGCGGCGCTTGCGCGGTAGTCGGCGAACGGTCAAGCGAACGGTCAGGCGAACGGTCAGGCAAACAATTCAAAATAGGCGTCCCGCGACGGCATCGTTGCGGAACGCCTATTTGTCGGCAGCTCAGGCCGCGGTCTTACGCCGCAGCGTGACGGTGGCGGTGAACCAGCCGGCGCCAGTGGTCAGGTTCAAGGTGCCGCTCAGCCGCGTCGCAAGCGCCGCCACGATGCTCAGCCCCAGCCCGGTGCTGTCGCGCCGCGCCGGGTCGCCGGTGGCAAAGCGGGTTATCAGGTGGTCGACGTCCAGGGTGGTGCCAGCCGGCAGCTGGTTGGCGAACCGCAGGCAGACGTGGTTGGCGTCTTTTTCAAAAAGGCGAACCTGAGCGGCGCCTTGGGCGTATTTGAGCCAGTTGCCGATCAGGTTCTGGCAGATGCGCCGCACAAGCGCCGGGTCGGTAATCAGCGTGACTGGGGCCAGCTGCGGGGTGACCTCAAGGCCTCGCGCCGCCAGCTCGTCGAAGGCATCGAAGAGCTGACCCTCGACCAAGGCGGTGAGGTCGACTCGGGCCAGCTGCAGCGGCTGGCCCTGCTCCTGGGTGAGGTTGAAGTCCATCAGGTAGCGCAGGTAGTAGTTCACTGCGGTGAGGTTGTGGGCGATTCGCACTAGCTGCGGCGAGTCGTCGCGCTGCTGCAGCAGCTGGACGTAGCCGGTGGCGACGGTGAGCGGCGTCTTGATGTCGTGGGTCAGGTTGGTCAAAAGCTGGTGGACCTCGGCGTCTTGGCGGATGCGCTGCTCGCGCAGGTTGCGATTCTCGCGCAGGTTGGTGTTGATCGCCCCCACCAGCCTGCGAACCGGCCACCATCGCGTGGCCGTGGTCAGCTCCGCGTTGGTGGAATGGTCGTTGACGTAGGTGAGTTCGCGGGTGACGCGGTGCAGCTCGGCCCAAAGCAGCGCAAGCGTGGCCAGGGTCGCAATCAGTAAGGCACTGAGCAAAATGAGCATGGCAGCCTCCATTGGCAGGGCGGGTGACGTCGGCGCGTTACAGCAGTCGCACCCCGATGCCCCACACCGCGGTGATGTACTGATGCTGCGGGGTGCTGAGCTTGTTGCGCAAGTGGCTGAGGTGAACGTTCAGCGTGTTCTCCGCGTTGAGGTAGGGCTCCTGCCAGACCTGCTGGTACAACGCAGCCTTTTGGAACACCTGGTGGGGATGCTGCATCAAAACGGTCAGCAGCTCGAATTCCTTGCGCGGGAGGGTGACCGGCCGGCCGTCGGAGGTCAGCGCGTAGGTCTGTGGGTCAAGCGTTAGCCCGGCGACAGTCAGCGCGGTTTCAATCGTGCGAAGCTGCACATGGACCCGGGCAATCAGCTCGTCGATGTCGAAGGGCTTGGTCAGGTAGTCGTTCGCGCCGGCCTCCAGCACCGCGGCGATGTGGGCCTTGTCCTGAATAGCGGTCAACACCAAAACCGGCGTGGCGGCGCTGCGTCGTAGGGTGATCAAGATGCTTTCGCCACTGACGCCGGGCAGCATTAGGTCCAAGATGACCAGGTCGACCTGCGAACTACGCAAAAGCGGCAGCGCCTGGCTGCCGTCTGTGGCCTGAATCAGGTCGTACTCAGGCGTCAAAACGTCTTTGAGCAGTGCCTGGATGTCTGGGTTGTCTTCAACAATCAAAATGGTGGCCATGGGAACTCCTTCACGAAATCGTGGTGACGCCGCTGCACCGGGGCCGAACCGCTTATCGGGACGTCAACGGTCCCAGAAGTGGCCCCACCGCTCGCCGGGTCAAGCCGTGGTCGGTCAGGCGGGGCAAACCCGCCGCGTCACACGCGGGGCGGGTGGCATCACCGCGGTACCGGCCCGGCTACAGCTCCTGGCGCCGAATCAGCACGGTGCCGACGCCGATGCTGCCGACCAGCACTACGGCGCTGACTAGAATATACCGCCAGATATCGCCTTGCGCAATCAGCCCGAAGGCGATGCCGGACTCGGTGTTGAAGAAGTCGAAGTACGACAGCCAGTGCCACTCAGTAGCGATGGACAAAAGCGAGATCGCCAGCGGCCACACCACGATGAACACCGCGGTCATCACGGTGGAGCGGGTGAGAATCAACAGCAACAACCCCAGGCTGAACACGACGCTGACGAAAAAGGTACTCATCACGACGCCCCCGCCGACCAGCTTAGCCGTCGCGGTCCAATCGCCGCCGGGCAGGCCGTGAAGCAGGCCGACGACCAGCGCCGTGGCGAAGTACAGGGTCATGCCCAGGAACAGATCGACCAAAAGCGTCACGTACTTGCCCAGGATGAAGCCCAGCCGCGAAATGCCGGTCAGCAAGGTGTTCTTGTACGTGTGCTGGCTGAACTCGTAGCCGATAACGATGACGAACAGGCCGATGAACAGGTAAACCAGCACCGAACTCGAGATCATCGCGCTGCGAATGCCGTCATACACCGTCCATTTCTTGGTCGCGAGGTCAGCCAGCATGTGCTGCGGGGCGTTGACCATGATGCCACCCGGCTCCTGGAACCAGCAGATGGCCGCGCTGTAGGCGACGGTCAACAGCGCGGTGAGCCAGACCCCGCGCGTGTGGTACTGACGGTAAAAATCCGCCCGAATCTGATTGATCATTGCGCGTCCTCCTTGCTAAGCAGTCGGGTGTAGTAGTCCTCGAGCGACGTGGTGCGAACGCGGATGCCGACCACCGCGACGCCGGCCTGGACCAGCAGGCGGTTCAGATCGGCCGCATCGCCGGCCGCCCCAGGCAAGACTAGGTGCTGGTCATCAGTGACGTGAAAGCCCTTGATCCCGGCCGCATCCAGCACCTGTGCGGCCTTGGCGGCATCGGCCACGGTCACCTGCAGGCCGCCGCTGTTTTCCGCGTCCAAGGCGGCGCGGGTGACCTCCTTGATGATGGTGCCGTGGTGCAGGAAGCCAAAGCGCGTGGCGACCTGGTACAGTTCCGACAGGATGTGGCTGGAAATCAGGATGGTGGTCTGCTTCTCCACGTTCAGCCGGTGCAGCAGCTCGCGGAACTCGACGATGCCGGTGGGGTCCAGCCCGTTAATCGGTTCGTCGAGAATCAGGAAATCGGGATGGGCCAAAATCGCGGTGGCCAGGCCCAGGCGCTGGCGTTGGCCGAGCGACAAGGTCTTGGCCTTCGCGTTGCGCTTGGCGGCCAGCCCGACGAAGCCGATGGCGTCGTCGATGTCGGCGTCTTGGGTGATGCCGTGCTGAATCGCCGTCAGCCTGAGGTTTTGGGCCACCGTCAGCTTGTCGAAGGCCGCCGGGGTTTCGATCACCGCGCCGATGCGGCTAAGCGCCATCTGGTAGTGCCGCGCGTTCTCACCCAGCAGCACGATGGCGCCTTGTGAGATGGGGGACAAGCCAGTGATCAGACGCATCAGCGTGGTTTTGCCGGCGCCGTTCTCGCCGACCAGCGCGTAGACGTCGCCGCGCTGAATGGTCAGCGACACGTGACTCAGCGCCTGGTAGTGGCCGAAGCGCTTGCTGACGTCTTGGATGGTTAGGACTGCATTTTCCATAGTCATACCGCCTTTCTATGGAACAAGCATACCTGCCGTTCCTTAATCGGGGCGTGAAGGAATCCTTAATTCATCCTTAATTGCATGGTCGCGCCAATTGGCCGGTCATGCTTCAGGCCGGAAAGTATTGCTCGAGTAGGTGGACCATGCCGGTTTGGCCCAGCCACTGCAGGTGATCAATCAAGGTGGTCCGAGCGGCGGCGTCGCGGTGGCCGGCCCGGTAAGCCGTGATGAAATCGAACAGGTGCGAAAGAACCACCAGTTCGGCGACGCGGTCGTGGCGCAGCTGCTTGGCTAACGCCTGTTGCGTGAAGGCGAAGATGGCCGCATTGTTCGCCTTGACCGAGTAGATCAGCAGGTTGCCGAACAGCGGCGGCAGATCATGGCGGAAGAAGCGGCTGGTGGCGTAGTGAATGACCGAGTGAAAGGTGGAATTCAAGCAGGCCATCACAAAGTCGGCATCGAAGACGAACAAGTTGTTGATGAACAGTGACAGCTCAAAGCGCCCCCAGTCGGCAATGCCGCTGAGGTAGTGTTGAATCAACTCCCGGGCCCGTTGCGTCGCAGGGTCGCTGGCGTCAAACTGGTTCGTGCGGTAGGCGTAGGTCAGGCGAACCGTGGCGGCCAGCGCCGCGTAGAAAATATCTTGGGTCGCTTGGTAGTCGGCATCCGCCCGGGTGAGAAAGGCGTCGGCCCAGTCCTGGGCGGCCGGCTGATGAAGTTTGGGCGCGAGTCCGGCGAACAGCCGCCGCACGGCTTCCTTTTCGCTTGGGTTGGCCTGGTTGTACAGGACGGTGTACTCGTCGAGCGTGACATTTAGGCGCTCCAGGTACTGCTGCATCGTCTCAAAATCGATCCGGGTGCCGTGCGTTTCGAAGCTGAGCAGCGTGGTGCGGTGGGTGATACCGGCCGCAAGCTGGGCCTGAGTCAGGCCACGCGCCTGGCGCAACTGCCGGATAAGTTCGCCGTGGGTCATGAGTGCCTCCAATCAATGACGAGATACGCAACATTCGAATTTTCGGTGCTAGGGGTTATTGTACCATTGGTGACAACGCCGGGGCCCGAGGAATCGCGCCCCCGAGTAGTGGGAGGATCGCTTATGTCCAAGGAATCACGCAACATTGTCCGGCTGATTGCGCGTGGTCAGACGAATAAATTCGGCAATTTGGTCTACGATTACGGGAACAAGCTGCTGATTGCCGGGCTGGGGGCCAAGGCCAGTTTCTACATGAGCCTCTATCAGTCCGGTGAAACCATTGTCGGCATCATCTTCGACCTGATCGGCGGGGTGTTCGCAGACACGCGCGACCGCAAACGCATCCTCGTGGTGACCGATCTGCTGGCCGCCTTGGCGACGTTCATCGTCTGGATGCTGTTCTCGCCGCGCAACGCGGCCCTGCTGGTGGTGGTCAACATCGTCTTGGCCATTCTATACGCCTTCAACAGCCCGACGTACAAGGCGATTGTGAAGGACCTCCTGAGCAAGGCGAATGTCTATCGGTACAACTCCTTTTCCAAAACGATTTCGGAGTTCATCAGCGTGGTGTCGCCGCTTTTCGGGATGTTTCTGATCTCGGCTCTTGGCTTTCGCGCGGGGATGCTGGTCAATGCGGCGAGCTTCCTGATTTCCGCGGCCATCGAGTGGCGCTTCGAGCCGATCGTCACGCCCAAGCCAAGGGTCGCGCTCAAGCGCTCGACGCTCGGCGCCATGCGCCAGGGCTTCGCTTACATCTGGCACGACCGGGAGCTGATGGTTGTGCTGGTGGCGAGTTCGCTGATTAACTTTTTCTTTGCCGGCTACGAATTTGCGCTGCCCTTCACGAACCAGATGGGACACTTCGCCCATCTTTACGCCTACATTCTGATTGCAGAGTCGGTCGGCAACATCACCGGTGCCACGGTGAACGGCCTGTGGGGCAAGGACTTGAGCTTGCGGCAGTACAGCCACTTTCTGCTGGGCGTTGCGCTGCCGATTGTCATCCTGCCGTTCGTCAGTTTCCACTGGCTGGTGCCAGTGGTGTTGTGCGGCCTGTCTTCGGGGTTCATGACCGTGTTTAACGTGCAAATGTTCTCAAGCCTGCAAACCACGGTAGCGGCCGATTACCTGGGGCGTGTGTTCAGCGTGATTTTCACCGTGGCGATTCTGTTCATGCCGGTTGGGACGTTCTTCTTTGCGACGTTCAGCCACACCAGCTGGCTGATCTTCACCTGGGTTGGAGCAGGGGAGCTTGCCGTTTACCTTGTGATGGCGACGGTGATTCGCAGCGGCCATCGGTAGTCAGTGAGAACCACCGCCGAACACCCCAGTGCCTGACAGGGGGGCGTAAGGTGAAAAAACCATGCCCGAACAACGGGTCGAATCCTAATCTGCGCTGCTTATAGGAACCGGAAATAAAAGGGGCATTTTCGGTTAATCTATTATCTTGATCAGGCGCAATCGTTGAACTTAACCTCAAGCGGTTGATCGGTCGGCCAAATCGGGATATGGCGCAACCTGGACGTGACGTCACTGCACCACAAAATCTCCTGCGGGCAAAACCCAACGGCTTGGGCAGTGCGTTATAATGGTCCTTATATTGACACCGACCAACCGTGATTCCTTAGCGCCGTTGCTCGATATCCCGGAGGACTGGCATGGCAAACACTAAAAAAAGGGGCCTGTTCTTGGGCAGCCTGGCCGCCCTTGGCTGTGAGGCCTTGTATGGCCTGAGTTACATTTTTACCAAACAGGCGACTGACAGTGCCAGCCCACTTGCATTGTTAGGCTGGCGCTTTCTGGTCGCACTGATCGTGATGAGCGTCTTGATCCTAGCGGGTGTCGTACACGTTGATCTGACTGGCAAAAAACTTCGGCCGTTACTGCTAGTCGCCATTTTCGATCCGGTCTTGTACTTCATCGGTGAGACGTTTGGCATCAACCACACCACGGCTTCGGAGAGTGGGGTGTTTCTAGCCTGTATCCCCGTCGCTGCATTATTGGCCTCGGCGTTGATTCTGCGCAAGTATCCGACCCGCCAACAAGTGCTTGGCATTCTGCTCACGTTAGCCGGCGTCGTCATCACCGTTTTGGCCGCCGGTGCCAGCGCAAGCCTCTCGCTGATCGGCTATCTCTTTTTACTATTGGCAGTCGCCACGTATGCGCTGTACAGCGTCTATGTCGAGAAAGCCGCCGCGTATACCGGCATCGAAATCACCTATATCATGTTGGCCGCGGGTGCCGCCGTGTTTGGGCTCATGGCGATTATCGAGGCCGTAATCGGCGGCGATGTGCAAACCTTGCTTAGTTTGCCGATTCGCAATCGCGATTTCACCATCGCGGTCTTGTATCAAGGTATCGGCAGCTCAGTGTTGGCGCTGTTCCTGTCGAACTACGCCATCGCGCAGATTGGCGTCAACAAAGCCGCATCATTCATCGGCGTTTCGACGGTGGTATCGATTGTGGCGGGTGTGCTTTTACTCGGCGAAGCCTTCAGTCAGGCCCAGCTGATCGGTGCTGTCGTTATCATCTGTGGCGTCTATACGGCCAATAGCACGTTCCAGCACAAACACAAGTAGCGTGTTTCACATCTCGGTCCAGCCAAAACGCGACATGCTCAAGATGACTTGAGGCAGGTCGCGCTTTTTAATGAGTTACATTAAGACCTGCTTGAGCGTAATGGGTACACCATCCTTAATCGTGACCGAGGACGTTCCACGTGAAACAAAAAACGCCCCGCACCGCCGGGGCAGTGGGGACGAGTTGAATCAGTCTTTCATCAGAAACACCAGCGCCAGGTAGACCCAAAACAGGATGCCGCCGCCGAACACGAACAGCAGCCGCACCCAGATGCTGCCGATGCCCAGCGCCTCGGCGATGCCGCCGCAGACGCCGGTGAAAACACGGTCGGTTGATGATTTGCGCAATTGCATGTGATTTGTCCTCCAAGTGGTTGTGATGCCTTTAGTTTACCCGGCCGGCCGCGGCGGCGCATCGCTCGCAGTGCGGAGGCGGCCTCGGACGTTGGACGGAGAAGCCCACGGTCGGTGAAGGGGCGGGGCTGCCTGCGTCCAGGCCGCTCGGTTTCGGTCGGGCCGTGCGACCGCTTCGCTGCCAGCGACTCGGCGGTGTGACACCGCGAACTTACCTGTATCTTTTTTGAGGAGCGACCGATACAATTGAGGCAAAAGGAGGGGGTCACATGACCGCACAGACGTTGGGCGGCTTTTTCAGGCAGTTTCGCAAGGACCGCGGGATCACGCTGGAGGCGGCGACGGCCGGGGCGGGGTGCTCGCCGGCGGCCTTGTCGCGCTTTGAACGCGACCAAAACGACCTGAGCGTAGCGACGGTTGGCCGGCTGCTGGCCAACCTGCAGCTGACGGCGCATGATTTTCTCGCTTACACCAGGGCCCGGCCCGGCGCGATGACCCACGACGCGCTGGCGGCCTTCATCGCCGGCGATGTGGCCGGGCTGACCGCGCAGCAGGCGGCGTTCGCCAAGGCGCATCCGCGGCCGACCACGCCGGCCGCGGCCTATACCGCGCTGGTTTACCGGTTGGCGCTGGCACCGGCGGCGTCGTCGGTGGCGCTCACCACCGCACAAGAGCAGCTGCTTGCTCAGTTCTTGGTTCCCGGCCCCGGCTGGCACAGCGTTCACACACTGGGGCTGGCGGCCGGGGTGCGGTTCGGCAGCTTCGAGCTTTTGGCTGCGCTGGCGGAACGCTTCATCAATTATGCGGCGGGGTTTGACGCGACTAACATCGCGCAATCCGCGGTGAACGCCAGCGATTTTGCCTGGCTGGCACTGCCGCTGTTGGCGACGCGGCACCCGCAGGCTCAGGCGGTGGTGGCGGCGATGACCCGCTACCACCGGCTGCGGCGCGACCTGCGGCAGGTCGGCGTGATCGGCGTCAGTACCCTCAACTCGGCGCCGATTGTGACCGCGGTCCAGACCATGGCCGCGGCGCTTGAGGCCGCCGGCACCGCCACCGGTAAACGTCACCGGCCCCACCGGCGACAATGCTGACAACACCGGCACCGCAGACGCTGGCACCGCAGACGCTGGCACCGTAGACACCGGCACCGTAGACACCGGCACCGAAGCGGCGACGGCCGAAGCGGCCGCGCTGGCGACGCAGCTGGAAGACCTGCGCCTGCTGACGGCGACGGCCCTGGCCGATTACCTGGCAGCCGCACAGGCGTGGGTGCTGGCGGGGACGCCGGCCTGGCACGACCGCGGCCTGACCGTGCATGCGGTGCCGCGGGTTGCGCCGCCGGCCGCCTGGGCGTTCACCGGGGCGACCATCGGCTGGCTGCGGCGGCGTTACCACCTGAGCCTGGACGACGTGGCGGTGGCCTGGAGCCCGGCGACGCAATCGCGTTTTGAGACTGGCAAGACCCAGCTGGGCTTCCGCGACGCCTGTGCCTTGGCCGACGCGCTGCTGTTGCAGGTCAAAATTTTCTACGCCAACCTGTTCCCGCTGCCCTACACCGACCTGGATGCGCGGCTGGCGCAGGTTCCCGCCGAAGACGACGGCTCGGGCATTCTCGCCGCCACCGCGGCCGCCGTCGCGCAGCTGCCGGCCGGCGGCTCACCGCGAACGCTGCTGGCCACCGCGGCGTTTCGCGGCCGTAGCCGGCTGACGATGGAAGGCCGCGGGGTTGCCGAGGACCGCTGCGAGCACTTTTTCCCGCGCGACCAGATCGCCGCGTCGGCGCTGCAGGCGCTGGCGGAGGCGGCGGATGTGCCAAACATCAAGGCGTTGCGGGAGGCCGCCGCGAGCCTGACGCCCGATCGGCTCTGGGTCGCCTACAGCGTCGCCTTCGCCAGCCTGGACCTGACGGCGCGGCTGTACCTGGCGCCGGCAGACCAGAAGGCGACGGCGGCCACAATCGCGCGGTGCGACCGCACCATTCACGGCTACCTGGACGAGCCGGCGAGCAACCTGTCGTTTCTGTGCAACATGTTCGCCGTGTCGGCGGTCGACGAGGTGCCGGCGGCCGCCAAGTGGCTGGCCGCGCAAGGTGAGGCGGCGAAGTGAGTCCCCGCGGCCGCGGCCCGGTTTTGCACCGTCGCGGCGGGTCGCGGGGCCACGCCGCGGATGAAACACACCGTCGCGAGACGACAAAAAATCCGCCACTTTGCTGGCGGATTTTTTATTAATCGTGAAATTACTTGCTGAGCTTGCTTGCGGCCGCTTCGTCGATGATGAGGATCGCATCGTCGTGGTTCTGCAGCACGGAAGCCGGCACGTGGTTGGTGACGGGGCCTTCGATGGTGGCCTTGATCGCGTCGGCCTTGTCCTCACCGTAAGCCAGAAGCAGGATCTTCTTGCCCTTCATGATCGAGCCGATGCCCATGGAGATGGCGTAGCGCGGCACGTCTTCTTCGCGGTCGAAGAAGCGCTTGTTGGCCTCAATCGTGGATTCGGTCAGGTGAACCTTGTGGGTCTTACCGTCGAGGTCGGAGCCCGGTTCGTTGAAGCCGATGTGGCCGTTGCGGCCGATGCCCAAGATCTGGATGTCAATCGGGTTGTCCGCGATGATCTTTTCGTAATCCGCGGCGGCCTGTGCAGGGTCTGCGGCGTTACCGTTCGGCACGTAGGAGTGGGCGAATGGCTTCTTGTTGAAGAGGTTGTCCTTCATGAACTGGTGGTAGCTCTGCGGGTTGTCCTCCGGCAGGCCGACGTACTCGTCGAGGTTGATCGAAGTCAAGTTGCTGAAATCGAGGTCGCTTGCAATCATGGCTTGGTACAGGGTGATTGGGGTGCTGCCGGTGGCGAGGCCCAGTACCTTGGCGCCTTGTTCGATGCCAGCCTTGATGATGTCAAAAGCGACCTGGCCGCCTTCTGCTTTATCTTTAACGATTTTTACTTCCATCATAAAACCCTCCTTGTTTGGTCTAGTCCAATATACACCGGCCACGGGGTTGCTGTCAACAATGGTCTAGACTTATCGACAATTTTTTTCGTCGGTCAGCAGCTGGTCGCGCAAAACGGTCTGGGCCGCCGCGTCAACGCCCAATTCCCGGGCGACGTAGCGCGGCCAGTCGCCGTACTCGCCGCGGATGAAGGCGGCGACCGCCAGCTGGCACTGGACCTCGGCGCGGTTGCGGTTCATGTCGGCGACGAAGGTGCTGCCGGGGTCCTGCAGGGCCTGCGTCACCTGGGCGGCGGGGGCGGCGAACACGGCGTTGGTCAGCAGGTAGTCCTGGCGAATGGTGCCTTCGGGAACGCCCAGCATCCCCAAAAGCATCATCGCGGCCACGCCGGTGCGGTCCTTGCCGGCGGCGCAGTGGAACAAGACGGCCTCGTCGGGCGTTGTGTTGGCCGCCACAAGGTCGAATAACGCTCGCCACTGCGCAAGCGCATGCGCGTCCGTGAGCATCCGCAGGTAGTACTCGGCCATCGGCGCGATGCGCGGCTCCTGCATCGCGCCGAGGTACTGGGCGACGCGCTCGGGCAGCGGGGCGGTGGTGGCAAACGGCAGTACCGACAGCACGTGGTAGGCGACGCCCGGGGCCAGCACGTCCGGCCAGCCGGCGCGTTCGTCCAGACCGCGCAGATCGACCACGTGGCGCAGCCCGTAATCGTAAAGCTGCTTGGCCTCGTTCATATCGAGCATCGCCAGGCTGCCCGAGCGCAGCAGCTTGCGATTTTGAACCCGCCGGCCGTCTATGGTCTGGTAGCCGCCCAGCTCGCGCAGGTTCACCGCGTTTGGAATCGGAAGTAATCGTTGTGGTGTCATGAAACCGCCTCCCGGTTTCCATTATAGCGGGTGAGCGGCGGAACCGGTAGTTTGCCGCTCGGCGCCGTGGCACCAAGCGGGTCAGGCTTGCCAAACGGTAACGTTCCTATCATGAAGTGAATAAGTAGTACGTGATACACTGGTGAAAACAGAAAGTTGAAGACGGTTGGCCAATCTAATCTTTCAGAATGTGAGGTGGTGCGTATGCACAACTCGCGGACTCCGAAGGAAAGGGGGTGCCTTGTTGACGGTTGCCGAAGCAATCATCATCGCGTTGACATTCGGCGGGTTTGTCCTGTCGCTGGTCGAGCTGATGATGAAAATTGCCGACCACAGCGACAGCAAAAAAGACCGCTAGTAGACTTTTCGGCAGATTAGTCTAGCGATCTTGTGATCCAACTCTGAAGCCAACCGTTATCAACGGTCTGCTGCCCCGTGTTCCAGCACGGGGTTTTTCTATGGTCATTGTATCATGGCGGTCGAACTGCGCCAACAGAGACGCGGAGCTTGCCACGTTCCGCTCATCGTCAGCACATTGCCGTGCCACGTTGTTTGGCCGGGAATTGTGTGGAAACGTGCAAGCGTCCGGGCTTGTGCGGTATCGTGCATTTTGCCGCTTAGTAACCGGCGCGAGGCGCGATCGCGGCTTACCGCAGCGGTGACGGCGTCGGGCAACCGCGATGCCACGCCCGTTACGGGCCGCAGCGGCGCCACCGAGACGCTGCGACCTCCCTGGGCTACGCCGGCGTCACGGGATGACGATATCGTCGCCGGGCCGCCGCCACTGCACCGCCGCTGGACTTCGACGACCGCAACACTTTTTGGTATAATGGGCCTGATACTACGACTTAATGGAGGACGACATGGCAGGAGTTAAACTGTTCGCGCTCAACGGCAACGTGCCGCTGGCGCAAAAAATTGCACAGGAGGTCGGGTTGCCGCTATCCCCGGCCTCGGTGCGGCACTTCGCTGACGGCGAAATCGCGATCGACCTGGACGACAGCGTTCGCGGCGCGGATGTTTACGTGATTCAGCCGGTGTCCGACCCGGTCAATGAGAACCTGATGGAGCTGTTGATCATGGTCGACGCCTTGCGCCGCGCCAGCGCCCACACGATCAACGTGGTCGTGCCGTACTACGGCTACGCGCGAGCCGACCGCAAGGCGCGGTCGCGCGAACCGATCACGGCCAAGCTGGTGGCCAACCTCCTGACGATGGACGGTATCGACCGCTTCATCGCCGTGGATCTCCACGCCGACCAGCTCCAGGGCTTCTTCGACATTCCGGTCGATCACCTGCGGGCCCTGCCGCTTTTTGCCGAGTACTTCCGCAAGCTGAACCTGCCGGACGTCGTGGTCGTGGCGCCGGATCACTCCGGCACCAAGCATGCGCGTGAGCTCGCCGAGCTGCTGCACGCGCCGATCGCCATCGTCGACAAGCGGCCGGAAGCCGAAGCCGGCATCATCGGCGACGTCGCCGGTCAAAACGCGATCATCATCGATGACCTGATCGACACCGGCGACCGCGCCGCCGAGGCCTACACCGCGCTGGCCGCGGCCGGGGCCAAGGACATTTACGCCGTCGCGACCCACGCGATTTTCTCCCGCGGCGCCAGCCAGCGCCTCGCCGACCTGCCGCTGCGCCAGATTGTGGTCACCGACACCATCGACCTGCCGGCGGAAAAACGCTTACCGAACATGGTCACCATCTCGGTCGGCCAGATGATCGGCCAGGCAATCAAGTTGATTGCCACCAACCAGTCGATTCACCCGCTGTTCGACTTCAAGTAGACACCAACACACGCGTCGTTGCCACCGGTTGAGGCCGGGGCAGCGGCGCGTGTTTTTGCCGTGTTCGTGAATGCGTTTTCCGATAGGTGAAGCGATGGCTATCGTGGCGAGACGAGAAAGCGCTGTCATACTGACAGGCTCACGCCAGGTACAGGCGGCGCAGATCCGCCAGGTCGCCGGCGCTGAGGTGCAGCTGCTGGGTGAGGTAGCGCGACCAGCTGCCGCCGTAGTTTTTGGCCAGCAAGGCGACCACGGCCTGGTAGTTGGCGGCCTCGGCCGGATGGGCGTTCATCGCGTCGACCGTGGCGCTGCCGCTCGGGGCGACCCCGCCAACCGCGGCGTCGTAGATCTGGTTGGTCAGCATGTAATCGGCCTGAATAGTGGCGGCGGGGACGCCGAGGCCGCCGAGCAGCATCATCGCGGCCACGCCGGTGCGGTCCTTGCCGGCGGTGCAGTGAAACAAGGTGGCCTCGTCCGGCGCCGCGGCCAGCACGGTGGCGAAAACCTCTCGGAACACCGCGTTGGCGTGGCTGTCCGTCAGCATTTTCTCGTAAGTGGCCACCATGCCGGTCGGCGCCTTGCTCAGGCGGCGCCGCACCCGGGTCCAGAGGCTGGCGCGGTCGGCGAAGGGGTACACGGACAGCTGGCGGTAGCGAATCTGGTCGGGCAGCTGGTCGGGGGCGCGTCGCACCTCGGCGTCGCTGCGCAAGTCGAGGTCGTGGGTCACGCCGTAGTCAAGAAGCGCCGCGCCGTCGGCCTGCGACAGGTTGCTCAGGCTGCCGGCGCGAACCAGCCGCTGCCACGCGACGGTGCGGCCGTCTTGGGTCTGGTAGCCGCCGAGGTCACGCACGTTGAGGGCATTTTGCAAAGGAAGAAGACGGTCTGGTGACATGTTGAACCTCCCATGGTTTGCCTCAATCTTACCAGATTTCAAACTTTTTCGCCGGAAATCCTTGCGTGCGTAAGGCCGGGGTGGTAATATGATTTAGTCGTTAAGGCGACCACATGGGTGGTTAGCTCAGCTGGCAGAGCAACGGACTCTTAATCCGTGGGTCCAGGGTTCGATCCCCTGACCACCCAGAACGAACCGGCGTCGCAAGTTTAGGCTTGCGGCGCCGTTTTTTTGCTGCCGCGAAACGGGCGGCCTTGATAATCTGCAAGTTTGTGAATTCTGTGCGGTCGAAGCGGCCGATGAACTGGCCGCTGGCACGTGGCTTTTAGACAAAGAATCTGCAAGTGACCCTCTATTCGGCGCGTTGTCGAAGCGCTGACGTTGAAGTGGATGCAGGCTTTAGACGCCGCGGCGGCGGATTCAAAAAGGCGAGCCGCCCCCGGCTCACCTCATCACGCCAACTAAACTTACTCCAGGTCGGCCTCGGTGATTACACTGCGGCCGGCCTTTCTGGCGTGGCGAATCGCCGTGGTGATGTCGGCGTCGCTCCAAAAGCTCGGGTCGGTGCCGGCCTTGCGCAGTTGGGTCCGAGCCGCCGCAATCTGGGCGGCAGACACGGTGTCGCCGCCGGCACTGCTGCCGGTTTCGGCGGCACCGCTTGCCGCAGCCGCCCCGCTCGCCTCGGCGGCGGTGGCGTCACCGGTCTGGCCGTCGGTCGCCGTTCCGCTGCCGGCCGCCGCCGAATCGCCGGCCGTCGCCGAACCACCAGCCGCGTCGCCGGCACCGGCCGCCTGGGCGGCCAGTATCGTTGCCTTGAGCCGCAGCGCCGCCAGCACCACTGTGCGGTAGGCCGGCAGGTCGTAGGCGGGGGTCAGCACCCGGGCCAGCGTCGTCAGGGCCTTGGTCGGCGCTGAGTCGGCGATTTTCTGGGCGGCCAGCACGTTGGCCCGGGCCACGGCCACGTTGTCGCGGTACTGCGCCGCAAGCTTCTGCTTGCCAGCGGCGTGTTCGGCCAAAAGCGGCCAGTCGCCGCTCGCCTGCCGCGCGGCCTTGAACTGCCTGGCGGCGGTGCGGTAGTCGCCGGCGGTCAGCGCGGCCTGGGCCTTGGCCGCCAGCGTCAGGGCCGGCTGGCGCTTGATTGCCTGCTTAACGCCGGCGTTTTGCAGCGCCTGGTTGAGCCCGGCGGCCCTGGCGTAGTCGTCTTGCCGCACCGCCTTGGCAATCTGGCGCGTTGTCGTCGCGGCACCGGCCGCCGCGTTGTCGCCGGTGCCGCGGCAGCTGGCGAGCAGGCCGCTCAGCCCGATTGTCATCAGCACTAGGGTCAGCGCCGCCGCCAGCCCCTGCTTACGCAATTTTATCATCCATTCTACCTCCAAGCTTCCATTGTAACATACGGGTTGCGGCCGAAAAAAAACGCCGCCGGGGCAAATTGGTGCAACCAGGCGGCGGCGAATCCGGTATAATGGAGCCCATACATAACAGCGGCGCGTAGGGGTGCCGCGAGGGAGGACAATTGATGAAGGGGTTTAACCAACTGTCAAAAAGCCGGGTGTGGCGCGGCATTCTGGTCGCCGCCGGCAGCGTCGCTGTGCTTGGCAGCGCCGCCATCGCCAGCCAGAGCGGCTCGGCCGCGACGCCGCGGGTCGTGGCGGCCGCCACGACCGACGTCAACGGCTACATCGCCAGCCACAACATTCTGCCGGTGCCGATCACCAAGGAGTGGCACACGTTCGAGGAATTCAACTACGGCACCGCCACCGAGCTGCCGGACGGGGTGGTTTTCCACTACACCGACAACGCGACCAGCTTCTCGGCGCGAGACGGCGCCGATTACGAGATCAGCGGCGCCTGGACCTCGGCGTTCGTTCACGACTTCATCGATGCCCGCACCATTTTGAACATCCACAACCCCGACCTCGGCGCCTGGGGGGCCGGGCCCAAGGCCAACGCGCGGTTCGTGCAGTTCGAGCTGGTGACCGCGCGTAACGCCGACGAGTTCGCCCGGTCGATCGCCAACGCCGCCAGCTACACGGCGCAGATGCTGGTTCGCTACGGGCTGAAGCCGAGCCTGGTCAACCCGGCCAACAGCCAGGGCACCATCTGGACGCACCACAACGTCTCGACGCTGCTCGGCGGCACCGACCACGTCGACCCGGACGCCTACATCGCCAAGTGGGGCTACACGCTGCCCGAGTTCCTGACGCTGGTCAACCGGTACTACCAGCCGCTGGTCGCCGCCCAACCCAACTCCAACGCGATCAGCTACAACAAGTACGTGCGGATCACGTCGCCCAATTACCGCATCTACCAAGACCTCAACCTCGCCCAGGTTCGCGCCAATTCCGCCAGCTACCTGAACCAGACGCTGCAGGCGCGGGTTCACTACCGCAAGCCAACGACCGGCTACACCTACCTGTCGCTGTACGACGCCGCCGGCAAGTGGGTCGGCTACATGAACGCGACCGGCGCCGCCGTCGCCGCCGGGCCGCAGGGCACCGCGATTCAAGACGGCCGCTACGTCACCGTGACCAAGGCCAACTACACGCTGTGGCGCGATTTTGACGGCCACGCCAAGCAGGCGAGCCAAAATCTGGTCGGCCAGACCTTCCTGTCGAAGGTCAAGTACAACCACTTCAACGGGTCCGTCTACCTGTCCTTGTACGATCACACCGGCAAGTGGCAGGGCTACCTGAACCAGACCGGCGCGACCGTGGCGCCTGACGCCGGCGGCCTGCCGACGACCGTGGCCAAAACGGTCACGATCACCAAGCCCAACTACACGCGCTGGAACGACCTGCAGTGGCAGGTGGCACTCGGCGACACCACGGCGCTGGTCGGCCAGCAGGTCCAGGTTCGCGCCCAGTACCATCACTACAACGGCGAGACCTACGACGCGATCTACAGCCCAAGCGGCGCCTACCTTGGGCTGCTCAACGATGCGGCGGTCGCCGCAGCGGCCGCGGTCGGCCCGGCGATTACAGACGGTCGCTACGTCACCGTCACCGCCAAAAACTACACGCTGTGGCGCGATTTTGACTGGAACGCCAAGCAAGACAGCACGGCGCTTGTCGGCCAGACCTTCCAGGCCCGGGTGCGGTACGTGCATCGCAACGGCGCGACCTACCTGTCCTTGTACGACCACAACGGCCAGTGGCAGGGCTACCTGAACCAAACCGGCGTGACCGTGGCGCCTGACGCCGGCGGCATCGCCCAGGCGGCGACCGGCTACGTCACGCTGGCCAAGCCGCGCTACACCATCTGGAACAACCTGAGTTTCGCCCAAAAAGTGGTGGCCGACACCACGGCCACGGTGGGTCGGACCTACCAGCGAACGGCCCTGTACCACCACTTCAACGGCTCAACTTACGTCGGCCTGAGTGACGCCGGCCGCTTCGTCGGCTACATCAACACGGATGCGGTGGTCGCGGCCTCGCCTCAGGGCCCGGCCATCACCGACGGCCGCTACGTCACCGTCACCGCGAAGAACTACACGCTGTGGCGCAGCTTCGACTGGGTCGAAAAGCAAGACAGCACGGCGCTTGTCGGCCGCACCTTCCAAGCCCGTCGGCGTTACAACCACCAAAACGGCGCGACCTACCTGTCCTTGTACGACCACAACGGCACCTGGCAGGGCTACCTGAACCAGACCGCCGTGGCGATCGCACCAGACGCCGGCGGCACGGCGACGAAGGCCTCCGGCTACGTCACCTTGGCCAAGCCGCGCTACACCATCTGGAACAACCTGAGCTTCGATCAAAAAGTGGTGGCCGACACCACCGCCACGGTGGGTCAGATCTACCAGCTGACCGGCGTGTACCACCACTTCAACGGGTCGACCTACGACGCGCTAAGCCAGGCCGGCCAGTTCGTCGGCTACATCAACGCCGCGGCGGTCACGACGACGACCGCGCCGCAGGGCAAGGCAATCGCGCTGAATCGCTACGCCACCATCGTGCGAAGCGGGGCCAAGCTTTACGACGGGTTTGATTTTGCCGGCATCAAGAGCGAGACCTCGCAGCTCTTGGACCAGACCTTCCTAGCCAAGCGGCAGTACCACCACGCCGACGGCCACACCTACTACTCGCTGTACCAAAACAACGACAAGTGGCTGGGCTACGTCGACGCCGATTACGTCGCACTCGGCCAGTCGGCGGCCGGCGCCGCGATCGCGATGACCGCCCAGGTGACCATCCAACGCGCCGGCTACAACCGGCTAGCCGACTGGGGCGGTGCAAGCCTCGGTAGCACGACCGGCCTGGTCGGGCAGACCGCGGTGGTGCGACAACGTTTTCGCCACTTCAACGGCTCGACCTACTACGACCTGTACACCACCGGCGGTTCGCACCTGGGCATCGTCAACGCGCTGGCCACGACGGCCGCGACCGGCGTCACACCGGTGGCCGTGCCGGCCAACCTGTACGGGGTGAAAACCACCGGGCTGACCGCTGCGCAGAGCGCTTTTCTCCGCCAGCTGGTCAGCATCGCGATTCCGGTCGCCAAGCAGTACGGCCTCTACCCGTCGATCGCGGTGATGCAGGCGATCACCGAGTCCGGCTGGGGGACCAGCGAGCTGGCGGTCAACGCCAACGCGTACTTCGGCGTCAAGGCCGACGTCAACTGGCCCGGCGCCAGCTACCTGAAGCTGACCGGCGAGGTGTTCGACGGCCAGGCCGTCAAGGTGATCGGCGCCTTCCGCAAGTACGACAGCCTCGCCGACTCGATCATCGGTTACGCGCAAAAGCTGACGACCAGCCCGTACTACACCGGCTGCCTGCGCGTGAACGCACCGACCTGGCAGCAGGCGGTGTCCGGCCTTGCCGCCTACGCGACCAGCCCGACCTACCAGCCCAACCTGATCGCCGGCATCACGCGCTACGGGCTGGACAAGCTCGACGCGGTGGCGGTGAAGTAGGGCTGGCGTGAGGCGAGCGGCGGCCGTCGCGGCTCGCGCCGGGAGCTTCGGGTTGCAGGTGCATCCGGGTGAAGCCCGGCGGCTTGGGCTGCCGCGGCAAGCGGCGGATTTGCGGTCGCACCAGAGACTTGGTGTCATCGGTGACGGTCGCGAACCGCTGCGCAAGCCAGGCCTTTTGTGAAGCAGGCAACGCAGTGAATTGGCCGACCCGGCCTCGCGGGTCGGCTTTTTTGTCTGATGAGGTGTATTTCATTTTCCGAAGATTTATTGGTATAATCAAGGCGTGTAAGCACGTCGACCGGGCAGGGGGAATGCCGGTCGGCTGCGTCAGCATGGGTCCGATTGCCAGCCGTGTAAACGGAGGGTTAATCGATGCGTCAAGGAATTCGTCGTGTGAAATTATATAAGGCAGGCAAGCTGTGGGTTGCCTGCGCCACAGTTATGGTAGCCGGAGGTGTCGCGTTGGTCGCGGCAGCGCCGGCTACAAGTGTTGGTGCGGCCAAGGCCGCCGGGTCGGTTCTGACGACGCCGATTGCGCTGAGCAGCCAGGCGCTGCCGACTGCGGTCCAGTCGAGCAGTGCGGCCCAGACCGGTGCCACTCAAAGCAACGCCGCTCAGGCCGGCACCACCGCGGCGCAGACCGCGCAGGGCGAGCCGACCACCGGCACGACCACGGCTACCGCGGCGGCGCCGGTGGTGACCACCAAGGACCGCAACGGGAATGTTTCCGTCAACCCGGAGCGTACCGGGACCGGCGCCGTCACCACGATTTCGGACAGCAACATCGCGGATTACTTCACGGTGCGAGACGTTGCCGGCAAGGCCAAAGTGTTTGATGGGGCCAAGGTGCAGCTGACGACTGGTCACGAGAATCCGCTTGAGCCGGGACAACCCTATTTCACCAGCGGGATGATTCTGATGTTAGCCAATCAGCAGGTTGACTTTACAACTGACTTTGCGCTGAACCTCACCATGAATGTGGCGTGGGATCCGTCCATGGGACACCTTGGTGGCGATGGCTCTGCACTATTTTTTGAGCCGCTCAGTCAGGCCGATGCTTTCAGTAATGTCCAAACCGGTAGCGGTTTAGGATTAACCGATGATTCTTCTGCCCAAGCTGACACCATGAGTTTTAACTTATCGACGAACGCGATGGGGGCCCTCACTAGCGGTCCGCAAAATCATTGGTATGCCTACCGCTCCACCGGTGCCAACAAACCGCTCGACGGTCTAACCGATCTGGGAATAGACATTGATCAGAACGGGACCGGCAGCCTGACCTTCACCTACGACATGCGATACGACGCGGCGACTAAAACGCTGACCGTTGTGACGACAGACGATAGCGGGAACGTGCTGAAGAACTGGACCGTGCCGATCACCGATGCGCAGATTGGCCAAGGTTACACCCTCGGCGTGAGCGCGGCGACCGCCGCCTCCCGTGCCGCCTACACCGCGACCTTCAACGGTTACCAGTACCAGCAGGCCGACGCCTCACTTCAGATCAGCAGCACGGGACTGCCGGAAGGCGTCAGCGGCCCGAGCCAAACCGGCGTCAAGGCGATGGCCGGCGACCACGTCGCGTTTTACCCCGAAGGCACCGCCGCACCGACGACCACGCCGGACGGTTTTGCCGTGACCAGCGCCTACGCCGTGCCGGCGGTTGACGGCTACGTGCTGCGCCAGACCCAGTTCGCCGATATCGTGGCCGGCGATGCCAACCAGGTCGTGCTGAATTACGGCCAGCCGGCCACCACCACCGTGCATTACGTCGATGGCAATGGTCAAACGCTGAAGCCGGATGTCACGCTGACCGGTTTTGTCGGCGACACCTATACGGCAACGCCGACGCTTGACGGCTACGATTACGTGGGGCTGGGGGATGGCTCCGCCGCGGTCAGCGGTCCGTTCACGGCGGCCGACCAAAGCGTCACGCTGGTGTTCCGCCGGCCGGCCACCGAGCTGGCCGTGACCTACGTCGATGAGGACGGCAATGAAATTCAGAAGCCGACCACTCAAACCGGCGTGATCGGCGATGATTACACCGTCACGGCCCCGACCATTGACGGCTACGATTACGTTGGCCTGGGCGATGGCTCCGCCGCGTTGAGCGGCCAGTTCGCCGCCGGGCTGACGGTCACTTTGGTCTATAAGGCCAAGCCGCGCGTCTCCGGTGGCGTCACGGTCAATTACGTGGATCAAGACGGCAACACGCTGCAGCCGAGCACCACGCAGGGCGGCCACGTCGGCGACACCTACACCGTCGCGGCCCCGACCATTGACGGGTACGACTACACGGGGCTGGGGGATGACTCCGCCGCGCTGTCCGGCCAGCTGACAGAGGCCGCCCAGACGGTAACTTTGGTCTACACCAAGCAGGCGACGCTGACCGTTCGCTACGTCGACGGCCTGGGCCATGAGATTCAACAGGAAACCGTGACCACTCGCCCGGTCGGCACCGTCTACAGCAAGATGGCACCGCCGATCGCGGGGTACGATTACGTCGGGGTGGGCAAGGACTCCGCACCGCTGGCCGGCACGTTCACGGCGCAGCCGCAGACCATCACTTTTGTCTACTTTGCGGAATCCGGCCGCGAAACCACGCCGCAGCCGGCCAGCCGCCTGACCATCCGCTACGTCGATGAGAACGGGCAGTCCATTAAGGCCGACACGGTCAAAAAGGACGGTTTTGTCGGCAACGGTTACGGCGTGACGGCCCCGGCGATTGCCGGCTACGACTATGTCGGGCTGGGCGACGGCTCCGCCGCCTTGAGCGGCCAGTTCATCGCTAACGACCAAACCATCACACTGGTCTACAAGCCGGCCCAGACCACCGGCGACCTGACCGTGCGTTACGTCGACGCCAACGGGGATGAGCTGCAGCCAAGCACCACGCTGACCGGCGACCTCGGCAGCAATTTTGCCGTGACCATCCCCGGCATCAAGGGTTACCACTACGCCGGCCCGGGCAAGGAAGGCAATCAGATCACCGGCGCTTACACCAAGGAGCCGCAGGTGGTCACGCTGACTTACATCCGCGACGAACACAAGGTCCCGACCCCAGTTGAAGCCGGTGACCTGACGATTCGTTACGTCGATGAAAAAGGTAACCAGATTCAAGCCGATACGGTGAAGTCCGGTTACGTTGGCAACGGCTACGGGGTGATGGCGCCAGCGATCAAGAACTACGACTATGTCGGGCTTGACTCCGCTTCGGCACCGTTGAAGGGTCAGTTCACCGCGGCTGGCCAGACCATCACGCTGGTTTACAAGCACAAGGAAAGCCAGACCGGTACCCCGGTCGAGGCAGGTTCGCTGACGATTCGTTACGTCGATGAAAAAGGTAACCAGATTCAGGCCGACACGGTGAAGTCCGGCTACGTTGGCAACGGCTACGAGGTGACGGCACCATCGATTAAGAACTACGACTATGTCGGGTTGGGTTCCGCTTCGGCACCGTTGAAGGGTCAGTTCACCGCGACCGCTCAGACCATCACGCTGGTTTACAAGCACAAGGAAAGCCAGACCAGTACCCCAGTCGAGGCAGGTTCGCTGACGATTCGCTACGTCGACGAAAAAGGTAACCAGATTCAAGCCGATACGGTGAAGTCCGGTTACGTCGGGAACGGCTACGAGGTTGTGGCCCCAGCGATCAAGAACTACGACTACGTAGGGCTTGGCTCCGCTTCGGCGCCGCTGAAAGGTCAGTTCACCGCGACCGCTCAGACCATCACCCTGGTCTACAAGCACAAGGAGACGCAGACCTCTACGCCAGTTGAAGCCGGTGACCTGACGATTCGCTACGTCGACGAAAAGGGTAACCAGATTCAGGCCGACACGGTGAAGTCCGGTTACGTTGGCAACGGCTACGAGGTCGTGGCCCCTGTGATCAAGAACTACGACTACGTAGGGCTGGGATCCGCTTCGGCGCCGCTGAAGGGTCAGTTCACCGCGGCTGGCCAGACCATCACGCTGGTTTACAAGCACAAGGAAACGCAAACCTCTACGCCAGTTGAAGCCGGCGACCTGACGATTCGCTACGTCGATGAAAAAGGTAACCAGATCCAGGCCGACACGGTGAAGTCCGGTTACGTCGGGAACGGCTACGAGGTCGTGGCGCCAGCGATCAAGAATTACGACTACGTAGGGCTTGGCTCCGCTTCGGCGCCGTTGAAGGGTCAGTTCACCGCGGCTGCCCAGACCATCACGCTGGTCTACAAGCACAAGGAAACGCAAACCTCTACGCCAGTTGAAGCTGGCGACCTGACCATCCGCTACGTCGACGAAAAAGGTAACCAGATCCAGGCCGACACGGTGAAGTCCGGTTACGTCGGGAACGGCTACGAGGTCGTGGCCCCAGCGATTAAGAACTACGACTACGTAGGGCTTGGCTCCGCTTCGGCGCCGTTGAAGGGTCAGTTCACCGCGGCTGCCCAGACCATCACGCTGGTCTACAAGCACAAGGAAACGCAGACCTCGACGCCAGTTGAAGCTGGCGACCTGACGATTCGCTACGTCGACGAAAAAGGTAACCAGATCCAGGCCGACACGGTGAAGTCCGGTTACGTTGGCAACGGCTACGGTGTGACGGCACCAAGCATCAAGGACTACGACTACGTAGGCCTCGGGGATGGTTCGGCAGCGCTGACCGGCAAGTTCGCCACGGTCACCCAGACCATCACGCTGGTTTACAAGCACAAAGAGGTCCAGACCGGGACCCCGCAGCCGGCCGGCGCCTTGACCGTTCGCTGCGTCGACGCCTCGGGCAACCTGATTCAGGCCCAGACGGTGAAAAACGGCTATGTCGGCAACGGCTACGGCGTGACGGTCCCGACCATTCGGAATTACGATTACGTCGGCCTCGCCGAAGGCTCCGCCGCGTTGACCGGCAAGTTCACCAGCGCTGCGCAGACCGTCACCATGATTTTCCGGCACAAAACGGTTCAGGTGGTGACGCCGCAAGCGGCCGGCGACCTGACGATCCGCTACGTCGACGAAAAGGGTAACCAGATTAAGGCCGACACGGTGAAGTCCGGCTACGTCGGCAACGGTTACGGCGTGACGGCGCCAACAATCAAGGACTACGACTACGTAGGCCTGGGCTCTGATTCAGCACCGCTGAAGGGTCAGTTCACCGCGGCAGCTCAGACTATCACGCTGGTTTACAAGCACAAGGAAACGCAGACTTCTACTCCAGTTGAAGCCGGCGACCTGACGATCCGCTACGTCGACGAAAAAGGTAACCAGATCCAGACGTCAACGGTGAAGTCCGGCTACGTCGGCAATGGCTACGGCGTGACGGCACCAAGCATTCGGAATTACGACTACGTAGGACTCGGCGCCGGTTCCGCAGCCCTGACCGGCAAGTTCACCAAGTCTGGCCAAACCATCACCCTGGTTTACCGCCACAAGGCAGTAGAAACCGGCAAGCCACAAGCGGCCGGTGACCTGACGATCCGCTACGTCGACGAAAAAGGTAACCAGATTCAAACCTCGACGGTTAAATCCGGTTACGTCGGCAACGGCTACGGCGTGACGGCACCAACGATCAAGGATTACGACTACGTAGGCTTGAGTGATGGTTCCGCGGCGCTGACCGGCACGTTCACCAAGGCCGGTCAAACCATCACGCTGGTTTACCGCCACAAGGCAGTGGAAACCGGCAAGCCGCAGGCGGCCGGCGACCTGACCATCCGTTACGTCGACGAAAAGGGTAACCAGATTCAGACCTCAACGGTGAAGTCCGGCTACATCGGCAACGGTTACGGCGTGACGGCACCAACGATCAAGGACTACGACTACGTAGGCCTCGGCGATGGCTCCGCCGCTCTTACCGGCAAGTTCACCAAGGCTGGTCAAACCATCACCTTGTTTTACCGCCACAAGCAGGTTGAGACCGGGACACCGCAAGCGGCTGGCGATCTGACGATCCGCTACGTCGACGAAAAGGGTAACCAAATTCAAACGTCAACGGTGAAGTCCGGCTACATTGGCAACGGCTACGGCGTGACGGCACCGACAATCAAGGACTACGACTACGTCGGCCTCGGTGCCGGTTCCGCCGCCCTGACCGGCACGTTCACCAAGGCTGGCCAAACCATCACCCTGGTTTACCGCCACAAGCAGGTGGAAACCGGCAAGCCGCAAGCAGCCGGCGACCTGACCATTCGCTACGTCGACGAAAAGGGTAACCAGATTCAGACGGCGACGGTGAAGTCCGGCTATATCGGCAACGGCTACGGCGTGACGGCGCCAAGCATCAAGGACTACGACTACGTAGGCCTCGGTGATGATTCCGCCGCCCTGACTGGTAAGTTCACTAAGTTCGGTCAAACCATCACCCTGGTTTATCGCACCCACACCACGACCGAGCCGACCGACCCGACCGAGCCAACGACGCCGACCGAGCCAACCACCCCGACCGCTAAGCCGACCACGCAGCCGACCAGCGACGCCAAGGGTGATCACGCTGATACCGGCACCACGGCGCCGACGCAGCTGCCGGTCACCGGTAATCATGCGGCAACAACCGCTGCGAAGGCGAAGGCGCTGCCGCAAACCGGCGACCAGCGCAACCTGTTGCTGCAGGCAATGGGCGCCTTGCTCCTGGGCCTGACCGGCACCGGCGTTATGCTCGGCCGCCGGCGCCGTGAGCGGTAACACGCGGCGTTTCGCATTCGAAAACCGAACGGCACGACAAGAAGGACACCGCCTGCGCGATGTCCTTCTTTATGTCATAAAAAATTCAATTGTGAACAACAAAATTGGTGAACTATTTTTACAAATGCTGAATTTGCATTGTACACAAGCAATCGCTTACAATAAGGTCAGGCAGGAAATGCCGCAACCCCAAACCCACTCACAGGAGGAATGCACATGAGTCTCGATGACAAGCTCGACAGCGTGAAGGACCAAGTAACCGGCAAGGCCAAGGAAGTTGAAGGCAAGGTCACAGGCGATAAGCTGCGTGAATCACAAGGCAAAGCCGAGTCACTCGGCGGCAAGCTCAAGGGCAAGGTGGCCGACGCCAAGGACAAGCTGGAAGACGCAGGCGAGGCGGCCAAGGACAAGGTGGAAGACGCCGCCGACGCGATCAAGGATAAGTTCAAGACGAAGCGCGACTAACGCTCTCGACACCAAAAATCCCGGGCCCAACCGCAACGTCATGCGGTGAGACCCGGGATTTGTTTTGCCTAAGTCGTTAGTAAGCGTCGGTCATGTCGTCTTCCGGGGTGCGGAAGCGGTCGCCGGCCAGGTTGCGGTAGAAGGCCGCGTTGGTCGCCTGCATGTAAGGCGTCAGCCACAGGAAGCCGATGCCGAGCGTGACGACGGACAGCAGGGCCCAGCCGAGAAAGCTCAGCTGCAGCACGAAGTATTCCCACTTGTGGCCGACCATCAGCTCGCGGCTGGCGGTGATCGCGTCGGTGGCGCCGATCTGGCGGCCGGCGCGTTGCATATCGCTCAGAATGTAGTCAACTTGCGAGTACGAGAAGGCCTTCACGATGCCGGGCACCACCAGCAGCAGCGTCCAGAGCGCCATGAAAATGCCGGCGAGCAGTGTGTTCAGGAACACCGCCACGGGTTGCGACCCGGTGAAGCCGCTGAAAATATTGTTGAAAACGCCGTTGCCGCGGTCTTCATCGTCCATGAGCCGCAGGAACGAGAAGCTGATGCCGACCATCACCCAGGCCTCTAGGATGCCGGCGGTGAAGCCGCCGATGATGCTGGCCATGATGGCCCCCAGCAGCGACAGGCCGACCGCCCAGCCCCAGTTTCCGGCCAGCCGCGCCTTGGCCAGCCCCTTCAACTCTGATCTTGTCATATTATCTCCTCCAAGAATATTGAATGATAACCCTTAACGCCGTAATTATATCATATTTATAATACGGACTCGCGAATTAACCACGCACCGACCCGCGTTATTTTTGCCCCGGTTGACGCAAAAAGGGCTTGCCCCCTACCCGGCGAATGTGCTAATATATTTAAGTTGTCAAATGGCAATGCAGCAATGGGTGGTTAGCTCAGCTGGCAGAGCAACGGACTCTTAATCCGTGGGTCCAGGGTTCGATCCCCTGACCACCCAGAACGGCGACTCGCAGACTTGCGGGTCGCTTTTTTTGTCGGCCAATAAGCAATGTTCGGGTTCTAAACAGGTCGATTTCGACCTGTTTAGAACCCAAACACCGATGACAAGCAAAAAAAGCACTGTGACCGAGCTTAAAATTTGCCAAGTAACCGCTTACCTGCTAAGCTAAAGTCAAGTGATCACTAGGATAGGGGTCGGTGGCCGGCCACCGTGACAAACCCTTCTTCGGCGGCGATCCAGTGGCAAGCGCCACGCTACCTCACGCAGACCAGGCCCCAGCCCGGCCCCGTCATCGATGATATCAGTGGAACCCGTCGCATTAGAGTGGGCGGGAATCATTAATCGTAGTGGATAACCGGTTGCAGTGTTATCAAACGCCCAACTCCAAGTACGGAGGTAGCTGCGGGCGGGCGAGGCGGCCGGGACGCGTACCGGCCAGCACGACAAACCATTCCGGCGGCCCGGAAGGTGTGCTGGCTCAGGCGGCGTAACCTGTACTAGATTCAAAGCACGACCGCCTGCTCAGGCGTGTGGATGTCACCGCACGGCGCAGTCCTGAGTCAGGCGGGTACGACCCCAGCCCCCGCGAACCACAAGCGCAGCCTGGGACGGCGGCACCGCGCAGCAGCTTCAGGCTGCCAGCCGGTGCCGGACAGGTGCGGGACTTGGTTTTGACCCCAGTGCGGCGCTGCAGCGTCGCGCTGAGGCAGGAGCCTGGCCACCCAACGCCTTGTCGACACCCACGTGACCACAACGCCCAGATCCGCTGGCGGGGTACTTCCCGTCGGCGGATTTGGTGCGTCCTTTTGGTGGTGGCACGAGGTCGCCGCTTGTCGTTGCCTGGTTTGGCTTAGCGACCGGTGCCGCCTTGTCCTGGATTCCACCGCAGGGTTAGCGGCGGCGCAGTCCTCGGCGGTCCCGCCGCGGTCTAATTGTCGGGCCCAGTCCTTGCCGGTTCCGCTACCGTTACCTCGTCAGTTTCGTCGTCGCTCTAGTCGGCGGTCCCGCTGTCGTCGCCGGCCTCGCTATTGCTTCCGTCTTCTTCCTCCTCGTCCTCGCCGATCCACTCGTACTCCGCCAGGATCTCGTATTCCAGCGGCGCCCCCTGGGTCATGTTGTACAGCGCGACGTCGAGGTCCGGCATCTCCGGCGTCGTCAGCGTGGTGATCAGATAGGGACGCTGACCGTCCCACGACGGCTGCGCGATGTCGAGCGTCGCGTGAATCCAGTCGGCATCCAGCGGGAACCAGCTCGTGAACAGCGCCTTGAGCTCGGGCAGCGTGATTTGATCATCGGTGGCAAAAACGTGCAGCACTAGCCATGAATTCATGATTTTTCCTCCTTCGAATACAGCGCAGCGGTGGCGAGGGCGGCGTCGCGAACGGCGTCGGCCAGCCGCTGCGGCGCCGTGATGGTCACCAGCGGCCCCTGACCCAGCGCCCAGAGCTTCACGCCGTCCTCTGCGACATCCGGGACGATGAACGTCCAACCGTTGTCTGGGTCGGGGTACTTGCCCTGCTGCCTGGCGGTGGGAAAAGCGTCCAGCAGCGTCTCGGGGTAGCCGCGGTAAGTCAGCTTGACCGTCGCGTGGCGGCTGGCCGACAGCTTGTAGGACTGGCGCCGGTGAGCGGCCAGGTCGTAGCCCGGCGGCGTCAGGCTGCGATTGACCCGCGGCGCCGCAAGCGTCTGGATCCGGTCGAGGCGGTACAGCCGGTAGCGGTCGGGGGACCCGTGCGTGGTCGCGTGTTCGAACAGCGCGACGTAAAAATGGTCGTGGTCGACGAACACCGTCGCGGGTTTGCCGGTGTGGATGCGGTCGCGGTCGACCCGCTCCAGGCTACGGGTCGAGCGGTAGGTGAAGGTCACCGCCTGACGGGCTGAGGCCGCCGCGCTGAGCTGAACGATTAAGTCGAGCAGCGGCGTCAGCGGCTGGCGCGGCAGGTAGGCCGCGGTGGCGGCGGCCAGCTGCTTGCGCAGCCGGGCCTGGTCCTGACCGTGAGCCAGGCTCAAAACGGCTCCGACCAGCCGCTGGGCCTCCTCGGGCGTGAAGGCGCCGCTGCCCAGCACCAGGTGAGCCAGCGCCAGCACTTCCGGGTCGCTCGGCGTCCCGGAAAGCGCGTAGGTGTCGCCGTTTTGCGCCAGGCTCAGCCCGTGATCGGTGAGAATCTCGCCGATCGTCGCCATGTCGCGGTAGAAGGTGCGAACGTTGGTGTCGCCGCCGGCCGTTTCCGCCTCGCGGGACAGCTTTTCGTTGCGCATCAGCCGGACCAGCTCGTCCAGGATGCGTGTGTGATAGGTCATGGAAATTCCTCCAATTCGTGCGATTGCGACAGCAGGTGACACCGTTGGCGGCGATAATGAAGGCAAAACCTAGGAGGTCCCGCCATGTCCAACGTCGATTCGCTTCAAGCCGTTCACAACTATTACCTGAAAAAGTACACCGCCCTGGGCCTGCCGCCGCTTGAGGCCAGCGAAACCGAGTGGGCGGCCCTGGCCGCCATGCACCGCGCCGGCTGGAAGCTGCCGCAGCGGCTGCCCAGCCCCGAGGCGCTGGCCCTGGCCGCGCTGCTGGCGCCGAGTGCCGGTGCGGCCGCGGCCACTGGTGCGACTCCCGTTGCCACCGCTGGGACGCCAAGCGACCCAGCGACGGGATCACGGGCTGACCCAACTGCCGGGACGCCGACCAGTCCCACCACCGGGGCGTTTGTTATTCGCGCCACCGGGTCGTCATTCGACCCAGTCGCCGGGTCTTCGAGCCGTCCCGCCGCCGGGTTGTTATCCGATCCCGCTACCGGGTCGCCGAGCGACCCGACCGCGCCGGTGCCGGAACTCGACCAGCGGCTGCGTGATTTTGGCCTGTGGCTGCGCGATGAGCCGATGGCGTGGGGCTGGTACGAGGACTCGCCGCTCACCGATGAGGAGCTGGCGACTGCCGAGAACCGGGCCGCCTGGCGTGAGTTCCAGGCGGGGGCCCAAGCCGAGGCCCAGGCGCTGTGCGACACCATTTTCGGTGGCCCAGGGTTGGTCGCCCTGGCGCCGGACGCGTTCGAACACGGCGACGTGCCGCGTGAATCCGTTTGGCCGCTGCTCGACGTGCTGGTCTGCCTGCGCAAGAATGGCGTCGCCTACCGCTTCGTGCCGGAAGACGCCATGGCGCCGCAGCGAGCCGGCCGGCTTGAGGTCGCCGGTCTGACGCTTGACTACGAGCTGCCGGACTGGGCGACGGGGCTGCCGTGGGTCACGCTGGATTACGCCGCCTACGCGCTGGACTGAGCCGCGCCGCAGCCTCGCACCACGAAGACGGCGAGAATAAGAACGCAACTGGTGGCCACGGCCACTGGTTGCGTTTTTTCTATTATTATACGGTCAGGCGTCTTGCAGCGCCACCAGCGCGGTGCCGTCCTCGGCTTGGCTGAAAACGAACGTCGCCGGCAGCACGTTCATGGCGTTGACGGCGGCCGGCCAGTCGGCGAACTGATCCGGCAGGGACCAGAAAAGCGGCTCGCCGTGGTCCGGTCCGGCCGGTTGCGAAGCGGCGGCCTCGTGGTGATCGGCACCCGCCGGCTCGTCTTCGCTCGTGGCGGTTGCCTCACCCCGAGCGGCCGCTTCACCGGTCGCCTCGCTGTCCCCGGTCTCAGCGGCTGTCCCGGGTTCCTCCGGCGTCACTGCACCGGTCGCATCGGCGTCCCCGGCGGCCCCGTCCCCGGTCGCATCGGCGTCACTGACTGCGTCGGCGGCCACCGCCGTGATTGCGGGGTAGCGGGTGCCGGTGGTGGCGTCGACCACCAGCCGGGCGGCCAGCACCCGCAGCGTCCGGGCCGCCACCGGGCCGATCAGCGACACGAAGCGGTTGTCGTTGCGGCTCAGCTGAATATCGGCCGCCCAGGCGTCGAGGTCGTAGTAGGCCTCGCCGACTGCCTGGGTCGTGTTGGGCAGCCGCGCGTCGTCCGCGGTCGTCGCCTCGGGCAGCTCGCGGCTGACCACCTCGCAGCGGCGAGTGACCAGCTCGGCGACCCGCACCACCTCCTCGAACGGCAGGACCGGCGAGTCGGGCTGCGGCCGGCGAATCAGTGTCTGGACCAGCCGGACGCGCTGATCCGCCGGGTCCGGGCGGTCGGTGACCACGGTGATCGCCCGGGCCGCAGCCATCGTCAGCACCAACCCGACCTGCTGCTCCAGCGGCCGGTACTCGAAGCCGGCGATCAGCCGGGTGTCGCCCTGCAACCGTAAGTTCGTTACATATAATGTCATGCGCTCCTCCTTATGATTCACCATTCGCGTTGCCTACTCCGCTAATCTAACAGGCGATTGCGACGTCAGGTGTCGTGAACCGGCGAGAAAAAACGGTCGCGTCGGTCGCAGCCACGGCCAGGCCACAATCGGGCCGTCGCGGCGCCGCCCTCGGCCAGCGAAAAAATCAGAGAAATCGCGCCTGAAAGGCAGGCGAGCCACCGTTCTGGAACCGCTGCCGGGCCCGGCAACACGCGGTTGACGTCGCATCCGGACAGTATGTGTCCAGCTGATAGTGATAATAAACGAGAAAATATCTCGCCTAAAATGTTCTCATCTTCCGATTCCCATCATTTCGTCGCGGGGAGGGGCGGCTGTCAAGACGACGAGCAGTGGGAAGCGGTTCCAGTTTTTATTTTTCGAAACTTTTGAAAGCGACAGCAAGAATTTATTTCGGATTTTTGATTGACTTTTGTTAAAGTTTCTTTATGATGAGATTAGACGTATTTTAGTTCCGTGCGTTAACGATTACCGAGTACCGGGGGAACGCGCGACCGTTGGGGAACGATCGCGACACGACATTGGGGAGCCAGTTATGCAAAACAGTCAGCACATCACCACCGTGACGTCTGCGCCTGTTCCTGAGTTGCACCAGGACGCGCAAGACGTAGCGCTTATTAACGTGGTCGACCTCGATCACCAATATGTCTACCGCTTCGTCAAGCGGGTTTTTGACATCGTCGCCAGCGCGGCCGGCCTCATCGTCCTGTCGCCGCTTTTTGCTGTCCTCGCCTTTCTGATCAAGAAGGACGACCACGGCCCAGTGTTCTTCAGTCAGCCACGCGTTGGGAAAAACGGGCGGCATTTTCGCATGTTCAAGTTCCGCTCCATGTGCGTCGACGCCGAGGCCAAGCTCAAGCAGCTGCTGGACCAAAACGAGGTCGACGGCGCCATGTTCAAGATGAAAGACGACCCGCGCATCACGCGCATCGGCCGCTTCATCCGCCGCACCAGCCTCGACGAGCTGCCGCAGCTCTACAACGTGCTGCGCGGCGACATGAGCCTGGTCGGGCCGCGGCCGCCGTTGCTGCGCGAGGTTGACGAATACACCGACTACGACCGCCAGCGCCTCACCGTCACCCCCGGTTGTACCGGGCTCTGGCAGGTCGGCGACCGCAACAACGTCGGCTTCCAAGGCATGGTCGCGCTGGACCTCGAGTACATCGAACACCGCAGCCTGTGGGAGGACATCGTGATTCTGGTCAAAACGGTCGGCATCGTGTTCAAAGCCACCGGGATTTAAAACGTTCCGAAAAGCGGATTCGGTTCGCGGTTACTTGTAATTAAAACGTTCCGAAAAACGTGTCCGGCGTCACCGCGCCGGCTACCGGTGCCTGGCGTTGCCACAACCGGCGGCGCGACGCATCCGCTCCGAACGCCTGGCGCTGCCAGTGCGGCGGCGCCAAGCACCAACCCGCGGCTCGTGGGGAGTCGCGGTTGCAGTAGCAGTCAGTTCTGGGATGGGAGTCTGGTCCGAGCAGGGGAGCTCGGCCAGACTCCTTGGTGTATCAAGTTTAGTGACTATACCTACTTGAGGTAAAAGTCGAAAGTTAGATGGGGGAAACGTGCGTGGCAAAACCTAAGATACTAATGATCACAGAGGCCATGGGTGGTGGTGTGCTGACCTATTTGGAGAATCTCTCATCTCAGCTAACGGAAGAGTTTGATGTCTTTATAGCGTATGGCCGTAGAACGCAGACGCCTGCCAATCTAGAAAGTCAATTTTCCGGCAAAGTAAAGTTGATACCGGTTAACAGCTTTCGAAGAAATATTAATCCAATTCGTGATTTTATGGCTATGGTAGAATTATCCAGATTAATAAGCCAAATAAATCCGGATATAGTACATTTGCACTCATCCAAGGCGGGCTTTTTAGGCAGAATTCTTTCTATGTTCTATAAAGCTAAGTTTTTTTATACGCCTCATGGTTATAGTTTTCTCATGAAGAATGTCAGTAGCCTGCGAAGAGTGGCTTACAGAATGTTAGAGCTAATTGCATCGAAGAGTAAGACAATCACGATCAGTTGCAGCAAAGGGGAATTTTGCGAGACGCAGAAATTTAGCAAACATTCGCTCTACGTGTCAAATGGCATTGACACAAACGAGATTGATAGGCTTGTTGAGAGCTACCAGCCACTAAGTATTGCAGAGAAGTCGAAGAAACGAGTGTTTACTATAGGACGTATTTGCACTCAGAAAAATCCAAGCCTGTTTAATCAGATTGCGCTTAGCTTGCCAGAGTATGACTTTGTTTGGATTGGTGACGGAGAACTTAGAAAAGAATTGAGTGCTCCAAATATTCAAATTACGGGGTGGCTTTCGAGAAGAGAAGTAATTCGTCAAGTACTTTTGGCTGATATATTTGTTTTGCCATCACTTTGGGAAGGCTTACCAATTTCGCTTTTGGAGGCAATGTACCTTGGGAAACCATGCGTTGTTAGCAACGTAATTGGTAGCCGCGATGTAATTCACAACGGAGAAAACGGATACGTCTGTGAAACACTGAGTGAGTATATTTCTGTGATAAGAAAAATCCAAGCGGAAAAGCCTGAAACACAAATTAGACATGCAAAAAGAGATATACTTACACAATACAACATAAAGTCTATGTCAAAAAAATACGTAGATATTTATCGTGGGGCAGAACCAGACACCATATCAAGTGAGGTAATATGAAATACTCAGCAAGATATTTTCGCGATGACATGCCAACGTGGAAAAAAAGAAAGGATCCGTTATTATCCAAGATTATTTACAGACCTATTTCGTTTTACTTATCTAGCTGGGCCGTGAGAGCGAGCCTTACAGGTAATGACGTATCGTATATATCGGCGGTTCTGGCTATTGTAGCCATCGTAGCCTTTTGCATTCCCGGAAGATGGCCTGCAATAGCAGGAGGCATTCTAGTGAATGTTTGGCTTCTCTTAGACTGTACTGATGGAAATATGGCTCGAAGCCAAAAAAAATTAGCCTTTGGAGACTTTTCGGATGCAATTAGCAGTTATCTTTTAGTTGGCCTTCTTGGACCGGCCCTGGGATTGAGTGTTTATATGAATGGAGGAGCGCTTCTTGCCCCCTCTCAACCTTGGATTATATTTCTTGGGGCTATAGCTTCAAGCTCGGATACGTTAATGAGATTAATTTATCAAAAATATAAGAATACTGAGCTTCACTTGGTGAGCAAGGGGGTTTTGCATTTAGAGGCTGATGTTCGTGAGGATCATACTCAAGTTGGAGATTTTCGAGTGCGAGTTGAGGCTGAATTCGGAATAGGTGGGGTGTTGCCGTTACTTATCTTGATCGGTGCCATTGCTAACGCATTAGATCTTGTGATCCTCTATTGCCTTATATACTACGCCGGGTCTGCAATAGTCGCAGTTTTGATTTATGTTCGACGGGCCCGAAGCCGTGAGAAGGAAATTTAACGATGAGAACACCAGCTGTGAGTATTTTGGTTCCTGTATATAGTGTCCCGGAGAACTACTTGCGAAAGTGTATAGAGAGCCTAATTGAACAGAGCCTACAGGACATTGAAATCATCCTGGTTGATGACGGCTCTCCGGATCGTTGTGGAGAAATATGTGACGAATATGCCCAAACTGATAGTCGTGTTAAAGTAATTCATAAAAAAAACGCGGGTCTGTCAGCTGCGAGAAATTCAGCATTCGATGCAGCGCGGGGCGAATTTATAACTTTCGTAGATGGTGATGACTACTTAGACGGGAATACTTGTGAAATGATGCTGAAGGAGGTCAGACAGCATAAAACTGATGTCGTGATGTGGAATCAGTATTCAGAGGGTTCCAGACGAAAGATTGAAACAAGTAGCCTTGGAGAGGAGCCAATCGAGTACAACGGAGCAGAGTGCTTTGCTTTAGCAGAACGAGTCTTGGACTTTAACGGAAAAATTGCACAGGTTTTTTGTAAATTGATTCGACGATCATTTCTTGTAGACAATAACATTAGACACGTTGATAAGCTAAAGCAAGGGGCAGAGGGGATTGTCTTCAGTTTTTTACTTTTTTCAAAGGCGAATTCTGTGATATATTGTCCGAAAACATCATATCACTATAGGTATAACCCGGAATCGATTTCGCATTTTCCTAGTTTAGAAACCAATCGTTTAATAATTTGTTGCTTCGAATATATTCTTAACATCATCAAATCTTATGACTCAAAAGATGACAGAAAAGAACGACTAACTAGAATGCTTGATACGCGTATACTATATGTAATTGTCACGACTGCCATTTCCGGTATCTTTAATCCATGTAACAAACAACCATATTCAAAAAGAAAGAACGAGCTTAAAAGTTTTCTAGAGATTGGGCTTGTCAAACACGCCATGATTTTTGGCGACTACGGGAAGTTAGATATAAATCGTAGACTTGTAATTGTTTTTTTAAGAAGACGTTGTTTCTTTCCTATATCTTTGTTGGCGCTGGTTAGGCACGTGCAATACGCCCTTATGTAAGTAAGCTGGAGGCATAATGATTTATATAAACATTACTGGAGGACTGGGTAACCAGTTGTTTCAATATGCTTTTGCGAGGAGCTGGCAGAGGCGTACCGGCCAACGAATTGTGCTTAACACGTATGAACTTGATCGGTATGATAGACAGCGAAAAATTGAACTTGACCAGTTTCAATTAAATTCAGATGTTTTTTTTGAAAGCAAAAAATTACCCTGGTTTGTGCATAGACGAAATTTTGGAGCAAAGCTTGCTCGAAGAATTTCTCCAAAACATTTTATGCAATTTTTTGCCAAAAACGAAAATTCACTAGTATGGTATGAAAAAGAGATTCTATCGATGCCGTTCATTCACACCGATAAAGATATATACATTGGCGGGTACTGGCAAGCAGCCGATTATTCAATAAACGTCAGGCATGAATTGAGCCGTGAGCTGAGGCTGCAGGTCCCTAACACAACAAACGTTGCACGATGGTTAGATAGAATTCAAGATGATGAATCATCTGTCTGCATACATGTTCGAAGAGGGGATTACGTAGGGACGGGCTATGAAGTATGTACAGTTGACTACTATCTTCAAGGCATAAGCTTTATTAAAGATAAAATTTCGAACGCACATTTTTACGTCTTTTCAGATGATCGTGCTTGGGCAAAACAACAGCTTGGAAATTTGCCTGGGATAACCATCATTGATGACACGAAAAGTGCCGTCGAAGACCTGGTACTGATGACGGCGTGTCGAAATTTCATCATTTCGAATAGCACCTTTTCATGGTGGGCCCAATATTTGGCCGTTGAACATCGAGAATACGTTGTTGCACCAGACCAGTGGTACCAGGGCTCGAAAGATAGGGCCTTATACTTACCTGAATGGACTTTGATTCCGGTTAGGCTCCAAGAAAAGAGGTAAGACAGTGAAGGGTGTTCAATATGGTGTGGTTATTCTAAACTACAATAGTTACGAGGATACGCTCGGCGCCGCGAGTTCAGTGATTGACAAAGCTACTTCAAAATCATTCGAGATATGCATCGTCGATGGTGGATCCACTAGGCTAGGTGAGTTTCAGAGGCTGAAGGAGTTGAACTTGCCAAATACGTTTGTTGTATCTACCGGTGAAAATCGCGGCTACGCGTATGGAAATAACTTCGGAATTAGATATCTCATAGAAAAGTGTGAAGCCCAGTATATTGTGGTGATGAATCCAGATGTCCGAGTGGAAAGTGCTGGACTTGTTGAATCTTTGATTAACACAGTTGAGCATTCAAGCAGAGAAATTGTGGGTGCTCAGCCAATTGTCTGGACAAAATGGAAAAAAGAACCCAAAAATGAGCAAATCAGTATTCGCAATACGTATCGCTACAGTGACATTTTGATTGAGTCCAATGCTTTGTTGAAACGCGTCTTTAAACGACGATATGATCAACAAGTTTTTAAAAACAGGATTCCGTACGAAAAAAAAATTGATTTTACAGTTCCGTCGGGCGCATTCTTCTTAATCGACAGAGTTTTTTTTGAATCGATTGGAATGTTTGATGAGAGGACGTTTTTGTATACCGAAGAAATTATATTAGGGAAAAAAATCGAGGACAAGCATAAAAAGCTGAGATTTGATCCACATATGTATGTTACACATGAGTCCGGAAAGACAATAGGCTCGAACGCAAAACACGTGTCATTGTTTGCGTTTAGAGAATCTGAAAAATCGCTTGATGTATATTTGAAGTATTACCTCGCAGTAGGAATTCCTAAAAGAGTTCTTGTGAAGACACTCAGTTATTTAAATTTTTCAATAAAGCAAATTGTCTATCTATACAGAAAAATTCGTAACGAGGAATTAAAATGATTTTTATCCTATTAATCTGCTTGATCGGTACGCTTTTTCTGGCATATGTCTTAAATAATCGTGACCTGCTTAGCCCGAGCGTCTTATATGTTAGTGGCTTCTTACTTGCAGTATTCGCTGCCATTCTGAATATAGATAGATGGGGTCTGGATCTTTCATCAAAGACCGTAGTTGTAATCCTTTTGGGAGTTGGAGGTTTCCTCGTTGGTCAGTTGCCTTTTCGAAGATCGATAATAGAAACAAAGGTAAAATTACCAAACAATCCGATATTAATTGGATGGAAGAAAACTCTGACTGTGTCCGTGGTAGGAATTGCATTAACGATTTGGTTGTACCGAGACGTTCAAAGCATCTCGTTAAATGCTGATGATTACTATAAAAGCTTCGGCATGATGACGGCATTTAAAAGCGCACTTGGCGAAGGAAACAGTATAAATGAATTTTTAGAGCAGCTTCTTAAATTTTCAACAGCGACGGGAGTAATCTATTTATTTGTAGTCATATATAACTTGAGTTTGCCTGGTAAACAGAGCAAACGGACTACGTTATTCATGATGTTCCCGGTAGCTATTTCGGTCCTTCAAACGTTAATTAAAGGCGGACGAGGTGGAATTATTGTACTTTTTCTTGGAGGAATTTTCGAATGGTATTACCTCCGAAAAAATACGCAGACACATAAAATAAATATTAATCGAGTACTTATCTTTTACGGAATACTTGCCTTGTTATTGGTCATTTTAGTTTTCTATTACACAAAGTCAATTGTGGGTCGCGTCAGCAGTGAAACAATCTTCCAATATACGACACGCTACTTCGGCGGATCTATTGCGCTACTGGATGAATACTTACGAACTTTACATGAGGGAAACACAGGTGTTGGCATTGAATCATTGACTGGACTTGTCGGGTCTTTAAGCAAGATTCATTTGACCCATTCTGCGATTTCGGTGTCGCTTGAATTCCGAAATTCGTCAACAGGAATTCCACTGGGTAATGTTTATACTGAACTGAGACGAGCTTATCACGATTTTGGAATGAGCGGAGTGTTTATATTTCCTATGATATTGTCGCTTGTATTTAATGGACTGTATGCATTTCTTACGCGTCTCGACTTAGAAAAAACGAGGGGTAGATTTTGGTTCATTCTGTATATGAGCTTGATTGGCCTCATTCCGATGCAGGCCATGGAGGATCAGTTTTTCATTAGCAAGATTTCAATTGGGTACTTTGTTCAGATTGCTGTTTTATATATTTCTGTGTTGTTTGTACTCAAATATAAGTTTGTTTCATCGAAGGGAATGATTATCTCGGATGCAAAGTAGACGAAAAATACTATCTAATCTCCTATACGCATTTTCTGCCCAAGCCATTTCCTTTGTCTTAAGCTTTGTCATGTCATTAGTTGTTCCGAAAATTCTTGGTGTTGAACAGTTTTCATACTGGCAGTTGTTTCTTTTTTACACTACTTATGTGGGATTTCTATCGCTTGGCTTCAACGATGGCCTGTATCTAACACAAGGAGGCCGATCTGTTGGCGAGGCTATTGATGACAATGTTGGACCGCAGATTCGTTTAAATACTGTACTTCAAACAGTTTTCGTTATTGGCATCTGTCTGTTCGCACTAAGAAATACATCTGATTCTTCTCGATCAATGGTCATTATCTTAACGGGTGTCTTTGCGGTACTGAGCAACTTGAACGCTGATATTGGCTATTTTTTTCAAGCTGTTAATGATACTAAAAAGTTCTCCATAGCAACGATGATTGAGAAAGCTTTCTTTTTGATGTTTGTGATTGCTGCACTTCTCTTGAGAACCAGTTCGTATCTTCCGCTTGCGTATCTTTACGTGACGGCGAAGTTTATCTCGTTGTTGTACTTTGCCTATATGTCAAGGACCATGCTGATGATGCCAGGAAAGAGCCTCTACGACACATTTCAGCGTATGCTTCGAAATATGGGTGTAGGGATTAATCTTATGTTTGCAAACATAGCTGGCATGTTAATTATTGGAATTGGCAGAAAGCTAATCGATATTGTTTGGGGAATTGAATCCTTTGGTAAGTTTTCTTTTGCACTTTCAATCGAGAATTTCTTTCTGGTATTTATTTGTCAAGTTAGCATGGTATTGTTTCCAGCTCTGCGTAGAGCGACAACAAAGCAACTTGAAAGTTTTTATGGCACAGGCCAGAAGCTACTGGGATATCTTCTACCGGCGATTTATCTTAGCTTTTTGCCGATAAAATTGATTCTCAATATTTGGATTCCTGAGTATAGTACCAGCTTCGAGGTTTTAGGCTTCCTATTACCGTTATGCATATTTGACGGAAAAATGAACTTACTATCGATGACCTACTTGAAAGTTTTGAGAAAAGAAAAAATTTTGCTTAAGATTAATCTTGAAACCGTCGCACTTAGTGCCACAATCGCGTTGTTGGGGGCGTTTGTTGTAAGGAATATCTACGTAGTCATCTTCTCTATGGTTTTCTCCATAATGTTTAGAAATGTGTATTCGGAATTTCTTCTCGCAAGAATGATTGACTATAAGTGCTTCGGAGACGTTTTTTGGGAGCTGTTTTTAGCAATCGTATACTTAATATCGCTGATCACTTTGCCTGGCATTTTTTCGTGGATACTATTTGCCGTTGTATATTTCGCCTATCTCATTTTTCACCGCGGCGATATTGGAAATATATGGAGAGATGTTTTACGCAAATAACGAGCCACAATAGAATTAGATGTGAGTACAAATACAGAACAGGAAGTTCTTTGGAGGAGATGGGCATTTTGGCCAAACATGCATGCCTCATTATGGCACATCAGCAGGTTGGTTTACTCAAAAAAATAATCAGAATGATAGATGATCCGAGAAACGATATCTATATTCATATTGACAAAAAATCAAAAATTGATGAATCTGATCTTGTAGAGATTGCACAATTTTCGAAAGTGACTTTGACGAATCGAATTTCTGTATCTTGGGGAAGCTACAGTTTAGTTCAAGCAATTTTGCTTTTACTAAAGAAAGCCAGATCAACGAGTCATTATATGTACTACCACTTGATTACTGGAGCTGATTTGCCATTAGTTTCTCAGAGAGTTATGCACAATTTTTTTGATCAACATCAAGGTGAAGAGTTTATCAGTCTGCGACAGATAGAACCGATTTCTGATCTTCATTTTTTAAACCGAGTGGCATACTATTACCCTTTTCAGCAGTTACTTGGTCGCCCGGGCACTCTGGCAAAGATTTTGCGTCACTTAAGCGTCGCACCACAAAAAATGTTACACGTGTCTAGAATTGATTTCACTGAGCCGTTTGGAATTGGGTCGACTTATTTCGACATTACAGATGCGTTTGCTGAGTATATAATTTCTCATGAGGATTTGATACGTAAGACTTTCTCAAAAACTTATTGCGCGGACGAATTATTTGTTCAGACTTTATTTCTGAGATCAAATGGATTTATCCGTTATCACTATACGGGGCCCAGTCTTAAACATGTTGAACGAACCTATCTTGATGCTAAACGATTTATAGATTGGGAAAGAGGCAACCCATATGTTTTCACGGAAGCTGATTTTGACGACTTGTGCGCTAGCGGGTGTTTTTTTGCCAGAAAAGTAGATGAGATCAGAAGTAGCAAACTTATTGATGCTTTTTACGCACGTGTGATGGCCGATCACGATTTAACAATCTAACAGAAACTAGTTCTTACTTTTTAATTGTTATCGGAGGTAGTAATTATGAAAGGGATTATTCTTGCAGGAGGTTCGGGCACCCGACTTTATCCTAGTACACGAGTTGTTTCAAAACAATTAATACCTATATATGATAAACCAATGATTTATTATCCCTTGTCCACTTTAATGCTGGCTGGAATTCGAGATATCCTGATTATTTCAACGCCATATGATCTGCCGAGATTTGAGAGCCTTTTTGAAGATGGACATAATCTCGGACTTAACTTGACTTATCTCGCACAGTCACAGCCTAATGGACTTGCTGAGGCTTTCATTATTGGCGCGAATTTTATTGGCGATGATTCAGTTTGTTTGGTTCTTGGTGATAATGTTTTCTATGGCGGTGGTCTCTCAGATATACTTCAGCGTGCTGCACTTAAATTAGAAGGCGCAACAATCTTTGGGTATCACGTCAGCGATCCGGAACGTTTTGGTGTTGTTGATTTTGATGAGAATATGCATGCAAAGTCAATTACTGAGAAGCCCCAGCATCCTGCCAGCAATTACGCGGTTACTGGTCTTTATTTCTACGACAATGATGTGGTTAGAATTGCAAAGACGATTAAACCTTCCGAACGTGGAGAACTCGAAATTACAGACATTAACCAAGCATACCTAAAGGCAGGAAAATTAGACGTCGAACTCATGGGACGTGGATTTGCTTGGCTAGATACAGGGACGCATCAGTCTCTGCTTGAGGCAGCGAGCTTCATTGCTTCGATTCAAAGACGCCAAAATTTACAGATTGCGTGTCTGGAAGAGGTTGCCTACAGAATGGGTTATATTAATATCAGCCAAGTGAATCAGTTGGCGCAACCGCTTCGGAAAACTGAATACGGTCAGTATTTGCTACAGCTAGTGGAACAGGAGACAGCAAAATGAGTTTGAAAGTTATTCCAACAAAGTTGAAAGACGTTAAGTTGATTGAGACTGACGTGTTTGGTGACAATCGTGGATTCTTTACTGAAACCTACACACGAGATAAATTCCTGGCGGCGGGTATTACCAATGATTTCAACCAGGATAATCAATCCCTGTCGGCCGAGGCCGGAGTTCTTCGTGGTATGCATTATCAGTACGGTAAGCATGCTCAAGCGAAGTTGGTTCGCGTAGTCACAGGAGTCGTTGAGGATGTGCTTGTTGATATTCGGAAAGGTTCGCCGACTTTCGGTCAATGGGAAGGCTATATCCTGAGCGAGGCTAATCACCGACAGTTGCTCGTTCCCAAAGGCTTTGCGCATGGATTTATTACGTTGACGCCTAATGTAAACTTCTGCTATAAGGTTGAGGGATACTATGCACCAGACGCAGATCGGGGCATTGCTTTTGATGATCCGGATATCGGCATCATCTGGCCAATGTCAGCAGACCACTTAATTATGTCTGACAAAGACAAGAAGCACCCGCGGTTAAAGGATGCTGATAACAATTTTGTTTACGGGGAGATTTAACACATGAGACTTCTTGTAACAGGTGGTGCAGGTTTTATCGGCTCGAACTTTGTTCACTATGTTCATGAGACGCAACCCGACGTTGACATTACTGTCCTCGACAAGCTTACATATGCTGGTAATAGGGCAAATATCGCAGATATTCTTGGCGAACGCGTTAGATTGGTGGTCGGGGATATTTGTGACGCAGGGCTTGTCGACAAGTTGGCTAGTCAGGTTGATGCGATTGTTCATTATGCGGCCGAGAGTCATAATGACAACTCACTTCTCGATCCGACTCCGTTTCTTCACAGCAACGTGATTGGAACCTATACACTTTTGGAGGCAGCTCGTAAGTATGACCTCCGTTTTCATCACGTTTCAACTGATGAGGTCTACGGTGATTTACCATTGCGTGAAAATTTGCCAGGTCATGGTGAAGGAGCCGGCGAGAAGTTCACAACCACAAGCCGCTACAACCCGTCTAGCCCATATAGTGCAACGAAGGCTGCAAGTGATATGTTGGTCCATGGGTGGATGCGTTCGTTCAAAGTGAGAGCAACCATCTCGAATTGTTCAAACAACTACGGTCCTTATCAGCACATTGAGAAGTTTATTCCAAGACAAATTACTAACATCCTTGCGGGCATTCAACCAAAGCTCTATGGAACCGGTAAGAATGTCCGGGACTGGATTCATACCCGCGATCATTCAGCTGCCGTCTGGACAATATTAACTAGAGGGACAATCGGGGAGACGTATCTAATCGGTGCAGATGGCGAGAAGGACAACAGGACAGTTCTTGAAGAAATACTCCGCTTAATGGGTAAGAGCGCTTCAGACTTTGAACAGGTCAAAGATCGGCCGGGACACGATTTGCGCTACGCAATTGATTCGACCAAGTTACGTGACGAACTGGGTTGGAGCCCGAAGTACACAGACTTTGAGACTGGATTGCAGCATACAATCGATTGGTATCGGGATCATGAGTCTTGGTGGCGAGCGGAGAAGTCGGCCGTAGAGGCGAAGTATGCTCGACAGGGTCAATAGAATTATTGATGCGAAGCTGATTTAGCTTCGCTTTTTAATGACAATGGAGGTCTCGAAATGAAAGTTTTGATTACTGGTGCCAATGGGCAGCTTGGGAGCGAACTATGTCGACTATTAGATAATCGTGGCCTTGCTTATCGCGGAACGGCTTCAAATGAGCTAGACATTACGGATGCGCAAGCTGTAGAAACATATGTTGCGAATTTCAGGCCAGATGTTATCTACCACTGTGCAGCTTATACATCGGTTGATGAGGCCGAGGGTGAGGGGAAATCTGATAATCAACGCGTTAATGTTGACGGAACACGAAATCTGGCGAAAGCCGCTGAGGCGGTAGGTGCGACGATTGTATACATTAGTACGGATTACGTTTTTGACGGTGAGAGAAAAGACGTGTATTCGGTGAATGACAAACCAGCGCCGAAGAATGAGTACGGTCGTGCAAAGTACGAAGGCGAACAAGAAATCCGCCAATTTGCGACAAAGTATTATATTATTCGTACAAGTTGGGTATTCGGCAGATTCGGTCACAATTTTGTATACACGATGCTTAATCTTGCTAAGACGCATAACCGGCTGACAGTCGTGAATGATCAGTTTGGTCGCCCTACTTGGACCAAAACTCTAGCTGAGTTTATGACATATGCGATTGACCAGAATCTTGAGTTTGGGACTTACCATCTATCTAACGAGGGTAGCTGTACCTGGTACGAATTCGCACGAGAAATTCTTAAGAACAATGATGATGTTGATGTAGTGCCGGTATCATCTAGTGAATATCCACAAAAGGCATATCGGCCTCGGCATTCTGTCCTGGATTTGCGTGAGACGGAAAAGACTGGATTTGAAATCCCGACGTGGCGAGAGGCGTTGCACCAGTTTATGAACGAGGCTGATCTCACCAAATAGTGATTTTAAAACTCTATGTCATTTCTACTTTACGTTATTCATGAAAAACGGCTTCCAAATTCTAACTATAAAGCGATGAAAATATGCCTAAATAGTGATGTGAACCCATGGAGTTGGACAATTAAATAATTCGCTCATGCAGCGTTTTGAAGGGCAAGTTTTCGGCATTCAACTGGAGACTTGCCCTTTAGTCTGCCTTTCACTCGCCGCAGATTGTAAAA
>NZ_BAAGBJ010000011.1:0-78501 GCF_054785075.1 Lacticaseibacillus suihuaensis | reverse complement strand
CTGAATTCTTTGGTCGGGACGATGAACAGGAAGCCGTGTGGTGTCCTGTTTGTGTGCTGAAAACTAAATGGTATAGAAAAAGGAGCTGGCAGGCAAGTAGCCTATCAACTCCAAATATCGTAGCGCCCAGATTTCAGTCTGGGGCAGCGGGCAATGCGCGGTTTTTGAGTGCAGTCAAGACAGCAGCTGCAGCGTGACCACCTTGGTCGCCACGGCATCGATGAAGTGTTGGTCGTGTTCGGTGAACAACAGCGTCGGCTGAACGGCCTGAATCACCTGAATCAGCTGGTCTTGGTTGAAGACATCCAGGTAATTGAGCGGTTCGTCCCACAGGTAAAAGGCGGCGGCGGTGGCCATGCTGGCGGCCAGCTCGACTTTTTTCTGTTGGCCGCCGGACATCTGCTCGATCGGCGTGGTGAACACACTGCGCTCGACGCCGAGCTTGTGCAGGTTGTTCAGGAGGTCCTGGTAGTTCAAGTGGCGCTGCTCGGCAAAAGCGGCCAGTAACCCGCGGTTGTCGGCGTATTGCTGCCGCACCAAGGCCTGGGCGGTGTTGACCAGCGTGATCTCACCGGACACGGTGCCGGTGAAGGTGGCGCTTTTTTGGCCGGTGACGGTGGTGCGGCCGGCCGTCTGCAGCACCGCGTCGAGCAGCGAGCTCTTGCCGGCGCCGTTGGGGCCGACCAAGGCCACCCGCTCGCCGCGCTTGACGGAAAAGGACACCGGGGCAAACAGCGGCTGGCCGGCGAAGCTCAGGGTGACGTCGCGCAGGGTCAACAGCGTGGTGTGGTAGTCGGGGACGTAATCAAGCGCGAGCGGGTCGATGAACTCGACGTTTTGAAGCAGCGCCTCCTTGTCGGCGATCGCACCTTGCACCCGGCGGTCGAGGTTCTTGGCCCTTTGCATCATGCGAGCGGCCCGGGCGGTGGTGAAGCCGTCGTGGCCGGTGCCACCGGACCCCTTGACGTGTGGGTCGCCGTGGATGTCGCCCTCGCGGCTTTTGGACCAGTCTTTTTTGTCCCTGGCGCTTTGCTTGAGGCGGTCGATGTCTTTTTTGAGCTTGGCTTGTTCGGCCTGCTCGGAAAGGTCTTGGGTGGCCTTGGCCTGGCTGTAAGCGGCGAAGTTGCCGCGGGTCAGCACCAGCTGCTTTTTCTCGATAGTCAGGGTGTGGTCGGTGACGGCATCGAGGAAGTCACGGTCGTGGGAGACCACGATGTAGCCGGTTTTTTTGGCGGCCAGGTAGGCGGCGACCTGCCGGCGGCCGGCGGCGTCGAGGTGGTTGGTCGGCTCGTCGATCAGGGCGAATGCGGTAGTCTGGGCAAAAAGCGCCGCGAGCAGCAGCTTGGTCTGCTCGCCGCCCGACAGGCTCTGGTACGGCCGGTACAGCACGTCTTCGGCCACGCCCATAGCGGACAGCTCGCGCTGTACCTCCCACAGCTCGGCCGGTGTGATGTCGGCTGCGACCTGCCAGGCGTCAAGCGTTGGGTCCGCCACCGGCTGCGGAAAGTAGGTTAAGGGTACCGGGACGCTCAGGCGGCCGCTGGACGGCGACAGCTCTTGTTGCAGCAGGCGTAGCAGGGTGGTTTTGCCCCGCCCGTTGCGGCCGTTCAGGCCCAGGTGCCAGCTCAAGTCGAGCGTCAGGCTCTGGTCGGTGAAGATGTCCGCTTGCCCGGGGTAAGCGAACGTGAGGTGTGAAATCGTAATGTTAGACATGGTGACCCCCTTGTGGTGAGTCCAGCCGACCGGGGGGCGTGGTAGCTTGACCACACAAAAAGCCCCCAGAGACTCCGGGGGCTGTGCGGCCCGCCGAAGAAGTCTAGCGGTCGTCTGGACGGCGCACGAATCCCGTGGTGCAGTGATGGGACGTGCTTGGTTCAGACAACTCGCTTAGAACTTCAATGGCGTGACCTCCGTTTTCGTAATTGACTTATTTATATCACGGCGCGGACCGGGCGTCAACCGCGCCGGGGCAACGGGCGCACCGCGCTCATCTTCGGCAGCGCCATCACCGGCCGGCTGAGCCAGTAGGTGATGGCGCCGCCGATCAGACTCAGCCCCAGCAGGGCCATGCCCCACCGCGCGCCGATGCCGGCCAGCACCCAGCCGCCGAGCAGGCTGCCCGCGGGCATGGCGACCGTGATCAGCGAATCGACCGTCGTGTTGACGCGCCCGAGCAGCGTGGCGTCCGGCAGCACCTGGTACAGGCCGGCGTACAGCGTGTTGGACACGCTGCCGAGCGCCGAGCTCAGCGCCAAGAGCGCCGCGGTGGCGGCCACCTGGTGAACCATTACCGCGAGCAGCCATGCGGCGCCCTCGCCGACCAAAAGCCAGCTGATCAGCCTGCCCACGCCGGCGCGGCGGGCGATTGCGGTCACCGCCAGCGCGCCGAGCATTCCCCCGACGCCCTCCGCCGTGGTGAACAGCCCGAACACGAGCTTCGGCCGTGCGAATTCCTGGCTGAAGTAGGGCATCGCCACGCTGGCCAGCGCCGTCGCCGCGTTCATGGCGACCAGCGGCCAGGTGAGTGCGCGCAGCAGCGGTGAGCCGATCAGGTAGCGCCAGCCCGCGGCCAGCTCCGTGCGGTAAGCCTTGGCGGACAACGGCACGGCGGTTACAGGCCCGCGGTGGAACCGAAAGGCCAACAGCGGCACGAACACCAGCGCGAACACGCCGAGGTCTGCGGCGTAAAGCGCAAAGAAGCTGAGCGCCGACAAGAGCAGCCCGGACACGGCGTTGAACGCGGTGTCGACGGTCTTGTAGGCCACCGCAAACAGGCTGTTGGCAAACACCAGCCGGTTGGCCGGCGCGAGCCTTGGTATCAGCACATCCTCCAGCGGGTAGGTCAGGCTCGACGCAAGCGTGCTGCTCAGGGCCAGGGCGTAGGTCAGCGGGAGGTTGAACGGAGTGAGCGTCGCCAGCCGCACCAGCTGAATGACTAGCTGCAGCCCGCTTGCAACCACCAGCAGCCGCCGGGGCTCGAAGCGGTCAATCAGCGGGCCGATGAACACCGCCAGCACGTCCGGCAGGGCGAACAGCGCCACCAGTGCGCCGGTGGTGAGCGTGTCGGCCGCCTGGGTGACGTTCCAAAGCGTGACGACGTAAAACAAGCTGTCGGCGAGGTTGATCAAGAGCCGCACCGCCAGTAATTGATAGAGATTTTTCACGTGGATCCTTTCTGCGCCGGGAGCACCCGGCCGCCATGACTAGCCGTCCGTCATGGTGTGCTCCCAGTTAATGAGGCGCCACATGCGCCGGGGGTCCGGTGCGGGTGGCAGTGGCCAATCGCGTAAGTCTGCGGTCATGGCAATGCCTTCTTCCTGCCGTGAGGCGATGATAGGCCCATTCTACCCCGCCGCACGCAAAAAAGCCCGCCGAATCGCAATTCGGCTGGCTTCAAAAACAACGTTACAGCGCGGCGCAGAAGCGGTCGAACGCCGCTTGGCCGGTTACGTCGCGCTTGAACACACCGGCGTCTTCCAGGACCCGGGCGAAGACCTTGCCCACGGCCTGGTTCAGCAGGTCGTCGGCGTTGGTCGGGGTCCAGGCGAAGGCCTGCTGCAGCTGCATCGCCCACGGCCGGTGAGCCGCCGCCATGGCGTTGGGCTGGCCCAGCAGAAACTTCTTGACCTCTTGCAGCTCAAGGCGCAGCCGGGCCGGCAGGACAGCCAGCCCCATCACTTCGATCAGGCCGATGTTTTCTTTTTTGATGTGCTGGACGTCCTGGTGGGGATGAAAAATGCCATCGGGGTAAGCCACGCTGGTTTGGTTGTCGCGCAGCACCAAGTCGAGCTGGTAGTCCTGATCGACGCGCCGCGCAATCGGCGTGACGGTGTGGTGCGGGGTGCCATCGGTGACGGCGCGAACGTCGACGCTTTCGTCGCTGTACGTCGCCCAAGTCGCGCGGATGTGCTCGGCCGCGGCGGCCAGCTGGCCGCGGTCGCTTGAGGTCAGGCGAATGACGCTCATCGGCCACTTGACACGGCCGGCGGTGACGGCCGGAAAGCCCGGCAGGTTCAGCGTTTTCTCTACCGGGGCCACCGCCATGGCGAAGACGTGGCGGCCGCCTTGGTAGTGCTCGTGCGACAGCATCGAGCCGCCGACGATCGGCAGGTCGGCGTTGCTGCCGACGAAGTAGTGCGGCAGCATCGTCACAATGTCCAGCAGGTTGGTGAAGGTCTGCCGGTTGATGTGCATCGGCTCATGCACGGTGTCGAGGAAAATCGCGTGCTCATTGAAGTAGGCGTAAGGTGAGTACTGAAAGCCCCAGGTCGCGCCACCCAAGGAAAAACGCACGATGCGGTGGTTGCCGCGGGCCGGGTAGTCGGCGCGGCCGCGGTAGCCCTCGTTTTGAAGGCAGAGCTGGCAGGCCGGGTAGCCGAAGCTTTGGGCCTTGGCCGCCGCCGCGATGTCCTTGGGGTCTTTTTCCGGCTTGGAGAGGTTGATGGTGATCTCCAGGTCGCCGTAGTCCGTGTGAGCCGGGAACTTGATGTTCTTAGCAATCGCGCGGGTCTGGATGTAGTTGTTGGCGCGGCTGAGGTTGAAGAACCAGTCCGTGGCGCTTTGCGGCGACTGCTGGTACTTCGCCCAAAACGTCGCGTTCACGGCGCTTGGCCGCGGGGTGGCCAGGGCCATCAGTTCGGCCTCGAGAATCTGCTTGGCGGCTACGGTGTTGGCGCAGCTGCCGTTTTGAACGGCGGCCTCGACCAAGGCGTCCAGGTTGGCTAGGGGATCCGGAGCCCCTGGGAAATCCGCCGCCGCGTCGCCGACCAGCGCCAACACGCGGTTTTTGAGGAAAACACGGTCCAGCTCGGTGTAATCCGGGTTGTGCTTCAAAATGAAGTCTAGTTGGTGTTCAACAGCGGTCAAATCTTGTCACCGAATCCTTCCGGCTTGCTTTCGTGCCAGTTCCAGGCCGTCTTGATGATGGCCTCAACATTATCGTAATTCGGCTTCCAGCCAAGCACCGTCCGGGCCTTGTCGGAAGCGGCGATCAGGGTGCTTGGGTCGCCGGCGCGGCGTGGCCCGATAGTGGCCGGGATGGCCTTGCCGGTCACCTTCCGTGCGGCCTCGAGAATCTGCAAATTGGAAAAGCCGGTGGCGGAGCCCAAGTTGAAGGCGTCGCTTGGCTTGCCGGCCTTCAGGTAGTCCATCGCCAGAATGTGGGCGTCGGCCAAGTCGACGACGTGGACGTAATCGCGAACGTTGGTGCCGTCCTTGGTCGGGTAGTCATCGCCGAAGATCTGAAGCCCGTCACGGGTCCCCGCGGCCACCTGCAAAATGATTGGAATCAGGTGGGTTTCCGGGTGGTGATCCTCGCCAATCGAGCCGTCCGGCATGGCGCCGGCGACGTTGAAGTAGCGCAGCGCGACGAAGTGGATACCGTAGGCGACGTCGGCCCAGTGGATGATTTTCTCCATCGCGAGCTTCGATTCGCCGTAAGGGTTGGTTGGAATCTGCGGGTCGGTCTCCTTGATTGGAATCTGCTTGGGCTCGCCGTACGTCGCGGCGGTGGAGGAGAAGACAATCTTGTTGATGCCGAACTGCTTCATCGCCTCAAGCAGCGTGATCATGCCGCTGGTGTTGTTGTCGAAGTACTTCAGCGGGTCCTTCATCGACTCGGGCACGATGGAGAAGGCCGCGAAGTGAATGACGCCGTCGATTTTTTCCTTGGAAAATACGCTGCTCAAAAACTTGTAGTCGCGAATGTCGCCTTGGTAAAACCGGGCCTTCGGGTCAACGGCCTTGCGGTGGCCGGTGATGAGGTTATCGAGTACCACGACGTCTTCGCCGTGCTTAATCAGTTGCGCAACCGTGTGGGAGCCGATGTAACCGGCCCCGCCTAAAACAGCAATAGTCATGAGAAATCTCCTTTCAAGAGAGGGCGACCCGAGTGGTGGTGCCACGGGGAGCCCGTTCAACAGAGCGCGAGGTGCCGCGAACTTAGTGGGCTGGTAGCGCGTCAAAGCGGCGGATTGGGCCTCAATGGCGGCGCAAGCTAGCGGCTTTTGCGTTGCGGCAGCAGACCCGTGTACTAGTCCAGCTGGCGTGGTCCGTCGGCGATTTCGGCGACATAGAAGTCGGCCTTGTAGCCAACCGCCTTCAGGTAGGCGGCGCCGACCGCTTCGGTGAAGGCCGAAACGGCGTCCTTGTTGACCAAGGCGATGGCGCAGCCGCCAAAGCCGGCACCGGTCATGCGAGCCCCGAGGACGCCGTCTTGCTTCAGCGCGTTTTGAACCAGCGTGTCAAGCTCCAGGCCGGTAACCTCGTAGTCGTAGGCGAGTGAGACGCCGGAGGCCGACATCAGCCGACCGAAGCTGGCCAGGTCGCCGGCCTTGAGGGCCGCGGCGGCCTGCAGGGTCCGTTGGTTCTCGAACACCGCGTGGCGAGCCCGGCGAATCAGGGTCTCGTCGTAGATCAGGTAGGTGTTTTGGTCGAATTCGTTGATCGACAGGTCGCCCAAGCTCTTGATGTCCAGGCGCGTCTGCAGGCGGCGCAGGGCCTCTTCGCACTCGCTGCGGCGCTCGTTGTACTTGGAGTCGGCCAGCTCGCGGCGCTTGTTGGTGTTCATGATCACGACCACGTTGTCGCCCATGTCAAGCGGCAGCGATTCGTATTCCAGGGTGTTGGTGTCAAGTAGGGTGGCGCGGTTCTTTTGGCCCATGCCGATGGCGAATTGGTCCATGATGCCGGAGTTGACGCCGATGTACTGGTTTTCCACCTTCTGGCCGTTTTTGATCAGGTCCAGCATGCTGACCGGCAGGTTGTAGGTTGCCTTCAGAATAATCCCGGTCAACAGCTCCAGCGAGGCGGATGACGACAGACCGGACGCGTTCGGCAGATTGCCCTTAATGTAGACGTCAAGCCCGGTGGTGAAGTTGGCCCCGGCCGCCTGCAGGACCTGCGCCATGCCCTTGAAGTAATCGGTCCAGCTGCCGTCCTTGGCGGTGTTTAGTTCGGCCAGGGCGATGGTCTTGGTCCCGGCATCCGGGAAGTTGGCGGAAAACAGGCGGAAGCTGTTGTCCGTGTTCGGCCCAACGGCGGCGTAAGTGCCGAGGCTGATCGCGCAAGGGAAAACGTGACCGCCGTTGTAGTCGGTGTGTTCGCCAATCAGGTTGATGCGGCCCGGTGCAAAGTACGTGTGAGTCGGGGCGTGGCCAAAGGCGCTGGTGAAGCCGGTGCGAAGTTCCTGTGTATCCATGATGCTCCTCCTTAGTGTGGTGCGGTTTTTAAGGTTGATAACCGAATTAATCGCTGCTGTCGCGCAGCAAAAGCTGACTGCCCAGGGTGATGCGTTCCGGGGCGGTGGCCAGGCCGTCGAGCTGGTCTTTGAGCAGCCGGGCGGCGTTCATGCCCATCAGCTGGGTCGCCACCTGCACCGTGCTCAGGCTCGGGCTGATGTAGCGGCCAACGGCCAGGTCGTTGAAGCCGATGATGCTGACTTGTTCAGGCACCTGAATGTGGTGTTCCTGAAGCGCCTTGATGGCCCCGATTGCCATGGTGTCGCTGGCGACGAAAAAGGCGTGGGGCAAGGCGGCCCCGAGCGCTTCGATCACCGCGGTCATGGTCTGGTAGCCGCCTTCGATGGTGAAGGCGCCGGGGTAAATCAGCGACTCATCGAGCGTGGCCCGGCGACGCATGGCCTGCTTGAAGGCGGCCAGTCGCGCGTCGCTCAGCGCCACGCCGTCGGTGGTTTGCTCGGTCCCGGCGATCATGCCGATGCGGTGGTGACCGGCGGCCAGGAAGTGCTGGATGATTTTGTCCACCGGATCGCCGAAGCTGGTGGTGACGCAGCTGATCTCTTGGGCGAGGGTGTCTTGGTCGACGATGACCAGCGGCTTGGACTGAGCCTTGAAGTTGGCCAGTTGGGCCGGTGAGTACTTGCCGATGGCGATCAGCCCGGCCAGCGTGTCGCTGGGCAGCGCGTCCTTGGCGAACACATGGGCGATCTGGAACCCGTCGGCCTCCAGCTGGGTCTCAACGCCCCAGCGGATGGCGCGGTAGTACAGGTCGTTGGTTTCGGCGGCCTCGGAGTACCACTGCACCAGCCCGATGGTGCTGGCCGCGGGAACGGTCCGGCGCTGATGCTTCGTGTAGTTCAGGGCCTCGGCGGCGGCGAAAATGCGCCGGCGGGTGTCCGGGCTGACGGCCAGCGACGTGTCGGCATTCAGCACCCGCGACACGGTGGCGGCGCTAACGTGAGCGGCCTTTGCGATATCTTTCAGGGTGGCGATGGCGACCCCTCCTTTCCAAGCCAGGTGGCGGCAGACCGCCGCTCACCTTCGAGAACAGTTTACTAAATTTATGGGGAAAAGTGAACTATAAATTTACTAAATTTTTGGCGAATTCAAGTAACGACCGCCGCGCAATTGCCGACGTGACGGGAATGATAGTCTGGACAAAAGTTTTACTAAATTTCACCCAACAAAAAACCGCAACCGGTGATTGGCCGGTTGCGGCGATTATTTAGTGAAATAGCAGCGTGGTGTTTTGCCCAGTCACGTTCAGCACGTAGACGAACAGCAAGACGGCGTTGACCAGCAGCGACAAAATGATGATGGCGTAGCGGAAGGTGAAATTATGCGCCCAGGTGCTGAAGTTGAACCACCCGAGCCGCTTGCCCTTGTAGCTGAACGTCATCACCAACAGTACCAGCGTCAAGACGCCTTGAAACACGGTGCCGGCCAGGTGCATGCCGGCGGTGGCCTGCACGTGGTAGCCGGCGGCGGCCAGCCCGTCGATCAGGATTGCAATCAGAGTCATCTCGGACCTCCTCGTAGGGTTTAGGCGTAGTGTACACTAATTGACGGCAAAACCCAACCGCGTCACGTGACGCAGCTCGGCAATCATCACGTGGTGGCCCCCAATCCACACGCCGTCGTCGGCCGTGTAGCCGCGAACCTTGCCGGTGAATGGCGCCTGCACGGCGAGATCGGCGTCGACGGCCTCCAGCTGGCAGGTCACGGACTCGCCGGTCGCCATGGCCTGAGCCAGCGCTTCTCGCACGGTGGCCTGGTCCTGCAGCGGCAAGGACTGTGGCCGGTTGGCGGCCGCGGCCTGGGCCTTGTTCAAGGCCGCCGTGTGATCCGACAGGTAAAAACCCTGCCACTTGAGCATGCCGCGGTCGCGGTAATCATGAGCGAAAAACCGGGCAATCGCCCGGGCATCCTGCCGATGGCTGCGGGTCATCGCTACCCCTCCCTTCGCTGCCTTAATTATACAAACACACGTTCGACTTTGCGATGGAGAAATGATTTTGTAACAAATTGGCGAGTGCGGCCGCCGCAATCTGCCGGCCATTCGTTAAGAATGTGACAAGAAGATTACAAACATATGTCGCCGTGCTATACTGGTTGTAACAAAGGCAAAGGAGTGATCGTGATGAAAAAGTGGTTATTGATCGGGTTGGTGACACTGGGCGTTGGCACCTGGGTTTTGGGTCAGGCGCAGGTCCAAACCGATACCGCTGCGGCCGGCGTCGCGGTCACCAGCAAGGCGGCTAAGACCGGCAAGCAGGCCGCGCCAGCCAAGCAGTCTCCGGCGACCAAGCAGGCCGCGGCAGCTAAGAAGGCCCAGGCGGCCAAGCAGGCCGCGGCGGCCAAGAAGGCCCAGGCGGCCAAGCAGACAGCGGCGGTTAAGCAGTCTCCGGCAGCCAAGAAGGTCCAGGCGGCCAAGTCCCGCCAGGCCACCGGGCTTGCGGCCTACTACGGCAAGTGGCACAGCACCAGCGTGACCATCACGCTGACGGCCAAGCAGCTGACGGTGGCGCAGCCGGGTGTGGCGCCCATCACCACCAGCTACCGGGCGGTTAAGCAGGCCAACGGCTACGTGTTCATTCCGGATCAGGCGGCCGATCCGTTGTTTTTGACCCTGAAGGCCGGCCAACTGGCCTGGCAAACCGGGGCGGCCGCGCCGCTGTCCCTGACGCGCGTCGCGCAATAACTTGATGACGACAAAACGGTGGCGGCTCCCAATTTCAGGAGTCGCCACCGTTTGGCGTTGGGTCAGGGATTGGGCGCCAGCAGGTGCTGGGCGAAAAAGGCCAGCGTGGCCGGCAGCGCCTGATCGGTGTAGTGCCGCGCATGGGCGGTGCCGGGGACCACTTGCAAGGCGACGGCGTGGCCGGCCGCCTGGGCCCGGGCGACGAAGCGCTTGGGGCCGGCGAGCGGCACCAGCTCGGCGGTCGAGTTGAACAGCAGCGCGGGACCCAGGGCCGAATCGGTTCCGGCTCGCGGCGTGAGGGCGACCAGCCGCGGCGGGGTGACGGGGCCGAGGTAGGTCGTCACCACGTACTTGTAAAAGGCCGCGTGAATCGCCGTCGGGTCGTGCAAGCCAAGCGTTGTGGCCGCATCGGGGCTGGGCCGAACGGCGCGGTGGTGGGCTAGCCAGTCGGCAAAGTCGACCAGCGCCGACCAGGCGACGACGGGTTGGCCACTGACTTGGCTTTGCAAAAGCGCCATGGTGCCACCGGCGCTGGCCCCCAGCAGCCCGACGCGGGAGCGGTCAAAGGGCCAGGGGCTGGCGGCCAGCCACGCCAAGAAGGCGGCGAGGTCTTCTTGCGCGGCGGGGAACAATGCGGCCGGCGCGAGGCGGTAATTGGGGATGGCGACCAGGTAACCGGCCGCGGCCAGCGTTTGCCCCAGCGCCACCTCGCGGCTTTTGTCGCCGCGAAACCAGCCGCCGCCGTGAACAAAGACGATGGCCGCCTGGTTGGGATGGGCCGGCAGGTACAAATCGGCGCGTTGAAGCGGGTCGTGACCGTAAGGAATGTCAGTCTGTTGCATATGGGGACCTCCAGTCTCACGCTCACCATAGTTCATGGGACCGCCCAGCGTCAAACCGCCTTGTTATGCTGACTACTAAGTAATATAATGTACCAGAGGTCATAACGAAAGAAAGCAGGCGATGAGATGAACGGCTCGACCGAGCTGCTCAAGGGGGCCCTTGACGGCATCATTTTGGAACGCATCAGCCGCGGTGAGACTTACGGCTACGAGATCACGCAGTACCTAGTCGACCACGGCCTCGACGACATTGTCGAAGGCACGGTTTACACGGTGCTGCTGCGGCTGGAGAAAAAAGGCCTGCTGAGCGTGACGCGGCGCCAGTCTGCCAGGGGGCCGATGCGCAAGTTTTACGCCCTTAACGACGCGGGGCGGCAGTACCTAGCCGATTTTTGGCAGCGGTGGGATCACCTGGCCGCCACCGTCAGCCAGCTGAGGGGGGAGTGAGATGAATTTTTGGGACCGCATCACTGGCAACGACATGACCCGGCAGATGGCGGCATTTGCCGCCCGGGTCGCCTTGCTGCCGTCGGATTACCAGGCGGCCTGGCAGACCATCAACCAGACGGTGATGGCGCGAGCCGACTTTACCGGCCGCAACCTGATGCCGATTCTGGCCGGCATTGTGGACATGATGGTCGAGGCCGCGGCAGATGGCCTCAGCGTCCAAGAGGCGCTGGGTGACGACATCGCCGGCTTTGCCGATTCGGTCGGGGCCGCAAGCGGCGCGACCAACGTGCAGGACCGCTGGCGCCGCCAGCTCAACGCCGCGGTGTACAAGAAGCTGGGGAGGCGACAGCCATGAGCGTTTGGCAGGAGAAAAAAGCGTGGCGCGACCACATGGCGGCGGTGTCCGCGCTGCCGCACGATTACGAGGTCGTCTACCGTGAGCTGCAAAAGTACTTGTTTAAGGTCGGCCCAATCGCCTGGAACGCCCAGGTTTCGCTGCTCGATGACATCCTGGCGCTGTTTGAAGACGGGGCGGCGGCGGGACAGGATGTGCTGGCGGTGACCGGCCCGGACGTCGCGGCCTTTGCCGACCGTCTGATCGAGGCAAGCGCGGCGGCCACTTTCGCCCAGTACTACCGCTGACGACCCAGTTACACCAACAGGCTTGCCCCAGGCGGCCCGATTGACAACAGCAGCATTGGCTGTCAATCGGGCCGGTCTGTACGGCAAGCCTGTTTTGGCGTTGGGTTATAGCGTGACGACAACGGTGCTGCGAATCGACTGGCGACCCAGGGCGAGCAGCAGGCCGCTTGCGCTTCGGTGCAGCACGTCGTTCGGCCGTGGTCCGACCTGCGGCGTGACTGCGACGGGCCGGCCATCGATGGTTACCGTTGCGGTGGTGGCCCCGGCGATGAACAGGGTCAAGGTGACTTGCTCCTGCTGACCGGCGAAGCGGCCGGTGGTGGGCTGAATGATCAGCCGGTGCTTGGTGCCGACCAGAAGGGTCTGGGCCTGCTCGCCGGCCGCATCGGCGGTGCTTTGGCCGTCGTCTTCCACCAGCGTGAAGCGGCCGACGCCCGGGGTCCAGTCGATGATTCGGTCCGAAGGCCGTGCCGCCGGCGTGAGGTGCGGCGGCGTCAGCGGCAGAATCGCGCCTTCCCGCACGAATAGCGGCAGCCGGCTCAGCGGCGTGGTCAGATCGTGCAGGGTGCGGCCGCCGGGGAGGGCTGCCCCGGTCCAAAAGTCGTACCACGTGCCGGCCGGCAGGTACAGGTGATCGCGCAGGCTGCCGTCAGCGGTGCGGCCATAGGCGTTGACAATCGGGGCGACCAGCAAGTCGTCGCCGACCAGAAACTGGTCCTCAAGCGCGGCGCTGTGCGTGTAGGCGGTCGCCTCGGCCCAAAAGGTCGGGCGCAAAACCGGCGCCCCGGTTCGCCGCGCCGCGGCGGCCAGGCTGTAGAGGTAAGGCACCAGCTGCGTGTGGTACTGCAAAAAGGCGCGGTTGATCGCAAGGTAAGGGTCGCCCAGTTGCATGCCCATTAGCTTGGGCTGATCGCCCCAGCCGTCCATGGCAAAAAAGTGCGGCGTGAAGGCCTTCCATTGCAGGTCGCGGGTCTGAATCACCGGGTCGCTGCCGGCGTAGATGCCGTCGACGTCGCTTGCGACGTTGGAAAGCCCCGACAGGCCGGCGGAGAGGTACGAGCCGATGTGAGCGGCGAGGTTGACCCAGTCCGATCCCGCCTGATCGCCGGTCCAGGTGATGGCGGTGCGTTGCGAGCCGGCCCAGCCGTCGAGCGTGACGATGGCCGGCCGGAGCTTGCGCTTGGTGAACTCGGCCGCGGCCTTGGCCCCGGCGTTGAGGCCGAAGGTGTATCCCTCGCCGACCCAGGCGACGTCGGTTTTGATTGCCCGAACCCCGGCGTCCAGCTCACGGGCGAAGTCGCGCTCGCCTTTTTGCGGGGCGGCCGGGTCCTTGGGCGTCAGGGTCGCTTGGGTCCACAGGCCGGTGGTCACGCCCAGGCTTGCGGCGTAAGTGCGAAACGCCGCGAGGTTCTCGAGGTCGCCTGCCAGGCTCTCGGTTTGGCCGTAACCGGCGCCGTAGCCGTCGTTGGGGATGAACCAGCCCAGCGGCAGGCCGTTGTCGCGGTAGCGGTCCAGCACCGCTCGGGCGGAGAACTGGCGGTTGTGCTCGCCGTTGAGCGATTCGCGAAAGGCGTGGCGCGGCATCCCATCGGCGTCGGGTTCGGTGAATTCGACGTGGCCGCTGCCCGGCACGTTGGGCACCAGGGTCACGCCGGCGACGGTGATGGCGCCGGCGCGAAAGCCGGTGTTGAAAGTCTCCTTGCGAATCGGCTGGTACTCCTTGTACCACCGCCCGTCGGCGAAGCGAATCGCCCCGGCGGAGTCTTGGGTGACCGGCACCCAGTAGTCGCGGTTGTAGGCGTTGAAGTGGGCCGGGTAGAAGGTGAAGGCCGGCGGCAGCGCCGGGCTGCCGGTCAGCTCATGGTAGCCGTGAATCAGGCCGGCGGGCGTCTGCGCCAGAATCAGGTAGGCGTCAAAGATTGGGTCCTCGTGGGTCAGGTAGGCGCCGGCTCGCGGATCGGCGAAGTCGTACTCGCCCGGCGTGAACGAGTTGACCAACAGCCCGTAGCCCGTGGTTGCCCAGTAAAAGGGTACCGGCGTGGTCACGCTGCCTTTGGTCCAGCGGTTCTCGTTTTTGATCTGAATCAGCTGGCCGTTCAGGTTGACGCGGCCGTTTTGCATGCCGCCGCCGAAGTAGTTGGCCGAAGGCGCCGTGCGGATGCGAGCGGTCCAGGCCGTCTCGCTCAGCTGCGGCAAAAACAGGGTGCAGACGACGTCAGCGCTGCGCTGCACGGTCAGATGTCCGTTGCTTGGCACCAGGCGGTAGTCGCCCAGCGTCACGCCGCCGTCGGCAAGCGTCAGCGGTTGTGTGGTCGCGGCCGTCACGATGGGGGCGTCGAAGCGCTGTCCGGAGCCGCCGGTGGCGATGGTTTCGTCGGCGTGTTTGGTCACCTCCGGCGCGACGGGGATGCTCGGGTGAGTTGGCCAGGTCGACTCGGCGGTGACGGTTAGGCGAACCAGGTGGTCGTTGACCGCGGTCAGGCGAGCGTGCCAGCCGTGGTAATCGAAGTACAGGGCCCCGGCCGTTAGCGTGAGGGGTCCCAAGGCGTTGGGATCTTCAATCATAATGTTGCCTCCTGCGTTTTCCCTACTATAACGCAGCCGCCGAGTTTTTGCTCGCGCTACGGCGCAAAAAACCGGCAAAGCCGCGGGGTTTTGGGTATAATCGAGTCAGCGGAGGTGAAGCATGAACTATCAATTCGAATTCACGGCACCAAGAGAAACAACCGTCAAGCGCCTGCTTGCGGCCAACGGGGTCAGCTGGCGGCTCTACAAGCGCCTGGCCGACGCCCACACCATCTGGCTGGGCCGGCGTCAGACCAGCGTCAACGAACGCGTGGCTAAGGCCGCCAAGGTGCGCTTCGAGCTGCCACCGGCGACCGGCGTCGCAGCGACCCCTGGGCCGCTCACCGTGGTGCTTGAGCTTGACAACTGGCTGGTGGTCAACAAGCCGGCCGGCCTTAACAGCGTGCCAGGCCCCAGCCACCCGACCGAAAGTCTGCTGAATTACGTCGCCGCCTACCTGGCGAGTGAGGGCATCGACGGGCCCCAGCCGGCCATCATGACGCGGCTGGATCGCGACACCACGGGCCTGGTGCTGGTGGCCAAGCACGTGTTCGCGCAAAGCCTGCTGGACGAGGCGACGGTGATCAAGCACTACAAGGCCGTGGTGGTCGGCACCCCAGAACCGGCGACCGGCGTGATTGACCTGCCGCTGGGCAAGGCCGAAGACGGCATTCACCGCGTGGTGACGCCGGCCGGCCAGGCGGCGGTCACGGATTACCGGGTGCTGACGCCGGGGCCGCTGAGCCTGGTCGCCTTGACGCTTCACACCGGCCGCACCCACCAGATTCGCGCTCACCTGGCCGCAATCGACCACCCGGTGGTCGGTGATCCGCTGTACGGCCAGGCCGCTGACGCTTGGCCGCACCAGCTGCTGCAGGCCAGCGACCTGACCTTCACCGACCCGTTCACGACCACGCGCCACGACCTGAGCCTGCCGCTGCCGGCGGATTGGCCCAAGGAGCTTTCATGATGGCGCGACAGCTGCCGGCGGTCACGCTGCGGCCGATTGCGCCGACCGATGCCGCGGCCTTTTTGGCCTACGCCGGCGACCCGGCGGTGAGCGGTCCGGCCGGTCTGCTGCCGGTCTCGGACCTGGCCGCGGCCCAGGCCCGGCTGGCTCACGCCCCGGAGGTGCTGGCGGTGGTGCATGACGGCCAGGTGGTCGGCCAAGTCGGCGTTTACGCCCGGGCGGCCACCGGGCCGGACGCCCCGGACCGTGAGCTGGGTTACGCCTTGGCCCGTGCTTACTGGGGCCAGGGGCTGATGACCGCCGCCTTGACCCAGGTGCTGGCCCAGCTGCGCCGCAGCGGTACCGGGCGGGTCTACGCCTTCGTCTCGGTCAGCAACCAGCGTTCCGCCGGCCTACTGCGGCGGCTGGGTTTCACCTGTCAGGACCGGCTGCCGGCCCAGCCGGACGCGCTTTTGGGGCGGCCGGAGGCGGAGGATGTGTTCGTCTTGAATTTGAAAAATGAAAACGAAAATGCCGTAATGTGATGTAAAATATTTTTTTCTTTTCATTTTTAAAAGATTACTCGTGGCATGGCTGAGTTAATGCTATAATGAAACCAACATTATATGTGGAGGTTTCACAATGAGCTCGCAGACAGAGTATGATCAGGTGTACGCCAAGCGGCTTGCCGCCATCGAAAAGGATCCCCAGTTCACGATCTTGTCCAGCATGAACCGGCCGCAAGCCGACGGGGAGACGAAGGCCACCCAGTACATCGTCTACACCGATTACAAACTCGAGGACAAAAAGCGCAACAGCTTCACCGTCAGCGTGTACACCCCGTTCGAAAACGTCGACAAGTACGGCCACTCCAAGGCCGACTTCCAGTCCCAGCTGCTGTTTGACCTGAACCGCTGGCAGGCCACGATGCACATCACCGTGCTTGAGACCCTGGGTTCCGAAAGCCGCTTGGCCTTTTACGACTTCCAGAACATGGGTCTGGCGACGCTGGCCCTCAAGGCATTCATCAACCTGGCCAAAAAGGCCGGCGTCAAGACCATCGACGGCAACCTGAGCTCCTTTGACCGCGACAACTTCGCCAAGCTGACGCACCTGTTCGAGAAGTTCGGCTTCGCGGTGACCGTGATGGACGCCGAACAAGGCATCGGCAAGATCACCCTGAGCGTCTGACCGCGCGAGACCGACGGGTGACAAGGATTTGTGCTTGACTTTCCGGCAAAATCCTGTATGCTAGTAAAGTTAGTAATTCTTGAAAGGGGAGGTGAAAGTAAGATGCGTGATAACATTCTTCTTGCTTGCGCCGAAACCGGCGAACGAATCTATCTGACTTCTAAGAACAAGCGTAACACGCCTGATCGTCTTTCTTTGAAGAAGTACTCTCCAAAGTTGCGTAAGCGTGTGACCTTCACCGAAGTTAAGAAGTAGTTCGTCGCTTACGGCCGTAGCGACTAACCGACAGGGCACCGCAGACATCGTCTGCGGTGCCCTGTTTGCGTCCACCTGAAATTAATTTGAAATTGCGGCTTGACCTGAAACGCGTTTCACAGCATACACTGATTTTGCAGGTAAGGGGCCCCGACCTGCGGCTGATCGTCACGGTACGTCACAATGGAGGAATGCTTATGTTCACCTTGTTTGCCAAGAAAAACGTTGCGGTAGCGGTCCCACTCGAGAATGCCAATGAGCTGGCGGCGCTGACCGCAATCGCTCAGATCACGGCCGACCGGCTCAACCTGGATCCCCAAGGCCTGAAGGCAAGCTTCATCGCCAGTGAGGTGCAGGCCAGCCAGATTGTCGCCGGTCGCGTGGTGGTGACGCATGCGACCAGCGCGGCGGTGACCCGTCCCGCCTCGGTGCTGATCACCTTCGCCGAGCCGGTGCGGTGGGGGGAAGGCAGCACCCCAATCGATTACGCCCTGGCCATTGTGATTCCCGACGGCGGCGACTATGAGACCGTGGCTGCCCCGGCGGTTGCCAAGCTGGTCGCCCAAGCGGCGGCGCTTGACCCGCTGAAATCCAACGCTTCGGCCTTAAACCGCCTGAACGCCACGCTGCTTTAGCGCCCTGGCCGGGTTTTGCTCACTCGCCTTCTGAGCAAAAGCCCGGCCGTTTTGGTACACTGAGGAAGGCAACGGTTGGGAGGAGAAGGCATGGCAACGATTCGTGATGTGGCGAGAAAAAGCGGCTACTCGGTGGCGACGGTGTCGCGGGTGCTCAACCACAAGCCCTACGTCAAGCCGGCGGTGAAGGCGGCGATTGAGGCCGTAATCCAGGAGCTCAATTACGTCCCCAACGACGTGGCGCGTGACCTCAGCCGCGGCAGCACCCGGACCATCGGCGTGGTGTTGCCACGGTTCTCGCATCCGTATTTCACCGACTTGACAGTCGGCATCATGGACGCGGCCTTTGCCAACGGCTACAGCGTGGTGCTCCTGCCGTCGCACTACGACGCACAGGTCGAACAAGACGCCTTGGAGCAGCTGCGGCGCAAGGCCTACGACGGGCTGATTTTCACGTCGCATCAGCTGAGCCTGGACGCGATGGTGCCGTACCTCGCGTTCGGGCCGGTCGTGGTCTGCCAAGACCCGGGAAGCGTGGCCCTGCCGGCCGCCTACACCGACCGCGGCCGCAGCTACGACGATGCGCTTAACTGGATTCGGCGCCGCGGCTTTCACCGCGTCGGGGTGATGCTGCCGCGCGGCGTCGCGGTCAGCGCGACGGCCCAGGCAATCGTCGCCGCCTACACCCGCGTGTTCGGCGCGGCCCCGGCCCCGGCGCTGTGCTGGGTGGATTCGATGACCTACGCGGATGGGGTGGCCGCCGGGGCGTTTTTCGCCCAGGCCCAGGCCGATTTCGTGTTCGCCAACGGCGACGACATCGCCGCTGGGGTGCGGCAGTATTACCTGGATCACGAGTTGCCGGTGCCGGGGCTGATGGGCCAGGAAAACCAGCTGTCGGGCCAGCTTTTGGGGCTGCCGTCCATCGACCACCACTTCAAGCGCGTCGGCCGCGCGGCGCTGGAGCTGGCCATCGGCAAACGCGATCAAGCGGTGGTGGTGGCGGCCGACTTCATCGTGCGGTGAGCCTTCCCAAAGGGCGAGCTTTAAAGTTGACAGCTAAATTGGCAGGGCTTACACTAGCTTCAGATGATTGTCAACGGGCAGGCGAAAACGCTGCGGCCGCAGCGCTTGCACTTCTACTGCTTAGGGGGAAGGTCCGGGACATAAGCATTCCCAGTACCCCCACCCATGCCATGCCGAACCAGGCAACAACGTCGACGTTTTCGCGCAACGGCCTCCTCCGATTGGGGCCGACCACCAGGGTGTGGACCACCATCCCACTGCCGCACAGTCCGGTGCCTACTCGCTTGCGAGGTAGCTGCGGTGCCGACTGACAGGGGGCCTGTCCCAACGGGCCAAGTGTCGCCAAGAACGGCGACGCGAGGCGCAGCGAATCAGTAAGCAAGCCAAGGCCAGCGCGTGGTTCACCCGCGCTGGCTTCGGCGCGGCCGCCGCAGGATCATCCTGCGGCGGTTTTTTGTTTGACCGCAAAAAAGACGCCTTGGGTGCCAAACCCAAGGCGTCTTTGGCGATTAGTCTGTTGGGGCCGCGGCCCGGCGCTGGCGCCGCCGTACCCAGGCCTTGCGGGCCTCCTCGAGGCCAAACAGCGGGAAGGGAATCACGCACAGAAAGGCCCAGTCGGCCAGGCCCAGGGGCGTGGTGTTGAAGAGTTCCTGCAGCCCTGGGGTGACGGTCAACACGAAGAACAAGGCGATTTCAAAGGCGATGCCGTACCAGATTCGGCGGTTGGCGAACAGCCCGGAGCGGATGACCGAGGCCTGCTTGGTGCGGCAGTTCAAGGCGTTGGCGATCTGCGAGAAGACGATGGCGCCGAGTACCATGGTGGTAGCCTTGGCGTAGGTCACGCCGCTGTCCGCCAGGGCCGTCTGCGGCCAGCCGTTTTGCAGGTTGACGAAGAAGTAGGCGAAGGTCGAAATCGCGCTGGCCAAAAGCCCGTACCAGGCGAAGGCGGTCCACATCACGCGGCGACTCAGCAGGTGAGCGGAGCGCTTGCGCGGCGGTTGGTGCATGATGCCGGGCTCCGCCTTTTCGGCGCCCAGCCCAAGCGCCGGTAGCATGTCGGTGCCCAGGTCGACGGTCAGAATCTGCATCACGGTCATCGGCAGCGGGATCAGCCCCCGCGAGAACAGGAACAAGACGCTTGGGATGGCCTCCGGCACGTTGCTGGTCAGAATGTAGGTCAAGAACTTCTGCAGGTTGGCGTAAACGGTGCGGCCCTCCTCAATCGCCGCGACGATCGAGGCGAAGTTGTCGTCGGTCAGAATCATGTCGGCGGCGTCCTTGGCGACGTCGGTGCCGGTCACGCCCATCGCCACGCCGATGTCGGCCTTCTTGAGGGCCGGCGCGTCGTTGACGCCGTCACCGGTCGAGGCGACGATTTCGCCGTTTTGCTGCAGGGTCGAGACGATCTTGTACTTCTGCTCCGGCGCGACCCGGGCGAAAATGATCTCGCCCTTCAAGGCGTCTTGCAGCGCGGCTTCGCTCATCGCGTCCAGCTCGGTGCCGGTGACCACCCGGGCGTTTTGGCTGGTCAGACCGATTTTGACGGCGATCGACTTGGCGGTCAAAGTCGAGTCGCCGGTCACCATGATGATCTTGATGTTGGCGGCGTGGCACTTGGCGACGGCGTCGTAGATTTCCGGCCGCGGCGGGTCGGCCATCACGGTCAGGCCGACGAAGACCAGGCCGCTTTCGGCGGTCTGGATGGTCAAGGCGGCCAGCTGCGCGTCCTGATCGGCCTCGCGCGGCAGGGTGCGGTAGGCGGCGGCCAGGCTGCGCAGGCCAAGCGCCGCGTACTTCTCGTTGGCGGCGTTGATTGCGCGGCGGTCGTCTGCCGTCAGCGCCCGCACGGTGCCGGCCACTTGGATGCGATCGCACTGCGGCAGCAGGTCGGACAGCGAGCCCTTCACGCAGGCCACCAGGTCGCCGCTTTGTGGCGCGTGAACGGTACACATGCGCTTGCGCTCGGAATCAAAGGGGAACTCCTTGACCCGCGGTGCGGCCTTGGCCGCAAGCGCCTTGTCAAAGCCGGCCTTTTGGGCCAAAATCACCAGCGCCGCCTCGGTCGGGGTGCCCAAAATCTTGGGCTTGCCGCCGTCTTGCGCCGGGGTCACCGTGGTGTCGTTGTTCATCGCGACCACCTGGACGACGCGCTTGAGGTCGGGGTCGGCGTCAAAGGCGACGGGCTTGCCGTCTGCCAGGACGCGGCCGTCATTGACGTAGCCTTGACCGGTCACCTTGAAGGTCTGGTTGCGGGTCCAGACGTAATTGACCGTCATCTGGTTTTGCGTCAGGGTGCCGGTTTTGTCCGAGCAAATCACCGTGGTTTCACCCAGTGTCTCCACCGAGTTGAGGTCCTTGACCAGCGCGTGTTTCTTGGCCATGCGCTGGACGCCTTGCGCCAGGCTGAGGGTGACCGTCGGCAGCAGCCCCTCGGGAATGAAGGCCACGATCATGCCCAAGGCGAAGATGAACGCCTTGGCGGCCGGGTACTTGACAAAGAAAATCGCCGCCAGGAAAAAGGCGATGCCGATGCCGATGGCAATCAAGGAAATCTGCTTGGTCAGGCGGTTGAGCTCAAGTGTCAGTGGACTTTGGGCCTTGGTTTGGTTTTGCGTCAACGCCGCGATCTTCCCGAACTCGGTGTGCATGCCGGTGGCGTAGGCGACCGCGGTGCCGGTACCGGCGCCGACGGTGGTGCCGGCATACACCAGGTTGGACTCCGCGAATTCGCCGCTGCCGGGTTCGTAGCGAACGAACTTGGACTCCGGCACCGACTCACCGGTCAACGCGCTTTGGTCGACCTGAAGCGAGGACGCCTCAAGCAGCCTGGCGTCGACCGGGACGGCGTTGCCGGCCTGCAGCGCAAAGACGTCGCCCGGCACCAGAAGCGTCGCGTCGAGCTGCTGGAGCTTGCCGTTGCGGTAGACTTGAACATAGGTCGGCAGCATCGCCATCAGCGAGTCGGTCGCCTTTTTGGCCGCGCGTTCCTGCCAGTAGCTGAACAGGCCGTTGATCACATTGACCAGCCAGATGGCGATGCCCAGCTCGACGGTCCCGGACAGCATCGCGATGATGCCGGAGACCCACAGCAGGATGGCCATCAGGCTGGCGAAGTTCTTCAAAAAAACGCGCCACTGCGGCTGGCTTTGGCCCTTTCGAATCGTGTTGTGGCCAAAGCGGGCCAGCCGCGTCTGCGCCGCCTGATCGCTCAGCCCGGTCGCCTGGGTACCCAGGTTGTGCAGCACCGTGGCGGCATCCGCCTTGGCGAATTGCGTTCGCTTGTCTGTTTCGTCCATTCGTCACACTTTCCTTTCGAGACGCCCCACTGGGTCGCGGCCGTGCGTGTCGCACAGTTGTCTGTTTACCCGTATTCTAACGCATTGGGGTATCGGCAGCACAATCTTTAGGATAATTTCGCGCGGTTGTCGCCGATTTTGGGCGTCACGACTCCTGTGGCGGCCGGTGAAAAGAAGTCGAATCATGTTATAAATTTAGGGAATAAAAAATCACAAGCTAAATTCTCGTTTTTTATGTGTTCTGCCGTTATTCTTGAGGCATGGCCTATCGGTTCCCCGATGGGCATTGGAGGTGAAGGCATGACGAATTTATGGGTGGCACACCGCGAGATTCCGGTGACGCTGACTTACCAGGGCCTGGCGTGGCCGACCAGCATCGCCCCCGGGGTGGTGTTCACCACGGCCGCTCAAGAAGCGCTGGAGGCGCCGCAGCACATCCTCACGCCTTGGGCCGGCAGCGCGGAGGTGACCTGGCAAAAGCTGGCCGCCGGGGCCCGGCTGGTGGACAGCCAGCGCTTTTTGGCCCAGCCGTGCTGGATCTACCCGCACTGGCAGCTACTGCGGCCGCTCGGGGCCAAGGTCGGCGGGGTGAAGCCGCGGCTGTTGCCAAGCGGTGCGGTGATCGAGATTCAGCAGGCCCGGCGCCTGGACCAGGAGCTTTACTTGTACGTGATCCGCGCTGCGGAGCAGGAGCTGACGGTCAAGCTGTTGGTCAGTGAGTTCAACGCCCGGGCCAAGCCGCTGGGGCCGCCCGGACTGTGAGCGATTAGATGACGTGAAAGACGCGGCACCGCCTTCCCGTGCGGGAGGCGGCGCCGTTTTGGCGTGGCGTCAGATTAATCCGTCGCGCCTCAATTCCGCTGGGTCGGCGTGGTATAATAATTAGTAACACGAGTTTGGCTGCCGCATCTGCGGCAGGCATTGGAATTGGAGGCAAGGCTATGCAGGATTTTTGGACCAATCTACTTCATTGGTCGACGCTCGCCAACCTGCTTGACGTTTTGGTCGTCTGGTACGTGGTCTACCGACTGATCGTGCTGATTCGCGGGACCAAGGCCGTTCAGCTGCTCAAGGGGGTCTTTGTGATCGCCGTCATCAAGCTGGTGGCCGTGATCTTGCACCTGCAGACGGTCGGCTACATCATCGACTTGATCATCACTTGGTCGGTGCCGGCGTTGGTCATCATTTTTCAGCCCGAGATTCGGCGTGGCCTGGAACACTTGGGACGCGGCTCGGTGCTGCCATGGACCCGCAACGACCAGCACGACGTCGAGACGCGCATGGTCAAGGAGCTGGACAAGGCGATTCAGTACATGAGCAAGCGCCGCATCGGGGCGCTGATCTCGATTCAGCAAAACACCGGGCTTGAGGACTACATCGAAACCGGGATTCCGCTGGACGCGGATGTGTCCGGCGAGCTGTTGATCAACATTTTCATTCCCAACACGCCGCTGCACGACGGCGCGGTGATCATCCGCGACAACCGCATCGCGGTGGCGGCGGCCTACCTGCCGCTGTCCGAAAGCAACCTGATTCCCAAGGAGCTTGGGACCAGACACCGCGCGGCGGTCGGCATCTCCGAGGTGACCGACGCGTTGACCATCGTGGTGTCCGAGGAAACCGGCGGGGTGACGGTGACCAACAACAACCACCTGATTCGCGACCTCACCCGCGAGGATTACCTCAAGCTGTTGACGGCGCAGCTGGTGCCGGCGCCTGAGGCCAAGGTCAACCCGCTCAACAGCTTCTTGGCCGGCCTGACGCGCAAAAAGGGGGGCAAGCGATGAAACTCAGCAAATTTTGGGAGAGCGCTTGGTTTTACCGGCTCCTAGCGCTGCTGTTGGCCGTCGGGCTGTTCGCCTACGTCCACGCCGAGGACCTCAACGACCTGACGCCGACCACCAGCCGTCACAACGCGATCACGGCCACCACCAAGCGAACCTTGAACGTGACCTTGCAGCTGAACGTCGATTCGGACAAGTACTTCATCACCGGCTACCCCAAGAAGGTGGCACTGACGCTTGAAGGCAGCACCAGCCTGGTGACGATGACGGCCAACACCATGAACTTCCAGGTAATCGCCAACTTGCGCAAGCTCGGTCCGGGCAAGCACACGGTCACGCTGACCACCAAGGGCCTGAACAAGGATCTGACTTACAGCATCAAGCCCAAGACCATTCAGGTGACCATTTCGGACCGCAAGACCAAGACCATGCCGATTCAGGTCAAGTACAACCAAGACAGCCTGGCGCCGGGCTACAGCGTCGACACGCCGCAGCTGAGTGCCGAAACCGTCTCGGTAACCGGCAGCAAGGGCGAAATCGACCGGGTCAACCAGATTGTGGCCAGCGTGCCGCTGACCCGCAACACCAAGAAAACCGTCGATCAAACCGTGCTGCTTCAGGCGCTGGACAAGAATGGCAACACCGTCAACGTCGTGTTGACGCCGGAGACGGTGCAAGTCAAGCTGCCGATTAGCCTGCCGAGCAAGAAGGTGCCGCTAGCGCTAACGCAGGAGGGCAAGGGCACCAGTGGTTTGGCCTACACGCTGAGCACCACCACCAAGACCGTGACGGTCTACGGCGCCAAGGAGACGCTGGCAAAGCTGGATAAGCTGACCGTGCCGGTGACCGTGGCCGACATCGGTCAAACGACGACCAAGACCATTAACTTGGTGGAGGTGGAGCCCAAGCTGGTCGCCACGGCCCCGCAAACCGTGAAGGTGAAAGTCACGGTGGCGCCGACCGCCACGACCAACGCTGGGGCCGAGAGTGCCAGCAGCGCGGCCAGTTCCAGCAGCGCAAGCAGCGCCGACAGTTCTTCAGATAGCAGCAGCGACAGCGCCGCGGACGCCGCCAAATAGACCCGATAAGAAATGAGGAAATGAACGATGACGAAGTATTTTGGTACCGATGGGGTTCGCGGGATTGCGAACCAGGAACTGAGCCCCGAGCTCGCGTTTCGGCTGGGCCGCTGCGGCGGCTACGTGCTGACGCAGCACAGCCAAGACCGGGCCAAAAAGCCCAAGGTCCTGGTTGCTCGGGACACGCGGGCATCGGGGGAGATGCTTGCGCAGGCGCTGACGGCCGGGCTGTTGTCCGTCGGCATCGAGGTGCTGTCCTTGGGCGTGATCACGACGCCGGCCGTGGCCTACCTGATTAAGGTGCAAAGCGCGGCCGCCGGCATTCAGATCTCGGCGTCGCACAACCCGGCCGCCGACAACGGCATCAAGTTCTTCGGCCCGGATGGCTACAAGCTGTCCGATGACACCGAGCTTGAAATCGAAGCGCTGCTGGACGCCCCGGAGGACACCCTGCCGCGGCCGGCCGCCGAAGGGCTGGGCAGCGTCGCCGACTACCCGGAAGGCGCCTTGAAGTACACCCAGTTTTTGGAGCAGACGCTGGCCGATGACCTGTCCGGCATTCACGTCTGCCTGGACGCGGCCAACGGTGCGACCTCGAACCTGGTGTCTCGGCTCTTCGCGGATCTCGACACCGATTTTGACCTGATGGCGACCCACCCGGACGGCTTGAACATCAACAAGGGCGTCGGCTCGACGCACCCAGAGGCCCTGGCCAAGCTGGTGGTTGAAAAAGGCGCCCAGGTCGGCTTGGCCTTCGACGGCGACGGCGACCGCTGCATCGCGGTGGATGAAAAGGGGCAGATCGTCGACGGCGACAAGATCATGTTCGTGCTGGGCAATTACATGAAGTCCCGCGGCCGGCTCAAGCAAGACACCGTGGTGACCACGGTGATGAGCAACCTCGGCATGTACAAGGCGCTGACGGCCAACGGCATGAAGTCGGTGCAAACCGCGGTCGGTGACCGCCACGTGGTCGAGGAAATGCGCGAGCACGGCTACAACATCGGCGGCGAGCAGTCGGGTCACGTGGTGCTGTTCGACTACCACAACACCGGCGACGGGATGCTGACCGGCATTCAGCTGCTCAACGTGATGAAGCAAACCGGCAAGCCGTTGTCCGAGCTCGCCGCCCCGGTGACGACCTACCCGCAAAAGCTGGTCAACATCAAGGTGACCGACAAGAACAACTGGCAGTCCTACCCGGCGATCCAGCAGGCCATCGACACCGTCGAGGCCCAAATGGCCGGCGACGGTCGGGTGCTGGTTCGCCCCAGCGGCACCGAGGCCCTGCTGCGCGTGATGGCAGAGGCGAAGACGCAGGCCTTGGTCGACCAGTACGTCGATTCAATTGCCGCGGTGGTGGAACAGGAAATGGGCTGCTAAGCCAGCCACCAGAAGACCCGGGAAACCGGGCCTTTTTTTAGCCGGCGGCGAGCCGCGGCAGGCGCCTTCGCTCGCAGTACCGATACAAAAATTTAAGTAATACCAATTAATCCAAAAATGTTGACATCCGCCTATTTCTAGACTTATAGTTGGTCATACCGTTAGAACCAATTTATCTGAAACGGAATATACCAATAAAGGATGTTGAGCGTTTATGTGTGGAATCGTCGGTGTGATCGGCAGGCAGGATGCGACCCAAGTGTTGTTGAAGGGGCTGGAGAAGCTGGAGTACCGCGGCTACGACTCGGCCGGGCTGTACGTCAATGACCAGCAGGGGCACGACCACCTGGTGCGGCGGGTCGGGCGGATTGCGGCACTTGAGGCCGCAATCACGCCGGCCGTCACCGGCACCATGGGCATCGGGCACACGCGCTGGGCGACCAACGGCAAGCCGACCGAAGCCAACGCCCATCCGCAGCGCTCAAGCGACGACCGCTTCTACCTGGTTCACAACGGCGTGATCACCAACGCCCAGGCGCTGGCCGCGCAGTACCTGCCCAACGTCACCATGGCGTCGGACACCGACACCGAGGTCTTGGTGCAGCTGGTCGCGGCCTTTGTTCAATCCGGAACCGCGACGGCGGCGGCCTTCAAGCGGGCGCTGAGCCTTTGCGAGGGCTCCTACGCCTGCTGCCTGGTGGATCGCCTGGACCCGTCACACCTGTACGTCGGCAAAAACAAGAGTCCGCTTTTGATCGGGCAGGGGGATGGCTTTCACGTGGTCGCTTCAGACGCCTTGGCGATGCTTGATGTGACCGATCAGTTCATCGAGCTCAAGGACGGCGAGGTGGTGACGCTGACGGCCACCACCTGCCGGATCGAAACGTTGACCGGCGAGCAACGCTATCGCGAGCCGATTACCGTGACCATCGCCGACGGGGCCGCCGACAAGGGGCCGTACCCCTATTACATGCTCAAGGAAATCAACGAGCAGCCGGCGGTGATGCGGCGGCTGGTGACGGCCTACGCCCCTGACGCGGCGGCGCCGGTAGTCGATCCGGCGCTGCTCAAGCTGCTTTCGGCGGCCGATCGCCTGTACATTGTGGCGGCCGGCACCAGCTACCACGCCGGGCTGGTCGGCAAGCCGCTGTTCGAGCGGCTGGCCAACGTGCCGACCGAGGTGCATCTGGCCTCGGAGTTCGGGTACCACCAGCCGCTGCTGTCGGCCAATCCCGTGTTCATTTTCCTGAGCCAAAGCGGCGAAACCGCCGACAGCCGCCAGGTGCTGGTGGCGATTCAAAAGCAGGGCTTCAAGAGCCTGACCATCACCAACGTCGCCACCTCGACGCTGGCGCGGGAGGCGGATTTTGCGATGGGGCTTCACGCCGGGCCGGAAATCGCGGTGGCCTCGACCAAGGCCTACACCGCCCAGATTGCCGTTGAGGCCCTGCTGGCCACGGCGCTGGGGCAAGCCAAGCGGGTGCCGGCCGCCGCCAGCTTCGACGTCGCGCATCAGCTCGGCTTGGCGGCGGCGGGGCAACAGGCGGTGCTTGACGCAACCGACCGCATTCACGCGTTGGCCACCGCGATGTTTGAAGATACGCGCGACGCCTTTTTCATCGGTCGCGGGGTCGACCACGCGGTGAGCCTGGAGGCGGCCCTCAAGCTCAAGGAAATCTCCTACGTGCAGGCCGAGGGCTTTGCGGCCGGGGAGCTCAAGCACGGCACCATCGCCTTGATCACGCCGGGGACGCCGGTCACGGCCTTCATCAGCGACCCGGTGACGGCCGCCCATACCCGCAGCAATGCCCAGGAGGTCGAAGCCCGAGGCGGCCACGTGCTGCGCGTGGCGACCCAAAGCCTGGCCCAGCCGGGCGATGACCTGGTGGTGGCCGACCTCGACTCGGCCCTGACGCCGTTGGTGACCATCGTGGTCGGCCAGCTGCTGGCCTACTTCACGAGCTTTGATCGCGGCTACGACGTCGACCGGCCGCGCAACCTGGCCAAGTCCGTCACGGTGGAGTAACAACATGGCCCGGTCCCTCGCAGTTCGCTGCGAAGGGCCGGGCCTTTTGGGTGGTCTGAGGGACAAAAAAACACCGCCTGGGCGGTGTTTGGTGGTTAGTCTTCGTCGTCATCGGGCCATTCGGCGCTGGTGTAGACGTTTTGGACATCATCGTCGTCTTCGAGGGCGTCGATCATGTTCTGCATGGTCTCAAGCTTCTCGGCTGGCACCGGCACCGTGTTTTGCGGCACCATGGTCAGCTCGGCGGTGGTGAACTTGAAGCCCTGGCCTTCCAAGGAATCACGCACGGTGGCGAAGTCCTTCGGGTCGGTGTAGATGGTGAATTCGTCGTCGGTGGATTGGAGATCCTCGGCGCCGGCTTCGAGCACGGCCTCAAACATCTGGTCTTCATCCACGTCGAGGTCCTCGCGGTCGATCACGAACATCCCGCGGCGGTCGAACATGTAGGAAACCGCGCCGGCACCGGCCATCGTGCCACCGTGGCGGGTGATGGCCACGCGAACGTTGGAGGAGGTGCGGTTCTTGTTGTCGGTCAGTGCTTCGACCAAAATGGCAATCCCGGCGGCGCCGTAACCTTCGTAGGTCACTTCGTCGTAGCGGGTGGTGTCGCCGCCTTCAGCTTTATCTAAGGCACGCTTGATGTTGTCTTTTGGCATGTTGGCAGCACGTGCCTTATCCATGACTAACCGAAGCGCTGGGTTGTTGTTGGGGTCAGAACCACCTTGCTTTGCTGCCATGAAAAGCTCACGGGAGATTTTCTGGAAAATTTTGCCGCGCTTAGCATCCTGGGCGTTCTTGCGGCCCTGGATGTTATGCCATTTACTGTGTCCTGACATCGTAAACCCTCTTTTCAAAATTATTGATGCACATAAGCGGTCCTATTATACCAAATTTGGTAAGGTCACACAACGCTTTTAGCGCCGCGAACGGTGCCTTCGCCACAGCCCAAAGGCTAGCAGGGCGCCGACCGCCGCCCCGCAGGTGTCCAAGATGACGTCTTGAAACAACGGCGAGCGACCGTGGGTCAAGGACTGGTGGAACTCGTCGCCGGCCGCCAGCACGAAGCTCACCGCCACGCCGGCCAGGCTGTGCCAGCCCGGGCGGTGGGCCAGCCGGGTGAGGCCGTGGCTCAAGGCGAAGCTGAACACCAGAAAAATCGAGAAGTGGGCGGCCTTTCTGATGAAGAACTCGACGAAGGCGGGAAAGCCCATCGCTTCAGTGCTGATCGGCGCGTTGGCGTAGGTGAAGTGAATGCCGGAAAGCCACGACCACGGGGCCTGCTCCGGCAGCCAGCGGCTCAAAAGCGGCACCACGGTTTGCTGCTGATAGGACATGCTGGAGCTGATGAACAGGGTCAGCACAATGGCGCCGGCCAGAATCAGCCAGCCGTATTTTCGAATGACGCGCATGAGGGCCTCCACTGGAATCAATTTGTTCTCAATCATAGCACACTGGGCCATGCTATAATAAACGCAATCATTTGTTGGAGGTAATTTTAATGAAATATCCCATCACCTGGCAGCTGGACTCGATCTTTCCCGGCGGCATCGCCTCCCCGCAGCTGAAGGCGCGGATTGCCGACGTGGCGGCCAAGCTACCGCGGCTCACCGACCGCATCGCGGCCTGGGACGCGGCCAACGACCCGAGCTACGCCGGCTTCACCGCCATCCTGGCGCTGTACGAAGATGTCCAAAGCGGTCTGGCCACCACGGCGACCTTCGCCAACATGATCCAATCCGCCGACACCGCCAACCAGCAGGCCGGCGTGGTCGCGGCCAAGATCCAGACGCTCAGCACCGATTTTGGCGCCGCACTGACCCCCTTGATCAAGAAGCTGACCGCCATGCCCGACGCTGACTTCGCCAAGCTGATCGCGGTGCCGGCGCTGGCCCCAATCGCCTTTGGCCTCGGCGAGATGCGCCGCGACGGCCGTGAGCTGCTGGACGACGCCACCGAGGCCCTGATCGACCGGCTGGCGCTTGACGGCTTCAACGGCTGGTCCAGCCACTACGACCACCTCAGCGCCGACCTGCACTTTGCCATCGACGACGAGGCGCCGGCGCTGTCGGCGGGGCAGGCACAAAACCGCTTCGAAGGGGCGCCTGCCGCGGCCGACCGGGCCCACGCCTTTGCCGTCTGGGAGAAGACTTGGGCCGCCCACGCGCAGCCCTTCGCCGACACCTTGAACCACCTAGCCGGGTTCCGCTTGAGCAACTACCGCGCCCATGGCATCACGGATTACCTGCAAAAGCCGCTGGAGCTCAACCGCCTGAGCCGCGCCAGCCTCGATTCGATGTGGGCGACCGTCGCCGCCAACAAGGCGCCGTTCGTCGCCTACCTGGACGAAAAGGCGCGGCTGGCCGGCCAACCGAAGATGGCCTGGCAGGATCAGTGGGCCCCGGTGGTGGTCGGCGATTACGTCCCGAAGACTTACACCTTCGATGAGGCCGCCGAGTTCATCATCGCCAACTTCGCGAAGTTCTCCAAGAAGATGGCGGCCTTCGCCCAACACGCTTTTGAAAGCGGCTGGATTGAGGCCGAGGACCGGCCAGGCAAAATCGCCGGCGGCTACATGACCTCGGTGCCGGATGTCAAGGAGGCGCGGATCTTCATGACCTTCGACGGCTCAGCCGCCGGCGTCTCGACCATCGCCCACGAGCTCGGCCACGCCTTTCACAGCAGCATCCTCAAGGACTTCCCGGCGATGCGCCGCGATTACGCGATGAACGTGGCCGAAACCGCGTCGACCTTCGCGGAGCTGATCGTCGCCGACGCGACGGTCAAGGCCGCGACCAGCCCGGCCGAAAAGCTCAACCTGCTGGACGCCAAGATGAGCAACCCGTTGGCGATGTTTTTGAACATCCACGCGCGGTACCTGTTCGAACGCAGCTTCTACGACCGGCGCGAGCACGGGCTGGTGACGGCAAGCGAGCTGTCTGAGCTGATGCAGGCGGCGCAGGCGCAGGCCTACGCCGGTGGCCTGAGCAGCTTTGATCCGATGTACTGGGCCAACAAACTGCACTTTTTCATCGACGACGTGCCGTTTTACAACTTCCCGTACACCTTCGGCTACCTCTTCTCAAGCGGCATCTACGCCAAGGCCCAGGCCCAAGGCGGCGACTTCGAGGACGCCTACATCGCGCTGCTGCAAGACACGGCCAACATGTCGACCGAAGACCTCGCCCAAAAGCACCTGGGCGTCGACCTGACGCAGCCGGCCTTTTGGCAGCAAGGCATCGACCTGGCGGCCAAGGACGCCCAGGCCTTCATCGACTTGAGTCACACGCTTCACTAGCACGCAAAAAGGCGAGCATCGGCCGATGCTCGCCTTTGGTGTTCAGTGAAATTGGTCACGGCCGCACCGCTGGCGGGGCGGCCCGGCTAGTCGCGGCGCAGGTGCAACCGGCGAACGGAGAACAGGGCCGACACAATGATCGGCGTCAAGATGACGGCGCCGAGGACCTCGGGTACCCCATTGGCGGCGATCACGCCCATCAAGACCTTGAGCAGGCCGCTTGAGGTGACCCCGTAGGCCTTGGCGACCGTGCCAGTGTATAATGTTCCCATGAGGGCGATCACCAAGATCGTATTGGTCAGGGTGCCCAGCGCCGCGGCCACGATGCTGGCGCCGACGGTGTGGAGCCGCTTGCGTAGCGCGTTGAAGGTGACGCCTGCGACCAGGCCGACCAAGACCCGGGGCACCACCGCCACAATGGGGTTGGTGAAAATGATCGGGTCAAGCGGCGTCGTCGGCGCCGTCAGCGCCCGAATGATGGTGAACAGGCCCCACATCAGGCCGATGAACATGCCGTCCCAAGGCCCCAAGACGATGGCCGCGACGATCACGGTGATGTGGATCACGGTCAGCGAGGTGAAGCCCAGCGGGATAAAGCCGATCGTCATGGTTTGGACGATGATCAAGGCGGTGAGCAGCGCCCGAATGGTCAGGCGGTAGACGGATTGTCGGTTGTGCATGGTTGGCCTCCATGGCGTGTATGATTATGACACGCGTGTCATTTTGTGCCAATTAAACCACAATGTGTGAGCGCTGTCACGCATTTTTGACGAAAAGGAGAAATTCGATGTCAGATCAGCTCAGGAAAAAAAAACGCGCCGCGATTCTCCAGGCGGCGCGTGGGGTTTTCAGCCAAAAGGGCCTGATCGGCGTGACCATGAGCGACCTGGTGGCGGCCAGCGGCATCAGCCGCGGGGGGCTGTACCTGTACTACAAGTCGGTCGACGAGGTCTTCACCGCCGTGGTGCAGGCCAAGGCCAGCCACCGCTTCGCCGGGGTGAAGGCCGCCGCGGCGCGGAACGTGCCGTTTGCCGTCTTGTTCAACGCCTACCTAGCCGGCCACAAGAATCGGCTTTTGCACCAGATGAACGATTCGATGCTTCTCGCGATGTACGAGTATGCCTTCACGCACAAGCGTCCGGCGGACCACGCCTTCCAACGCGCCCAATACGCGACCACCGAGGAGACGATCCTCTCGATTCTGCGGCTGGGGGTGGCCCAAGGGGTGCTTTTGGACGTGGCGCTGGCGCCGGTGGCCGAACACGTGATGTTCACCATTGAGGGGATGAACGTGCTGGCCCTGACCTCCGGGCTGACGCCGGAGCAGATCGAAAGCCAGTGGCGGCTGCTGAAGGCCGGCCTGCCCTGGGTGGCACCGCGCTGAGCGGGAGTTGAGAACGGCGACGGGGTTTTTAATAAGAATTAGTGTAATTTCATATCTTCCTCATTATCTAAAATTTGGCTCTCATTTTTGAGCCAGGGTGTCTCGGCATCGTGAACGCCTGCCACGCCCTCATGGACAAGGATTGACCGCAAGCGGCCGGGCCGGACTGAATGAGAAGTCCATGGCACCGGCCGTTTCCGATTTGTGGGCGGTTTGAGCCCGGCGTATAATCGAGACTTGTGCTTGGCTGCCGGTCTCGGCCGTGCAAAGCCCGAATGAGGAGATGCAGATAATCTTGAAACAAAATTCGCAAAAAACGTTCCTGGGTCACCCGCGGGGGCTTTTGACGCTGTCCATGACCGAGTTCTGGGAGCGGTTCAGCTACTACGGGATGCGGGCCATCCTGATCTACTACATGTACTACGCCGTGGCCAAGGGCGGCCTGGGCTTTGACAAGCCGACCGCGCTGTCGATCATGTCGATTTACGGCTCGCTGGTTTACCTCAGCAGCACCATCGGCGGCTTCATTTCCGATCGCCTGCTGGGCAGCCGCAAAACCGTGTTCTGGGGCGGCATTTTGATCATGCTCGGCCACATCGTGCTGAGCCTGCCGATGGGCGCCGGCGCCTTGTTCGCCTCGATCGGCCTGATTGTCTTGGGTACCGGGCTTTTGAAGCCCAACGTGTCCGAGATGGTCGGCTCGCTGTACCCGGAAAACGACCTGCGGCGCGACGCCGGCTTCAGCATTTTCGTCATGGGCATCAACTTCGGTTCGCTGATTGCGCCGCTGGTGGTGCCGTGGCTGCAGGACCGCTACAACTTCCACGTCGGCTTCTCCGTGGCCGCCATCGGCATGGCGATTGGGCTGGTCTTCTACGTGGTCGATGGTCGCAAGTACATCAACCCGACCGACAATGTGGCGCCGGATCCACTGCAGCCCGGTGAGGTGCGGCCGCTTTTGATCAAGGTCGGGCTGGGCATCGCGGCGCTTGCCGTCGTGTTCGCCGTCATGGCCGGTTTTGGCGCCTTCAGCATCGCCAATGTGATCACGGTGATCACGGTGATTGCCTTGGCCGTGCCGATCACCTACTTCATCATGATGCTGAAGAGCCCCAAGGTTTCCAAGGTGGAACGCTCCCGGGTTTGGGCCTACATTCCGCTGTTCATCGCCGCCGTGTTGTTTTGGGCGATCGAGGAGCAGGGGTCCGTGGTGCTGGCGGTCTTTGCCGCCGACCAGACGCAGCTGAACTTCGGCGGCTTCCACATCCTGCCGGGGTGGTTCCAGACGCTGAACCCGCTGTTCATCCTATTGTACGGGCCGATTTTTGCGACCCTGTGGGTGCGGCTGGGCAAAAGGCAGCCGAGCTCGCCCAAGAAGTTCGCCTATGGCTTGGTGTTCACCGGCCTGTCGTACCTGGTGATGGTGATTCCGGTGCTGCTGTTTGGCACTAACACCCGGGTGTCGCCGCTGTGGCTGGTCCTGTCTTGGGCGATTGTCGAAATCGCCGAGATGCTGATCTCGCCGGTGGGGCTGTCGGTCACCACCAAGCTCGCCCCCAAGGCCTTTGCCAGCCAGATGATGAGCATGTGGTTTTTGGCCGACGCCGCGGCCCAGGCGATCAACGCCCAGATTGTGAAGCTCTACACGCCAGCCACCGAGGTCGCCTACTTCACGGTGGTCGGGGTGGTCACCATCGGCTTTGCGGTGCTTTTGTGGTTCCTGATTCCGCGAATTGAAAAATTGATGCAAGGCATCAACTGAAGACCCAATAGACGAGTGAGGCGGTTGCGCAGCTGGCGTGACCGTCTTTGTTGTGGCGATGACCGGGTCAAGGACGGTCACACGGTTTCCGCGGCGCGGCCGGCGACTGGCGTCTGCTGGCAGTGGCGGTGCGTGAAGCTAGGACCGCGGTGGTTCGGGTGACTTGGCCGAGCCGCTGTGGCCGGCACCGCCGCTTTGGCCTTCGCGATGGTATACTGAACAGGGAGGTGCGGCATGAAACTAGCCTTTAGCGTGGATAACCACATCGATGTCAACAAGCTGGATCCGGCGGCCGTGGCGGCCAGGCAGGCGGCTTACCTGAGTCAGCAGCGCGTCGGCGTTTACGTCAACGCCGGGGACACCTTCAACGACTTTCGCCGCAGCCAGGTGTTTTTCCACCACCTCGCCGCCCTTGCCCCACAGACGCAGGTGCGGTTTTTGGCCGGCAACCACGACTTGGTCAACGGTATCAGCTACCAGGCGGCGCAGGGGCCGGCCGACCCCTTGTACCTGCACGAGCGGGTGATGGCGATTCCCGGCACCAACACCGTGATCGTCGGCAACAACGGCTGGTACGATTACAGCCTGGCGCCGGGCGACCTGCGCCAGACGGCGGCCCAGTTCGCCCGGTGGAAAAAGGCCTACTGGATCGACGGCGCGATCGACCAGCCGGTGTCCGATGCCCAGCGCATGAATCGGGTGCTGGCGACCACGGCGGCGGCGCTTGACGCCGTTGGGCGGCGGCGGGTGATCTACGCGACGCATTTTGTGCCGACGCCGCTTTTGATGATGTACGCCCCAGACCACCCGCGCTGGCAGATGGCCACGGCGGTGATGGGTTCCGCTCGCCTAGGGGCGCTGCTGGAAAGCCGGCGGGTGGCGGATGTGGTGTTCGGCCACCTGCACCGCCGCGACGCCCCGCTGACGGTGGGGGCGACCACGTACTGGCACCGGCCGATGGGCTACGGCATCAAGCGGCTGCACGAGTGGCAAGGGTCGGATTGGTTCGCGGAATGGCGCGACACCCTGGTGGTGCTTCAGGCGTGAGGCGGGGGCCGCGTGGCGCAAAAAAACGTTGCAAATGCCGCGGCTTTCTTGTATATTATTAAACGTTGATTCGTTCAGCGTTTCGGAGGATTAGCGAAGAGGCTAAACGCGACGGACTGTAAATCCGTTCCTTCGGGTTCCTAGGTTCGAATCCTAGATCCTCCATCACGACGGCTTGCTGCGGCAGGCCGTTTTTTTGTGACCAAGGCAGCGGCCGGCGGAGTTAGCGGGAAGGAGAGCCTAGCTCCGGAACCGAGACGCGGCACTTGACGAGGCCGGAGCCAAAGCGGCTTTCGGGTAGTGCCACTGGCCGAGCCGGCGGGTTGTCAACGGGCATGTACCGGCCGCCAACTTCGGTCACGGCGGTGTTGACCTGGCGTCTTGCATCGGCTAGGCTATAGGAAACACAAGGGAGCGAGACTATGAAAATTGGGTTCATCGGCGCCGGCAACATGGCGCAGGCCATCATCGACGGCTTGATCAAAACCGGCACCGTCGCCGCCACGGACATTGTGATTCACGGCGGGACCCCGGCCCATTACGAGGCCTACGCGGCGACCAGCGGCGTGGCGACGGCCCCGGACAACGCGAGCGTCGTCGCCCAAAGCGACGTGGTGGTGCTGGCGGTCAAGCCAAGGTTGGCCAGCGATATCATCGCGGAGATTCACGCGCCGCTGTTTGACCGGCGGCCGGTTTTGGTGTCGTTGATGACTGGGGTGTCGATTCTTCAGATCGAGGGTTACCTGGGCACCAAGGATTACCCGCTGGTGCGCACGATGCCCAACCTGAACGTGGCAATCGGTGCCGGGATGACCGCCTACGCCGCCAACCCGGCGGCCCAGACGGCGCTGGCCGCGGTGGTCGGGTTGTTCAAGGCCCTGGGGGAGACGATTCCCTTGGCCGAGGCGCATTTTTCCACCTTCGTGGCGCTGGCCGGCTCGAGCCCGGCGTTCGTGTACTTGTTCATCGACGCGCTGAGCCGCGCCGGGGTCAAGTACGGGCTGACCAAGGCGGAGGCGACCAAGATTGCCGCCCAGGCGGTGCTGGGCTCCGGGGCGATGGTGCTGCAAAGCCCGGACAGTCCCTTCGATCTGATCGACAAGGTCTCAAGCCCGGGTGGCACCACGGTGGCGGGGTTGTTGGCGATGGAGGCGGCCGGCTTCATGGGTGCGGTCGTGACCGGGGTCGATGCCACTATCGCCAAGGATCAAGAAGACTAGCGAAAAATTGGCGTCAGGGGTTGCTTTTTCGGTCTATACCAGTTAAGGTGATAGGGAAACGGTAATTAGGAAGGACGACGACTTTGGAATCTCCAATTTATATTCAAATTCACAACCAGATTCGACAGGAAATCGAGGCGGGTAAGTGGCAAATCGGCGATCGCATTCCCAGCGAGCGCGACCTGGCGCTGACCTTCAACGTCTCCCGCATGACGCTGCGCCAGGCGATTCAGACCTTGGTCGACGAAGGTATCCTCGAGCGGCGCATCGGGGCCGGCACCTTCGTGGCCAACCAGAAGGTGCAAGAGAAGGTCAGCGGCGTGACCAGCTTCACCGATATCATGCTGGCCCAAGGCAAGACGCCGTCCAGCAAGACCATTTCCTACCACATCGCCAAGCCCTCGCTGTCCGAAAGCGAGAAGCTACAGCTGGCCGATGGGGCCCAGGTGCTGCGCATGGAGCGGATTCGCTACGCCGACGCGGTGCCGATCAGCTTCGAGGTGGCGACCGTGCCTTACGAGCTGGTGAAGGACTTCTCCAAGGGTGAGGTGACCAAGTCCTTCTACCACACGCTGGAGAAAAAAGGCGGCTACCACCTCGGCGGCGCGACCCAAACCGTCAGCGCCCAGGTCGCGTCCGAACGCATCGCCGACTTTCTGGACATCAAGCGTGGCTCCGCGATTTTGCGGCTGCGTCAGGTGTCGCTGCTGCAAGACGGCCGCCCGTTCGAGTACGTTCGCACCCAGTACGTCGGTGAACGCTTCGAGTTTTACCTGGAACGCTAAGTCACGCAAGCCCCGCAGCCGATTCGGCCGCGGGGTTTTTTGTCTGCGCCGCGGTTCCAGAAAACGGCGGTTGCCTCGGGTGGCTGAGGTAAGCGGCAACCGGGAGTGATGGCGGCTCCGGGCGGTGGTCCGGCCGGCCAGCGGCCCTGGTAGCCGGGGATTGGCGCCTGTCCTGACACGGATTCGGCAAATAACGCGCGTTCTTGCTGAAAGTCTGGTATAATTCAACGTAATTGGTGAAATCATTCACGCAAAAAGGCACCGACAAAGGAGAATTTTGGCATGACTTATGAAGACGACAGTTTGGTCCTTCATACAGATTTTTACGAGCTGAACATGATGTACACGTACTGGCAGCAGGGCATCGCGGAGAAGAACGCGGTGTTTGAAGTCTACTTCCGCGACTTACCGTTCGGCAGCGGCTTTGCCGTGTTCGCCGGGCTGGAGCACGTGGTTGACTACCTCAACCAGCTGACCTTCACCCAAAGTGACCTGGCCTACCTGAAGGAGACCACGGACTACCCGGCGGCGTTCTTGGATTACCTGCGCGACTTCAAGTTCACCTGCAGCGTGCGCTCGGCCGTCGAAGGCGACCTGGTCTTCAACAACGAGCCGATCCTGCAGGTCGAAGGGCCGCTGGCGCAGGGCCAGCTGGTCGAAACCGCCGTGCTGAACATGATCAACTACCAGACGCTGGTGGCGACCAAGGCGGCGCGGATCCGCGCCGTGGTCGGCACCGACCCTTTGATGGAGTTTGGCACCCGTCGCGCCCAGGAAACCGAGGCGGCGATCTGGGGCACCCGGGCGGCCTTCATCGGCGGCTTCAACGCGACGTCCAACGTCCGCGCCGGCAAGCTGTTCGGCATCCCGATCTCCGGCACCCACGCCCATGCGCTGGTGCAGGCCTACCGCGATGATTACACCGCCTTCAAGGCCTACGCCGAGGCCAACCGTGACGTCGTGTTCCTGGTGGACACCTACGACACGCTGAAATCCGGGGTGCCGGCGGCGATTCGCGTGGCCAAGGAAATGGGCGACCGCATCAACTTCCAGGGCGTTCGCATCGACTCCGGCGACATGGCCTACATCTCCAAGCGCGTTCGCCAGCAGCTCGACGAGGCCGGCTTCACTGAGACCAAGATCGTGGCCTCCAACGACCTGGACGAGCACACCATCCAAAACCTCAAGATGCAAGGCGCCAAGATTGACACTTGGGGCGTCGGCACCAAGGTGATCACCGCCTACGACCACCCGGCCTTGGGCGCGGTGTACAAGCTGGTCGCCATCGAAGACGAGAACGGTGCGATGGTCGACACCATCAAGCTGTCCAGCAACGCCGAGAAGGTCTCGACCCCGGGCAAAAAGCAGGTGTGGCGCATCACGCGGCGCAGCAACGGCAAGTCCGAAGGGGATTACATCTCGCTGTTCGACGAGGACATCAAGGACTTAGACGAGCTGTACATGTTCCACCCAAGCTACACCTACATCAACAAGACCGTGACGGACTTCAACGCCCGGCCGGTGCTGCGTGACATTTTCGACCACGGCGAGCAGGTCTACGAGCTGCCGACGCTCGACGCGATTCGCGCGTTTTGCATGCAAAGCGTCGACTCGCTGTGGGACGAGTACACCCGCGTCTTGAACCCGCAGGAGTACCCGGTCGACTTGTCGCAGGCGCTTTGGGACAACAAGATGAACCTGATTAAGCACATTCGCACCAAGGTCGCCAAGGGCAAGCTGTAAAAAACTGTGGTCTGCCTGCCGGGCAGGCCACTTTGCGTTGACAAAAGGAGCCAAAACCATGAACGAACAACAAGCAGAGATTATCCAGGCGCTGCACGTGGCGCCGACCATCGACGCACAGGCGGAGATTCGCCGCAGCGTCGATTTCCTGAAGCGCTACTTGCGCCACTACCCGTTCCTGAAAACTTACGTGCTGGGTATTTCCGGTGGTCAGGACTCGACGTTGGCCGGGGCCTTGACCCAAATGGCGGTCAGCGAGCTGCGGGCTGAAACCGGCGACGCCGACTACCGTTTCATCGCGGTGCGGCTGCCTTACGGCGAGCAGGCCGATGAGGCGGATGCGATGGCCGCAATTGCTTTCATGAAGGCCGACGAAACCGCGCGGGTGAACATCAAGGACTCAGTCGACGCGATGGTCGCCGCCGTGGCGGCCAACGGCGTTGACGTGACCGACTTCAACAAGGGCAACATCAAGGCCCGGGCCCGGATGATCGCGCAGTACGCGATCGCCGCGGCTCGCCACGGGGCGGTGATCGGCACCGACCACGCCGCCGAGGCCGTCACCGGCTTTTACACCAAGTTCGGCGACGGCGGGGCCGACCTGACGCCGCTGGCTCGCCTGGACAAGCGCCAAGGCGCGGCGATGCTACGGACGCTTGGGGCCCCGGCTCACCTGTACCAAAAGGCGCCGACCGCCGACCTTGAGGAGGACCGCCCGGCGTTGCCGGACGAGGTTGCGTTGGGGGTTTCCTACCGCGACATCGACGACTACCTCGAGGGCAAGACCGTTGACGCCAAGGCCGCGGCCACCATCGAGTCCTGGTACCGCAAGTCCGCCCACAAGCGCCACCTGCCGATCACGGTGTTCGACGACTTTTGGGCAAAGTAGCGGCCGAAACCGGTGGATCGCCGCGTGAACCCGCACCGACGCAACGCCGGCTCGGGCTCGGTTCGCCACGCGTCGCAGCAGGCAACCTTGTGCTGGCGGCCACGCGGCGGGACCCCGGGCCGGTCTGGCGACCAAGTTTGCCGCAAGTTGGCAAAGCCTCTTGCCAGTTGACGGTTGAGCCCGTATACTGATAGTAGACATAAGGGAGTAACGCGCGGCCTCGGCCGTGGCAGCGCCACCAGCTAGGCGAATATTCTGGCGCTGCCTTAATCTGTGAGACTTATGACCAGCCTGTTTGGGCGGCCATAAGTCTCTTTTTTTCCAGACGCGCGAGCTCATGTCCCACTACGAGGAGGAATTCAATTGACGCAACGACCTGTCTACGCCCAGACCCCAGAAGAGGTGCTGGCGGCCACCGCCACTGACGCGACCACCGGCCTGAGCCCCCAAGACGCCGCCAAGCGCCTGGCCGACAACGGCCCCAACGCCTTGGCCAAGGGGGAGAAAAAGACGCTGCTGCAGCGCTTTTTGGCCCAGTTCAAGGATTTCATGATCATCGTGCTGTTGGTCGCCGCCTTGGTGGCCGGCGTGGTGGTCCACGAATGGGCCGACGCCGGCATCATCTTGGCCGTGGTGCTGCTCAACGCGGTGTTCGGCGTGTTCCAGGAAAGCAAGGCCGAAGAGGCGATCGACGCACTGGCGCAGATGGCCACCCCCAACGCCCATGTGCGGCGCGGCGGGGCGGTGGAAACCGTGCCGAGCCCGGACCTGGTGATCGGCGACATCGTGCTGCTGGAGGCCGGCGACGTCGTGCCGGCCGACCTGCGGCTGCTGGAATCCGCCAACCTGAAGGCCGAGGAATCCGCCTTGACCGGCGAATCGGTGCCGGTGGAGAAAACCACCGCGGCGCTTGACGGCACCGAAGTCGGCATCGGCGACCGCACCAACATGGTCTTCATGAACGCCAACATCACTTACGGCCGCGGGGTCGGGGTGGTGGTCGCGACGGGGATGCAAACCGAAGTCGGCCGCATCGCCGGTATGATCAACGCGGCGGAGGAGACCACGACGCCGCTGCAGGAGAACCTCAAGCAGCTGGGCAAGTCGCTGACGCTGATGATCCTGGTGATCGCGGCCATCGTCTTTGCCGTCGGCCTGTGGCGCCAGGCGGCCAGCCTGCCCGAAATGTTTTTGACCGCAATTTCCCTGGCCGTCGCCGCGATTCCCGAGGGGCTGCCGGCCATCGTCACCATCATCTTGGCGCTGGGCACTCAGAAAATGGCCAAGCGCAACGCCTTGGTGCGCAAGCTGCCGGCCGTTGAGACGCTGGGCTCCACCGACATTATCGCCTCGGACAAAACCGGGACCCTGACGCAAAACAAGATGACCGTCGAAAAGGTCTACTACGACGGCGCCTTGCACGATGCGGCTGCGGGTGTCCAAGGCGGCAACCTGATGCTGACCATCATGAACTTCGCCAACGACACCAAGATTCAAGAGGACGGCGAGATGCTCGGCGACCCGACCGAAACCGCGCTGGTCGCCTATGGACAGACCCAAGGCTTCGACCTGACGGCGCAGCTGACCGCCGCGCCGCGGGTGGCCGAGGTGCCGTTCGACTCCGAACGCAAGCTGATGACCACCATTCACCAGCTTGACGACGGCCGCTTCCTGGTTGCAACCAAGGGGGCCCCGGATCAGCTGCTGCGCCGGGTGACCGGCATCGCCACCGGCGACGCCGTGGCACCGATCACGGAAGCCGATCGCGCCACGATTCTCGCGGCCAACACCGGCATGGCCAAGCAGGCGCTGCGCGTGTTGATGATGGCCTACAAGCTGGTGGATTCGCTGCCGACCACCATCGACTCGACCAGCGTCGAAACCGACTTGATTTTCGCCGGGCTGGTCGGCATGATCGACCCCGAGCGGCCGGAAGCCGCCAAGGCGGTGGCCGAAGCCAAGGCCGCCGGCATTCGCCCGATGATGATCACCGGCGACCACCAAGACACCGCCGAGGCGATTGCGGTGCGGCTGGGCATCATCGACGAAGGCGATGATGACGCCGTGATCACCGGCGCTCAGCTTGACGCGCAGTCCGATGAGGAATTCGCTAAGAACGTGACCAAGTACAGCGTCTACGCCAGAGTCGCGCCGGAGCACAAGGTTCGCATCGTCAACGCCTGGCAAAAGCGCGGCAAGGTCGTCGCAATGACCGGCGACGGCGTCAACGACGCGCCGGCGCTCAAGGCCGCCGACATCGGCATCGGCATGGGCATCACCGGCACGGAGGTCTCTAAGGGGGCCTCGGACATGGTGCTGGCCGACGACAACTTCTCGACCATCGTGATTGCGGTGGAAGAGGGCCGCAAGGTGTTCTCCAACATTCAAAAAAGCATTCAGTACCTGCTGTCGGCCAACCTGGGCGAGGTCTTAACCCTGTTCATGATGACGATGCTGGGCTGGGACCTGCTGGCGCCGGTGCATATCCTGTGGATTAACCTGGTCACCGACACCTTCCCGGCCATCGCGCTGGGCGTCGAGCCGACCGAGCCGGGCATCATGAAGCAAAAACCGCGCGGCCGCAAGTCCAACTTCTTCTCCGGTGGCGTCGGCCAGGCGGTGGTCTGGCAGGGGCTGCTCGAAGGGGCGCTAACGCTTGGCGTCTACTTCATCGGCATCACCTGGCCGGTGCATAGCGGCAACGCCGCGATTCACGCCGACGCCTTGACCATGGCCTACGCGACGCTGGGGTTGATTCAGCTGTTCCACGCCTTCAACGTCAAGTCGATCCACCAAAGCCTGTTCACCGTCGGGGCCTTCCGCAACAAGGCCTTCAACTGGGCGATTCTCGCGTCGTTCCTGCTGCTTGCCGTGACCATTCTGGTGCCGGGCTTCAACGGCCTGTTCCACGTGACCAGCCTCGACTGGCACCAGTGGGCGACCGTGCTCGGCGCCGGCGTTGCGATCATCGTGATCGTCGAGCTGGTGAAATTGGCTTTACGTCTGCGCAAAAACAAGTAAACTAGAACTAGCTTGCCCCGCGGTTTGCCGCGGGGCTTTATTATTGGAGGTTACCATGAACAAGAATCAAGTGAAAATGGTCCGTTACGGTCAGCTGGTCAACAAGGTGATCGAAGACACCGAAGCCGTTCAGGAGACGATGAGCCCGAAGTTCCAGGCCCTCAAGGACGCGATCGTCGCCGGCACCGTCGCCGACGTGGCGGAGGGCGATTACGCCAACACGCTGCAAAGCTTCACCGCAGGCACCGCCCAGTACCAGGGCTTTTTGGCCCAGCTGCAGGGCGTTGCCGCCCCGGCGCGGTTGATGGGCAACCACAAGCTGCTCTGCGGCGCCTACGCCGAGTTCGTCGCCGGCTGTGAGGCGATGGTGGCCGCGCTGCACAACGCGCCGGCCCAGCTGGACGAGGCCGCCTTCAGCGCCGCCGAGGCCGACCAAGACGTCGCCACCGACAAGCTGATGAAGTACCTGCAAAAAATTTCGGCCTTGATCTGAGCTTAGCCGCCAAGGCCAGCGGTGGTGCGGCCAATCGCCGAGTCACATTGCTTGACGGCACATTGGTCTGGTGTTAAGCTATCCACGAATGATTGTTCTTGCACGGGGAGGCAGCAAAAGGCCACAGCTGCTTTGTTATCCACCGCGCGGGGCACATCCTGCGGCTCGCACCGCAGCCCCCACCCATGACAAGCCGCAGTGTATTGCCACACGGCTTTTAGCTCGAGAGTTTTAGTGCAACCCCGGAATCAAACGAGGGGAAACCAGGGACCCGGATTCGCACCACCCCACCGGCTGCAGGCCGGCCACCGCCACTCCCAAGCGAGTTAGCCGCGCGGATGACCGAAACCGTTGGGCGCAATGGCACCACAAGGGTAAGCAGAAGCCAGCAACGTAACCAAATAAGCTGAGGCCACCGGATTCACTGAGTCCGGTGGCTTCGGCGCGGCTGCCGCAACGAGCCGGGTTGCGGCGGCTTTTTTTTGCGCCGCGGGTCGAGGCGGCGCCGGATCGAAGTTTTTTGGCCGCTGGGGTTGACAACGCTTGCGTCAGGCCTTATCGTTAGACACAAGAAATCAACGAGGAGGAAGCAGACATGACTCAATTATCTACTGTCATCAAGAGCTGGCAAAGCCAACAGTAGGTAGGTTGTGAGGACACAACCTGCCAGACGCGCAGGTTGTGTCTATGTTGGCTTCCGTTTTGTCCGCATAGACACCCACAGACTGGGGCTATGCGGACTTTTGTGTTTTTCGGCAGATCTTCGCAATGGCGGGGACCTGCCGTTTTTTGTCACCGGAGCCAAGGATTAGGGAGAATAAAACCATGAAAAGAATGATTGCATTAGTTGTTGCCTTGCTCGCCTTCATCGGCATCGCCTACGCGGTGACCAGCCACAACGACGCCCAACCCGCTGCCAAAAAAGCCGCGGTGCCGACCGTCGGCATCCTGCAGATGATGAGCCACCCGGCGCTGGATCAGATCCACAAGGGCATCCTGCAGGGCCTCAAGGATGAGGGCTACACCGTCGGCAAGGACGTCAAAATCGACTTCCAAAACGCCGAAAACGACCAGAGCAACATGAAGACGATGTCCGAGCGCTTCATCAACGAGAAGGCTAACGTCGTCGTCGGCATCGCGACGCCGGCCGCCCAGGCGCTGGCCAACGCGACTAAGAAGACGCCGATCATCCTCGGTGCGATTACCGACCCCAAGGGCGCCAAGCTGGTCAAGAGCAACACCAAGCCCGGTGGCAACATCACCGGCGTCTCCGACCAGGCCCCGATCGACGCGCAGTTGAAGTTGATCCGGCAGCTGATGCCCAAGGCCAAGGTGCTGGGCGTGATTGCGACCTCCAGCGACGACTCCGCGCAGACGCAGGCCAAGATGGTCGATGAGAAGGCCGCCAAGTACGGCTTCACCGTCAAGGACTTCGGCATCAGTTCGACCAACGACCTGAACCAGGTCGCCGGCGAAATGGCCAGCCAGGTCGATGCCGTATTCGTCCCGACCGACAACACCATCGCCAGCGCCATGCAGACGCTGGTCGCCGCGACCAACGCCAAGAAGATTCCGGTTTTCCCAACCGTTGACACGATGGTCAAGGACGGCGGCTTGGCCACGATCGGCCTGAACCAGTTCCACCTCGGCGTCTCAACTGGTAAAATGGTAGCGGCCGCGCTCAAGGGTAAGAAGCCGGCCGCCACGCCGATCCACTTCGAAACCACCGGTGACCTGGTCGTCAACCTCAAGGTGGCCGAGAAGCTGGGCATCACGATTCCCGACAGCGTGGTTACGAAGGCAGAAAAGAACGGAGAAGTGATCAAATGAGTTTAGGCGTTTCCGCAATCGGGCAGGGCCTCTTGTACGGGCTGCTCGGCGTCGGGTTGTTCCTGACGTTTCGCATCCTGGATTTTCCGGATATGACGGTTGAAGGGACCTTTCCCTTCGGCGCCGCCGTCGCGGTGTCGGCCATCACCCACGGGATTCACCCGGTTGTGGCGACGCTGTTGGCGATGCTGGCCGGGATGCTGGCCGGGCTGACCACCGGGCTTTTGTCCACCAAGGGCCACATTCCGGTGCTTTTGGCCGGCATTCTGGTGATGACCGGGCTGTTTTCGATCAACTTACGCGTGATGGGCCGGGCGAACCTGTCTTTGCTCAATCAGCGCAACCTGTTTGACAACCCGTTTCTCAAGTCGCTGCCGGTTTACGCCGACAGCGTGGTGGTCGGCGCCGTGGTCTGCGCGGTGGTGGTCGCGCTGTTGATCGCCTTTTTGAACACGCAGCTCGGCCAGGGCTTCATCGCCGCCGGGGATAACCCGACGATGGCGCGGAGCCTGGGCATCAACCCGGCCCATCAGCAGGTGCTGGGGCTGACCATCGGCAACGGGCTGATCGGCCTGTCCGGCGGCCTGATCGCCCAAAACAACGGCTATGCCGACGTCAACATGGGCATCGGCGTGATCGTCATCGGCCTGGCCGCCATCATCATCGGCGAGGTGGTCTTCGGCCAGCTCAGCCTGAGCCAGCGGCTGGTCGCCACGGTGCTCGGCAGCGTGCTGTACCGCTTCGTGCTGTTGATCGTGTTGAAGCTCGGGTTCGCCCCGGACGATCTGAAGGTGATTTCCGCCGTTGTTTTGGCCGTGGCGATCGCCGTGCCGCAAGTCGAGTCGCGCCTGCGCATTCGCCGGGTGCTGAGAAACGGGGTGACCAACAATGGCTGAGGTGCAGCTGCAACTGCAACACGTACAGGTCAACGTCGCGGTCGGTGAGGCCGTGCGACCGCTACTCAACGACATCTCGCTTGACGTCGCGCCCGGCGATTTTGTCACGGTGCTGGGCAACAACGGCGCCGGCAAGTCGACGCTGTTCAACGCGATCACCGGCGACAAGCCGCTGGCCGGCGGCACCGTCACCTTGGCCGGCACCGACATCTCCCGCCTGGCCCCGGAAAAACGGGCCAGGCTGATCGCCCGGGTCTTCCAGGATCCGAAGATGGGCACCGCACCGCGCATGAGCGTCGCCGAGAACCTCGCGCTGGCCACGCGCCGCGGGGCTCGCCTGACGCTGGCGCCGCGCAACCTGCGAGGGCAGCTCGCCGCCTTCAAGCGGCTGGCCGCCGAAACCGGCAACGGCCTGGACGCCGCGCTGGACAAGCCGACCGAGCAGCTGTCCGGCGGCCAGCGCCAGGCGCTGAGCCTCTTGATGGCCACGATGCGCCGCCCCGAGCTGTTGCTGCTCGACGAACACACCGCGGCGCTTGACCCCCGCACCAGCGCCGCCATCATGGCGCTGACGTCACAGATTGTCGCCCGTGAGCACCTGACCTGCTTGATGATCACCCACCAGCTGGAGGACGCGCTGAAATACGGCAACCGCCTGATCGTCCTGGACGCCGGCCGCATCGTCGCCGATTACGACCAGGCGGCCAAGGCCAAGCTGACCCAGGCCGACCTGCTGCAGTACTTCGGCTGAGGGTCACCCAGTCACGCCCAAAGCGGCCGCGTCGTGCGGTCGCTTTTTGGTGGCCAGAAAGGAGCAGTATGACTCAAGACGAGTTGCAAGCGCTGGTGGAAAACATTTCGCAAACCTGGTTTCACCGGCCGTTCGTCAACCGCGCCACGTTCAACCGCCGGCTCAAAACCACCGGCGGCCGCTTCATGCTGGCCAGCTCCGACCTGGAGTTCAACCCCACGCTGTTTGCCGCGGCCGACCCCACGGTGCAGGCTGGCATCATCAAACACGAGCTGTGCCACTACCACCTGTACCGGCTGCACCGCGGGTACCGGCACCAGGACGCCGACTTCAAGGCGCTTTTGGCGGCCGTGTCCGGGCTGCGCTACGCCCCGCGGCTGACGCCGCCGTCTGCGCCGCGCTACGTCTACGCCTGCACGGCCTGTGGCCTGCGCTACCCGCGGCAGCGCCGCATCGACCTGCGCCGCCTGCGCTGCGGCCGCTGCGGGGCCCGGCTGCGGCTGGTCAGCGGTCCCACCCCAGCGTGATTCGAAGTGGTTGCGGGGGTCATGGACCGCGGCCGCCGGCGACGTGAGACCGCGACCAGCCAGCCGAGACCCGCGACCAAGCCAAACGAAGACCCGACCGCGGGTGCTGATGCAGCCGCGGTCGGGTCTTCTTGAGTTCGGTGTCCATCACGGCCGCTTGCGCAACGTCAGGTTCTCCGTGGCGTAGCCCAGGCTCGCGTAGAACTGCCGTGCGGCCTGGTTGGCACCCAAGACGTCCAGCTGGATGAAGTCGAGGCGCTGGGCCTGTTGCCAGGCCGCCACCGCCGCCATCAGCTGGCGACCGAAGCCGCGGTGGCGAGCCGCCGGGGTGACGTAAAGCGCGGCGACATAGGCGAAGCGGTGTGGCATGGCCTCCGGCTCTACGCCGGTTTCGGCCGTGACCACCAAGGCAAAACCCTGCAGCCGCTCGGCTTCAGCCGCCACCAGCACGGTGCTGGCTGGGTCTTGGCTGTAGTCGCGAAACATCGCGGGGTCCGGCACACTCAACGGCTGCAGGACCTGCGGCGCAAGGCTTGCCATCTCTGTAGTCAGTGCCTGGTACATGGCGGCGACGGTCGCCGCCTCGCCGACAGTTGCGGGTCGAATCATGAGGGCCTCCTAACGCCGGCGCCGGCGCTTGGCATCGGTCAGCACCAGCCCGAGCAGTGGGGTGACCACCGCGGCCATGGCGGCCTCGGCGACCGCGTTGATCGCAAACGCGGTGATCAGCAGCCACCCGAGGTTTTGGGCGTTAGCACCGGGTACCACCGCGTTGGCCCTGCCGGCGAAAAACAGCCAGGTGAAGGCGATGACCAAAAGGGTGTTGGTCAAGGCCCCGCAGATGCCGGCCAGGCTCATTTTGAGACCGGCCGAACGGCGGTTGTCGGCCGCTTGGCTCAGCGCGGCGAACACCAAGGCGGCGACGACGCCGACCGCCACGCGCGGCACAATCGCGATGACGGGGTTTTGGAAGAGCAGGAGGGTCATCGGGTCGGTGGCGCCGGTGTAGGCCTTGATCAGGCTGACAACGCCCCACAGCAGCCCGAGGCCGGCGCCGCCGCGAACGCCCAGCAGGACGCCGCCGAGGATCACGGTGAGGTGAATGGTGGAAATCGCCGGCCACATCGGAAACAGCCGGATGTAGCCGATCATCGGGATGTAGGCCTGCAGGATGATCAAGGCGCCGAACACGCCCATGACGCTGATCATGTAAGATGAGTTCTTGTGTGTCATGATGCACCTCCGTGTGCCAAAATTGTAGCAGACCGCACCGCGTTTGGCGAGCGTTGCGTCCACCCGAAATATTACAAAAGTCGTTGACATTAGTCCGCACACCTAATATACTATTTCTTGTGCTTATGAGTCATGCGGGCATGGCGGAACTGGTAGACGCGCAAGATTAAGGATCTTGTGGGCATTGCGCCCGTGGAAGTTCGAGTCTTCTTGCCCGCAGCGCAGGTCGCAACCGATTATGGTTGCGACTTTTTTTGTGTCCTGGCGCTGGCCTGGGCCTTGCGGCGGGGTGGGGTGTGAGCCGCGGCTCACGCCAAAAAAATTCCCGCCAGTCAGGCTGGCGGGACAAGGTTTTCGGCGGGAAGGCAGTCAGGCCTCGCCGGGCAGCTTCAGCACCGTGGCCATCAGGCTGGCGGCCGCGAACACGAGGCCGATGACGACCAGGACGGCCTGGCTGCTGATGCCGATGAACAGCGAGACAATCGCCGGCCCCAAAAGGTTGCTCAGGCCGGAGCCCAAGTTCAGCGCGGTGACGCCGGTTTCCAGGTCCGAAGGCAGCAGGCTGGGGATAATCGCCGACAGGGGGCAAAAGCCGGCCATGCCGATTGCGTAGGCCAAAAACGGCAGGTACAGGGCCAGCGCGTTGTGGCCCAAAAGTGGCGGCAACAAAAGCAGGCCGAACGCCCCCAGCGAGCAGAAGGTGCCGGCGAAGGCCACGACCGTTTTGCGCCAGCCGATGCGGTCGCCGATCCAGCCGAACAGGTAATCCAGCGGAATATTGACCGCGTTGGCGACGCTCCAGGCGATCAGCCACTCGCTCAAAGAAAAGCCGAACTGGGCGAGGTAAACCGGCACCACGATCACGAAGCCGAACTTGCCGATGTCGTTGGTGCCCTTGACCAAGACCCCGACGGCCACGCGCCAAGACGTCGCGATGGTGCGTAGCTGGTGCCACAGCACGGCAAACAGGTTGGTGGCCGGGCCGTGTACCGGCAGTCGGTCGCGGTTGACGACCAGCGCTAGCACCGCGCCGAGCCCGACCCCCAGCAGGCCGGCCCAGATCACATTGACCTCACCGATCAGGGGAATCAGCGCGTTGGCCAACAGCGGCCCGACGATGACGAAGCCGAGGGCAAAAAAAATCCAAAACCAAGACACCGCCTGGCCCAGCGTGGCCTTTTGGGCGCGGTAGTTGACCCACACCAAAAACGAGTAGGCGAACAGCGGATAGGCGGCACCGCGCAGCGCGTAAAGCACCAAGAGCCCCCAGGCGCTGTGCGTCGGCAGGGCCCACCAAAGCAGCGGGACGGTGGCCGCCACCGACACGCCGGTACCCAGCCACATCATGCCGCGAACGCCGAGCAGCCGGGTGCCGACGCCGCTCATGCAGGCGGCGATGGTGACCACCAGGCCGTAGCAGGTGAAAACGGTGCTGGCAAACCCGGCGCCGAAGCCTTGGTGAATCAGGTAGGTCGAAAACCAGCTTTGCTCGATCGACGTGCCGAGGATGAAAAAGAACAGGCCGGCAAAGCCCCAGGCAATCTGGTGGGGTAGCCCCACGCGGTCGAGGCGAGCGGCAAATGTTGAGTCAGTCATGGTAAGCGGGATCTCCAGTTTCTTGGATTTCGTAAACGCTTCCTAATGTAGCAAAAAAGCCTCGCAGATTCAAGCGAGGCTTGCGGGTTGGGCAGGTTGATTGGGGGTTGGCCGTCGAGGCGGCGCGGCGGTTGGCAGCGGGTCCCGGTTTGGCGCCGCGGGGCCCCGGCCGCCAGCGGTCGCGGCCGGGCCGTGTGACCGGGGTGGGTTACCGGTCAGTCCATTTTGGCGATTGCCTTGGCCAGGGCCTTAGCCTGAACGGTGACCGTCTGTAAGTTGGCCGTGACGATTTCGGCCTGCTGGGCCAGCGAGCTGTCGTACTGGTTCAGCCGCGTCAGCGCCGTGTCGATGTCGCCTTGGGTCTGGCTTTGCGCAACGGCGGTGAAAAAGTCGCTTTCCGCGGCGCCAAGTTCCTTGTAGTACGCGTCGAAGGTCTTGTGGTCGAGCTTGGCCAGCTTCAGGCCGTTCAAGGCGTCGCTCAACGCGGCGGTCGGCAGGTTCGCGTTGGTCTGGGTCCGGGCCTTGATCAACGTCGTGGTCGCGTCCTCAATCTCCTTTTGCGCCGCCTCCAGCTTCTGGTAGGCCGCATCCCGCCTTGCGATCAGCCGAGAGACGCCGCCTGCGTTTTTGAAGTCCTGCTTCGGGGCCTTTTGGTAGGCCTTTTGGAACGTGGAAGGGAAGGCGCTGGCGGCGGTCGTGATCGCGTCTAGCGCCTGATTCTCCTTGGCCACCTGGGTGATGACCGTCTGCGTGGCGTCTTTCATCTGCGCCTTTTGGTCGAACACCTTGGCCGAACAGCCCACCAGAATGCACAAGCTGGCGACAAGAACCGCGATTTTCTTCATGATGAGCCCCCCTTGATTGCTTTAATCGTAGCCGATTTTGCGCGGAATTGCTAGCGCCTGTGCCGCAAAATAAAAACGCCACCATTTTGGCAATATTTATTCACAAATATTAACATAGACACATCGTATCCAGTTGGGGACCGAAACAGGGGTGGTATCCCCAAAAATTGCTATCGGTTCGCCAAACTTGAATGGTTTCTTAGATGGTGCTAGAATCTAAGAGTACTTTTGAGCGGCGCGGCTTGGGGCAGTCTTCGACGCGGCCGCGCCGCTCGATTGGGCAAGACGATCATGCGCATGGCGCAAGGAGGATGTTCACTCATGGAACACGGCACAGTAAAATGGTTCAACGCAGAAAAAGGTTACGGCTTCATCACCCGCGAGGACGGGTCCGATGTGTTCGTTCACTTCTCTGCGATTCAAGGGGACGGCTACAAGACGCTTGACGAAGGTCAGGCCGTGACGTTCGAAGTCGAACAAAGCGACCGTGGGCCACAGGCGGTCAACGTCAACAAAGCCTAATTGCCGTTAACGGCCTTGGCCGGGGGGAAACCTCCGGCCATTTTTGTGTGGCGGCGCGATCCGAGCGCAAAACCGGTTGCGCCGCCGGCCGCGATGCGGTAGCGTGGAGACACATGCGGGACAAGCAGACGGGAGGGTCATGATGCGCAAAGAAATGATTCAGGAATTAGGCAAACTGGCGGGGCAGTCGGCCAATCAAAACATCGCGGCGCTTGCGGCAGAGGGCCGCAAGCGGCGGGCGGTCGTGCCGCTGGCTGGGTTGGGGCGGCGGCCGGTAATCGAGCGGGATCCGGTCGCCTTCATCGACGCCACGGAATCCAAGCTGATTCCCGCGCTATTGCCGCAGCGCCACGCCCGAATGGCGCAAAGCCCGGCCGCCTTTTTCCGCGGCACCGCCGAGCTAATGGCCTACGACCTCAGCCACGAGGTCGCCTCGGGCATTCGGGTGCTGTGCTCTGGGGATGCGCATCTGCAAAACTTCGGCTTCTACGCGTCGCCCGAGCGCAACCTCTTGTTTGACCTCAACGACTTCGACGAGGCCGCGCCGAACCCCTTCGAGTTCGATGTCAAGCGGCTGGTGACCTCGGTCTACCTGCTGGGGGCCCAGAACCACTACGACGAAGCCGCGCTCGACCACCTGGCCGTTAGGGTGGCCAAGACCTACCGCAAGACGCTCAAAAAGGCCTTCAAAACCGGCGCCTTGACGCGCTTTTACGCCTCAAGCGCCGTGCGGGACCTGACCGCGGCCCTGCCGGATCAGGCGGATGTGGCCTTTGTCGAGCGCATCAGCGACAAGGCGCAGGGGCGCGACAACGAATCCGTGGTGGCCAAGTACACCGAGGTGGTCAACGGCCAGCTGCGCTTCAAGGTGGCGCCGCCGCGCTCCGCTCGCGTCTCCGCCGCGACTCAGGCGGCCCTGGTCGCCGCGATTGGCGACTACCAACACACCACCCGGGCCGACGTCGCGCTGCTGTTGGCCCAGTACCGCGTCACCGACCTGATTCGCCACAGCGTGGGCATCGGCAGCTTCGGCACCACCTGCTACCTGGTGTTGATGACCGGGCTGGGTGGCTCGCACCTAGTGTTGCAGGTGAAAGAGGCGCTGCCGCGCAGGCGCGAGCTGACTGCCGGACCGCGCGTCGACTTGGCCCGTGAGGTCAGCGAGGGCCAGCGCATCATCGCCTCCCAGCAGATTTTGCAAAAGGCCTCAGATCCCTTCCTGGGCTGGCTCAGCCTGGGCGACAAGAGCTTCTACGTTCGCCAGTTCCGCGACATGAAGGAATCGATCGACGTGACCGCGCTGAGCTTCTCCCAGTTCACCGCGTATTGCCGCATCACCGGCTACCTGCTGGCGATGGCCCACGCCCAAAGCCCGACCGCGGCGATCGCCGACGGTTACCTGAACCACGACTTCGACGCCGCCATTCAGCACTGGGCCAAGGGTTACCTGGGGCAGGTGATCGACGACTACGCGGCCTTCATCGCCCGTTACGCCCCGGCCAAGTGAGCCGGCTCGCCAGCGGTGCGGTCGCGACCCGGTTCTCGGCCGAAGGAGAGGGCGCCAGCCAGTGCCTCGGCGGTCGGCCGCTGAGTCGACCGCGGCCATCGAGCCACGGTATTTTTCGTGCGGCCATCGGGTCGGGTGTTTTTCACAAGCGCCAGATTTGGCAACGCAGGGCTTGGCTCGTAGACTGAGCGTTGGGGCCGGCGTGGGTCGGCCGAGACCGAGTTGGGGAGGCCAAACAATGGCACAAGTCGAGTTGATGACGCTGAACGCGCGGCTGGCGGCCTACACGCCGCGGCTGGTGGTGACGGAGCCGGCGGTGGTGGCGCTGGTGTTTGCACTGTCGAACCGGTGGCGCGGTGACGTGGTGTACGAGGATCGCGGCGGCGGGTTGGCGACCGCGCAGCTGACGGCCACCGCCTTTCACCAGGCCCTGGCCGCGCAGCTGGCGGTTGCGGCGCCAGGGGAGCTGACCCTTGAGGTGAATCAGGTCAAAAACGCGGCCTACTTCACCCAAGACGGCGAGGGGTTGCGCGAGCTGTTTCGCCTGGCGCCGGTGTACCGCCTGACGCTGGCACGGCCGCAGGCGCTTGAGCTGACCTGGCGTGGTCTGGCGGCGCGGCCGGGCGGCTGGCTGTAGGCGGTGACGCTTGGCGGTTCGGGAGACACAACAGGGGCGGCAATCGGATGATTGCCGCCCCTGTTGGCGTCACTGCGCGGTGTCGTAAATGGTGTAGGTCGGATTGTTTTGATCTTTCCAGTTGAAGCCATGGGCAGTGTTTTGCGCGTTTTGTTTGGTGTTGTAGTTATCAAGCACCACCGGCGAGAGCCCGAGCTCCTGCCGCGCGGCGTCTGAGACCTTCTGCAGGTCGGCCGTGGCCGGTACCTGGTAGGAGCCGCCGTTGATGTAGGCGCCGAGGCCTTGCAGAATCTGCTTGCGGATCGTGCCGGCCGCGCCGCGGTAGTTCTCGGCAATCGTGACCATTTCGTCGAAGGTCAGGTCGGTTCGCATGCTGGTGGTCAAGGAGGCCATCACGGACTTGTAGTTGGTCAAGGAGCTGGTGGACAAAAGCTTCTTCACAATCTGCGTGATCACTTCCTGCTGGCGCTGCTGGCGGCCGTAGTCACCCAGCGGATCCTCGTGGCGCATCCGGGCGTAGGCCAGCGCCTGGGTACCGTTGAGGTGAGCCGGGCCCTTTTTGAACGAGCCATGGGCGTCGGCGTCGGTCCAGGAGAACTTGACGTTGACGTCGATGCCGCCGACCGCGTCGACGATTTTCGACAGCCCGGCCATGTTGACCAGCACGTAGTAGTTGATCGGCACCTCGATCAGGTCCTTGACGGCCTTGATGGCGGTATCGACTTTGCCGAAGGTGTAAGCGGCGTTGATCTTGGTGAAGCCACTGTACATGGCCGTGTTGACGCTCACCAAGGTGTCGCGCGGAATGCTGTACATCGTGGTGCGTTTCTTTTGGGGGTTGATGGTGACCACGATCATCGAATCGGTGCGGCCGGTGTCGGTACGGCCGAACGCGCCGGTGTCCGTCCCCATGAGCAAAATGCTGATGGGCTTGCGGTCGGCGAGGTGAACGGTGGCCTTTTTGGTCTCTTTGGTTTTGACGTACGTTGAATCCACCGCGGTTTTGGTCTGCGAGTACAGGCGCAAAGCGTAGCCGCCAACCAGCGCAAGCGCGGTCAGCGCCACCAAAAGCACGAGTTTAACGACCCGCCGGCGTGGCGGTGTCGGGGTGTTGCTCCTACTCATACGGAAAGTCCTCCCACTGTAAGCTTCCTGTATTTTACTAGATTAACGCCTAAAAAGCTTCATTAAAGCGGTAAAGTAACGTAAATGTTAAGAAGTGATGCCGTCGCGCTTGGCTCGCACCGTCACGCCACCCGGCAGTGCGGCCCGTCGCGACGGCGCCGCCTAAGGCAGCAGTCGCCTTTTTTGCGCCTGGAGCTCGGGCTTGGTAATCACGCCGGCGCGGTAGAGCTGGTCGTACTTGAGCAGCTCGTCGGCGGGGCTTGCCGTCGGCGCTCGGGCTTGGGTGAAGTAGGCGGTAATCGAACTGGTCAGGGTACCGATCAAGCCGATCCCGGTGAACATCAAGATCACGGCGACGGTGCGGCCGAGCAGGGTGTGCGGCGCGATGTCGCCGTACCCCACGGTGGTCGCGGTGACAATCGCCCACCACAGGCCATTGGCAAAGTCGGTGTGTTCCGCGTAGGCGTAGACGCAAGTCGCGACCAGAATCAGCCCGGCGGAGAGGCCGAGGTAGTAGATCAGGCCACCGCCGCGCAAAAAGCGCATCAGCCGCCGGCGAAATTTGGCCGTCGCGCGGTGGACCCGCCCGGCCAGGGTGGCCTGGGCGGTGCGAACGCTGTGGGCCAGCCGGCTGAGGTGAGCCGGCGACATCACGCGGTCGGTGGGTACCAAGGCCGACAGGCGAAAGGTGTTGGTGGCCAGCATCGTCGCCTTGGCGTGGGCCATCGCCAGTCGCACCAGGTAGTCGCTGGCGAACACCAGTAGGATCACGGTCAGCAGGATGCGCCCCGGCACCGCGTTGAGGTGGATCCAGTTCAGCCAATCCAGGCCGATCAAGGCTAGCGCGACCACCGAGGCGATCGTCAGGGCGAGGTTGTACAGGCGAAAGAAGCGAGTGAGTGTTGGGTGCATGGTTTCACCTCCCAATTTTATCGAGTCTAGCATAGTCCCATTCCCCAGGCGGCGCCATTTTGAGCGCGGGGCTTAAGGAAAAAGCAAACGGCCGCCGCCAATCTGGTATAATGAAAACAACTATGAAAGGCGACCACACGAACGGAAGGGGTGATTCGGTGACCAAAGAAAGTGACGCACTGCGGCTGGTCCGGCCGACCAAGCCGGTCAAGGCCGTCCCGGTGAGCGACCGCGCCAGCCTGCCGCTGGCCGCCCAAAAGCTCTCCGCCAAGGCCAAGGCCAAGGCGGTGTTGCGCCTGATCGTCCAGCGCGTGTTTGCCGCCGAGCTGGGGCCGACCTCGGCCTCTTTGGCCTACTACACGCTGCTGTCGCTGTTTCCCATGCTGATCACGCTGGGGAACCTGCTGCCGGTGTTTGGGCTCAACTACGACGGCGTGTCCTCGTACTTGGCGCAGGTGATCCCAGAAGACATCATGGCCTTCATCAACCCGGTGATTCACAACCTGCTGGTGTCGACCAGCGGTGGGGTGCTGTCGATCGGGGCGGTGGCCACCCTGTGGGCGGCCAGCCTCGGCGTCGACGGGCTGAAGAACGGCTTCAACAAGGCTTACGGCGTGACGCCGCCGCAGAACTTTCTGATTCAGCGGCTGCTGTCGATGGGGCTGTTCATCATCTTGATTGTGGCGCTGGGAGCCGTGATGGTCGCCTTCACCTTCGGCCGCCAGTTCCTGGAGTGGCTGGTGCCGCTGCTGGGGCTGTCCGACGCGTGGCTTGAGACCTTCAACACCTGGCGCTGGCCTGTGACCCTGGTGGCGCTGGTTGTGGTGATCTCAAGCATCGACTACTTTTTGCCCAACGCCAAAATCAAGTTTCGTACCATCATCCCCGGGACGATTTTCACCATCGTCGCCTGGCTGGCGCTGTCGCAGCTGTTCGCCATTTACATGCGGTACTTTGGCACCCGCTTCAACTCCTACGGCACCATCGGCACGTTCATGGTGCTGCTGTTGTGGCTGAACTTCAGCGCGATGATGTGGTTGTTCGGCGCCGTGATCAACGCGGTGGTCGCCGAGTACTACACCGGGCGGCTGCACCACTCGCGCGGCAAGGTGCGAGACTTCGTCAAAAGGCGGCGAGCCCATGTGGCGCCGTAGCTGGGCGTGGGGCGTGGCCCATCGCGAGCCCTTGCTTTACCTGTGGTTCGGCGCCTGGACGACGGTGGTCAACATCTTGGTGTTCTGGGTGGCGCAACACGGGTTGGGCTGGCGCTGGGCGGCGGCGAACTTTTGGGCGTGGAGTGCGGCCGTGCTGTTCGCCTTTGCCACCAATCGCCGCTACGTCTTCACGGTATCGAGTCGTGGCGCCTGGGCCGTGGGGCGTGAGCTGGCCCGGTTCGTTATGGCCCGGCTGGCGACGCTGGCGCTTGATTACGCCTGCATGTGGGGGCTGATCGCGGGGCTTCGCGTCGGCGACCTGGGGGCGAAGCTCGTGACGCAGGTGGTGGTCATCTTGGCCAATTACGCCTTGAGCAAGTGGCTGGTTTTCAGGTGAAAACGGTTGGCGGAAGCGTTCCGCCGGCCGTTTTTTGGCGTTGGGTGGGGCGAGGCTGGTACGATGGAGGAGAGTCCCTTAACCCGACAAGGAGGTCCAGATGCCAACTTACCTGATTACCGGTGGCGCCGGCTTCATCGGCGGCCACTTGGTTGCGCGACTGCTGCTTGACCCACAGGCCCAAGTGACGGTGGTCGATAATCTGTCGACCGGCGCTTGCGCCAACCTGCCACTAGACCCACGCGTCACCATGTTGATTCACGACGTTTGCGACGCCGCGTTCATGGTGGAATTACTCGACCGCGAGCGCTTCGATTACGTGGTGCTGCTGGCGGCCGTGGCCGATGTCTCGGCCACTTGCAGTGATCCGCTGGGCACCGCGGCGGTCAACCAATGGGCCAACCTGACGCTGCTGGATGTGCTACGCCGCCGGCCGTGGCCGCTTGCTAAGCTGTTTTTCGCCAGCTCCGCGGCGGTGTACGGCGACCGCACCGCCACCGCGCTGCGGGAGGCCGGACCGGTGGCGCCGCAAAGCCCCTACGCCGTCGATAAGTACGCCAGCGAACGCGCGGTGCAAAACGCCGGGCGGTTGTGCGGGCTGCCCGTGGTCTGCGGCCGGCTGTTCAACGTCTACGGCCCGACCGCGGCGCAAACGCTGGCCAGCGGCGGGGTGATCACCCAGGCCGCCCGGCAGCTGGCGGCCGGATCGGCGTTCACGCTTCACGGCGACGGCGAGCAGACCCGTGATTTCGTGTACGTCGCGGATGTGGCGGCGGTGATCGCCGCGCTGCTGCACGGGCCGGCCACCGGGTTGACCGTGAACATCGGCACCGGCCGGGCGAGCAGCCTGAACCAGGTGTTGGTCGGCCTGGCCCAGGCGCTGGGCCAACCCTTGACGCTGAGCCCGGGTGCGGCGCGGCCCGGCGACGTGCGGCATTCGCAGGCCGATGTGTCTCGGCTGGCGGCGCTTGGGTTGCGCTGCCAGACGCCCTTGGCCCAAGGCCTGGCCGCCGTGGCCCAGGCGGCGCCGGTGGCGTTGGTGCCAACGCCTTGACAGTGTGGTAAGATGGTTTTTGGAAACAGCGAACTAGACGACTAGAAGTAGGAGATGCAAGTTTTTTGATTACATTAAAATCACAACGCGAAATCGAAGGCATGGCCAAGTCCGGTGCGATTCTCGCCGGCATGCACAAGGCCGTGGCGGCCATCATCCGGCCGGGAATCTCCAGCTGGGAGATTGAAAAAGTCGGCCGCGAGTACATCGAAAGCCACGGCGCGATTCCCGCGGAGCTGGGCTTTGAGGGCTACAAGTACGCGACTTGCGTGTCCATCAACGACGAGGTCGCGCATGCGACGCCGCGCAAGGGCCTTTTTCTCAAGGAAGGCGACATTGTGGCCGTCGACACCGTGGTCAACTGGCAGGGCTATATGTCCGATTCCTGCTGGACCTACGCGGTGGGGCAGATTTCCCCTGAACGCCAGAAGCTGATGGACGTGACCAAAAAGGCCCTGTACCTGGGCATCGACGCCGCCGTCGTCGGCAACCGCCTGGGCGACATCGGCTACGCCATTCAGCACTACACCGAAGACGAGAACGGCTACGGCGACGTGCGTGAGCTGATCGGCCACGGCATTCAGCCGACCATGCACGAAAGCCCGAACGTGCCGCACTACGGCGAGCCGGGTCACGGCCTGCGCCTGAAGGCCGGCATGACCATCACCATCGAGCCGATGATCACCACCGGCACCTGGAAAATCAAGGCGCATGACCTGCCAGGCGACGACTGGGAGTACTACGTGACCGCCGATGGTTCCGATTGCGCCCAGTACGAGCACACGATTGTGATCACCGATGCGGGGCCGAAGATCCTGACTAGTCAAGACCCGGTGGCCGACGCCAAGTACTTGTTGTAATCGGAAGGCTGCGCAAAGGCGCAGCCTTTTTGGGATACCGGACGAAACCAGGGCGAAGCAAGGCGCCTTTAGCGGGACGCATAGCGTGGCACTGGTGCGTGGGGCGCAGTTGGCCCCGCGCAACGGTGCAAGCAGTGCGCTCCCGCGTTGCCTTGCGTAACCCGACGAAACCAGGGCCGCTTGCGCGCCAGTGCGGACTGGTCGCACCGGCGCCCGAACTTTACCCAATTGAATGACCGCCACAGAAGGGAGGAAACGCCATGCTTTCGATCATCGTGCCGTGCTTCAACGAGGAGGAGACGGTGCCGCGGTTCTTTGAGGCCGTGGAGGCGCAGCGCAACGCTTTGGCCGAGGCCTTGGAGTACGTCTTTGTCAACGACGGCTCGACGGATCAGACGCTGTTTCGGTTGCGCGAGCTGGCCGCCGCGCATGAGAACGTGCATTACGTCTCCTTTTCCCGCAACTTCGGCAAGGAGGCGGCCTTGTACGCCGGCCTGAAGCAGGCCAAGGGGCAGCTGGTGGTGGTGATGGACGCCGACCTCCAGGACCCGCCGGCGCTGTTGCCGAAGATGCAGGCGATGCTGCGGCAAAATCCCGACCTAGACTGCGTCGGCACCCGTCGCACCGACCGCAAAAGTGAGCCGCCGGTGCGAAGCTTTTTTGCCCGGGCGTTCTACCGGCTGATCAACCGCATCAGCCAGACGCCGATGGTCGACGGGGTGCGGGACTTTCGCATGATGACGCGGCCGATGGTCGACGCCGTCTTGGCCCTGACCGAGTACAACCGCTTTTCCAAGGGGCTGTTCAGCTGGGTCGGCTTCAACGTCGCCTACATCAGCTACGAGAACCAAGCCCGGGTGGCGGGGAAGAGCTCCTGGTCGTTTTGGAAGCTGTTCAACTACTCGATTGAAGGCATCGTGAACTTCTCGGAGCTGCCGCTGAACCTCGCGTCGGTGGTCGGGGCCCTGTCTTGCGTCGGCTCGGGCATCGCAATGCTGTTCATCATCGGCCGGGCGCTACTTTACGGCGACCCGACCGCCGGCTGGCCGTCCCTGGTGTCGATCGTGCTGTTCATCGGTGGCATTCAGCTGCTGTGTCTGGGCATCATCGGCAAGTACATCGGCAAAATTTTCCTGGAAACCAAGAACCGACCGCTTTACATTATCAAAGAGACAGACGAAAGTGAGGCCCATCAATGGCACGTCTGACCATTCTCGGCACCCCGTTCGACGACGGCACCGAGGCCCAGTTCCTAACCCGCTTCCAAACCCGCCTTGCAAAAGGCGTCGGCACCTTCGTGGTGACCGCTAACCCGGAAATCGTGATGTACGCCAGAACCCACCCCGACTACCAGGCGCTGATTGCCAACCGGGCCGATTTTGTGACCGCAGATGGCATCGGCATCCTGCTGGGCGCCCGCATTTTGGGCAGCCGCCTGGCCGCTCGCGTCACCGGCTACGACCTGATGCAGGCGCTGCTACAAGCGGCCGCGGCCAAGGGGTTGCGGGTGGCTTTGATCGGCGCCAGGGCGGCGGTGCTCAGCCAAGCGGTGGTTCGGCTGACCGCGCAGCACCCCGGGCTGAATGTGTGCTACCAGCACGACGGCTACTTTGATCTGGCCGACGCCAGCGTGGCCGACGCCGTGGTCGCGGCCAAGCCGGATCTGATTTTTGCGGCGCTGGGATTTCCTAAGCAGGAGCATTTTTTGGCCGGGCTGCAAAAGCGGCTGCCGCACGCCTTCATGATGGGCGTCGGCGGCAGCTTCGACGTCGCCGCCGGCGTGGTCAGCCGGGCGCCGCGCTGGATGCAACGGGTACATCTTGAGTGGTTCTACCGGCTGCTCAAGGAGCCCAGTCGCATCGGCCGCATGATGGTGCTGCCGCAGTTCGTCTGGGTGGTGTGGCGAACCCGCCACCAAAAGGGGCAGCGATGACAGAAACGCTCAAGGAATGGATCAAGGCCTTCTATCTCGGGCTGCTGCGGCTGCTGCCGCAAAGCCCTAACCGTCAGGCAAAAGTGGTGTATTACGCCACCTTCGCCAACAACGATGCCGGCACGATTCTCGCTTTGCACAAGCGCTACGGGCGGGATTTGGTGGTGCTGGCCACCGCCAAGGCCCAGGCCCAGGTGCCGGCGCTTTTGGCCGCCGGCGTCAACGTCTCGGTGCTGGGTCGCACCAAGCTGCTCACCCAAAACTGGATCAGTTACCTCAAGTCGGCGCGGGTGATCATCGTGGATGACTACCTGCCGGAGCTGGCGCTGGTTCGCCACCCGCGGGTGATCATGCTGTGGCATGCCAACGGCGCAATCAAGCGCTTCGGCTGGGGCGACCCGGCCACCAGCCAGCGGCCGCGCGGCGACCGGCGGCGCTTTGCCAAGGTTTACGGCAAGTACACCGACATTCTCACGGGCTCCGACCAGATGGGTCGGATTTTTGTTGAGAGCTTCAAGGTGGCGCCGGGCGTGATTCGACCGCTGGGCTTTTTGCGCTCGGATCTGCTGGTGGGGCAGCCGCAAGCCACGGCCCCGGTGGTGCCGGTGCTATACGCGCCGACTTACCGCAGCGACGCCCAGGCGATGCAGGCGGTGTTGCGGCAGGCCTTCGCCGCCTTTGCCACGCTTGGTGTCCCGGTGGTGGTCAAACTGCACCCCGCGGTTGCCGCCGAGTTGGTGCCGGCGCGGCCGGCCAACGTCACGGTGACCGAGGCGGCGCTTGAGACGCTTTACGGCCGCACCCAGACCTTGGTGACGGACTACTCCTCGGCGGTGTTTGATTACGCGCTGTGCCAAAAGCAACCGCGCGTGGTGTTCTTCACCCCGGACCTTGCGGACTACGCCGCGGTGCCGGGGCTTCAGCCGGGCTTTGCGGCCGGTCGCCTCGGGCCGCTGGTGCAAGACGTTGAGGGCCTGGTGAAGGCGCTGCGACAGACCGCGGCGCAGGCGCCTGGCGACCAGGCGAACGCTGGGGGGGTGACCGGTTGGAACCAGTACAACGACGGGCACGTGCAGGAGCGGCTGTTGGCCCTGGTGGCCGACGCGTTGCGCTGAGCCGCGGTGTGGTATGATGAGTGGCAATGACGAGACCGGGCTGGCGTAAGCCGGGTCAGATAGTGGGAAGACAACATGAAGACAATTGCAATTCTAGGCTTTAACATCTTTGCCGTGGGGGGGACCTCGCGCAGCAACATCAACTTGCTGACCGAATTTGGCCAAGCGGATTACCAGATCACCTTCTACAACTTCCGGGGCTTCACCGACCACGACGTCAAGGTGTTGCGCCAAGCCGAGCCGGCGGCCCAAAACGTCACGTTCAAGTACGTCGAGGCGCTGAAGGAGGACGCGCTGGACTACGACGTGTTTTTCATCACGCGTGAAAGCTTCTTTTGCGTCGCGCCGTACATCCGGGCCAACAGCCAGGCCCTGGTGGTCGGCGAGATCCACGCGCCGCTGGCGCTGGTGGAAGACAGCAACCTGACGCATTACCTGAAGTACTTCAGCACGGTGCGGGTCGCGACGCCTTCGATTCAAGCCGCGGTGGCGCGGCGCTTCCACTTCGATCGCACCTATGTCCAAACCGTCAGCCTCGCCCACATCGCCACCACGCCGCAGCCGTTCGAACCGGCACTTGTCGATGCGGCCGGGCACGTCAACTTGATCATCCGGGCTCGCTTCGACACGGAAAAGGATTTCCCGTCGGCCCTCAAGCTGATGGACTACCTGATTCACGCCTTGCACCGCACCGAATTTCGGTTGTACATCACAGGCTACGGCGCCGGCCAGGGCATCATCGATAACCTGATCGCCTACTACAAGCTGGGGGATTACGTGACGATCAATCCGGCCACGGTACCGGCTTGCCACTTGTACCTGTCGACGTCCAACTACGAGACGCTGGGGTATTCGATCATCGAGGAATTCGCCCAGGGCCACGCGGTTGTGATGTACGGCGGTCGCGACCACGTGGTTCACGAGAACTTCGGGGCCTTTGCAGACTGCCTCTGGATTCAAAAACGCGCCGACGTGGATGCGCCGGCCCTGCTCGACTTTCTGGCGCAGCCGCGAACCCAAGCCGCTTACCAGCACAACCTGGCGTTACTCAAGCAGATGAAGGCGGATTACGTGCCGCGCTTCGAGGCCAACACCGCGCCGTTCGCCCAGGCGGTGGGGCCGATCAACTCGGCAGCCGTGACCTACGCCAAGATGTGGGCGAATTTGCAAGAGGCGACGCAAGCCGGCGAAACCGGCCGAATTCGCAAGCTCTACACGGCGCTGCGTCAGATTCCGGGCTTTCGCTGGATTTTGAAGCACGAAGGGGTGCGTAAGGTCGGCCGCCGGCTGGTTCAGCTGGTGATGCGCCGCGGCCTTTACCAAATCACGGACGAGCCGATCAGCTCACACAAGGTCTTTCTCGAGTCGTTCCACGGTAACAACCTGTCCGGTGACCCCAAGTACTTCGGCCTCAAAATCAAGGCGCTGCACCCGGACACGGAGGTTTACGTCAGCTCGATGGGCGACCTGGTCGACGCCGAGGCGGTCAGCCTCGGCTTCACCCCGGTGCGGGTCGGCAGCCTGAAATACCTGCAGTCCTTCCAGCAGTCCAAATACGTGTTCATCAACGGCAACAGCCTGGACAAGGCCGGCAAGCGCGACGGCCAGGTGTTCGTGCAGACCTGGCACGGGTTTCCGATGAAGCAGATGGTCAACGACCTCGCCGACCCCAAGCAGCGCCGCAAGGAGGCCAAGGCCTTCGCCCCGCGGATGAAAAAGTGGGACTACCTGACGACCTCGTCCAGCTACAACGTGACGCTGCTGCAGTCGGCCTTTCGCCTAGCGGATAACCCCGAGCTGAAGATTCTGCACGAAGGGACCCCCAAGAACGATTACCTGCTGACCCACGCCGAAGACGCCGCCGAGAAGAAGCGCATCTACGAGAAGTACTTCAACCGCACCTACGATCCGACCACCAAGATCGTGCTGTTTTGCCCGACTTGGCGCAAGGGCAACCGCAAGCGCGTCTCCAACCTCGATTTGAAGCAGGTCGCAGACCGGCTGCCGGCCGACTACCAGATCATCGTCAAGCTGCACCCGCTTGAGGGCCAGCTGCGCGATCAGTACGCGGCGCTGAGTCCCAAGATCTCGTGCTTTTACAACGAAATGGTCGACATTCAGGAGCTTTACGTGATTGCCACGGTGTTGATTTCGGATTACTCCTCGGCGATTTACGATTACGCCTTGCTGAACAAGCCGATCATCGTGCTGCAAGAGGACGAGGCGGCCTACGCCAAGCAGATCGGCTGGTACTTCGACAACGAAGAAGAAACCGGGCTCAAGGGTCGCGCCTACACGACGGCTCAGCTGACCGAGGCCATCTTGCACCCGCAAGACACCAGCGCCTCCAGCGCGTTGATCAAGTCGCGGCTGATGACCGACGAGCAAAGCGGGGCGACGGAACGCATGATCAAGCAGATCATGGCGTAGTCAACTAGTTGTGCTTTGGTAAAATTTCAGTTAAGGGCGCCGCGCTGACGTTAATTCAACGTATAATACGAGAAGTTATGTGACTATTTCCGTGGAAGGAGCTGCCAGCAGCTTGGAGAAGCAACTCAAAATCAGTGCTCGTTACCTTACCAAAGAGTACGACATGATGAAAACCAAGAGCGATATGCTCAAGACCCTGATGCCATTTGGCAACACAAAGATCGAACAGTTCTGGGCCCTCAAGGGGGTCAGCTTTGATGTCTACGAAGGCGATAGTGTCGGCATTGTCGGCCTGAACGGCGGCGGGAAGTCGACGCTTTTGAACATCGTGTCCCAGATTATCCCGCCGACCTCCGGCGAGCTGACCGTCAACGGCACGACCAACATCATCTCGGTCGGGGCGGGACTCAACTTGAACCTGACCGGTCGCGAGAACATCATCATGAAGTGTGAGATGCTCGGCATGTCCAGCGCAGAGATCGACGCGAAGATGGCCGACATCATCAACTTCGCCGGCGATCAGGTGATCGGTAAGATCGACCAGCCGGTCAAGACCTACTCAAGCGGGATGAAGAGTCGCCTCGGCTTCAGTGTGCTGGTTCACCAAGACCCAGACATTTTGATCATCGACGAGGCCTTGAGCGTCGGGGATGCGCCGTTCTTTGAAAAGGGCGTCGCGCGGATGAAGCAGTTCAAGGCGGAGGGCAAGACCATCTTGTTCGTCAGCCACAGCCTGTCTCAGGTTCAAACGCTGTGCGACAAGGTAATCTGGATCGATCACGGCCGGGTGGTCATGGAAGGGTCAGCCGAAACAGTGCTGCCGCAGTTTGAAAAGTTTCAGCGCGAGTACAACAAGCAGAGCAAGGCAGAACGGGCGCGGATCACCCACGAGTCCGGTCGTTCCTTTGACCTCGAGGCGCTGCGCCAGGAACACCCGACGGAGCCGGCCAGCTACTTCCAGCGCCGCCTGTACGATCAGCCCTTCACCTGGGCGACCAAGCTGGTGCTAACAGTGTTGACCTTCCTGCTGGCGTTCACCGTCGCCGCATCCATCAAGGACATTCCGTTCAGGACGGCCGTGATGGAGCCACTCACCGTGGTCAGCCTGCGCAGCTGGATCGTTTTGATTGTGGTCATCGTCGCGATGGTCGTCGGCGGGGTCTTGATTCACAACCACAAGGAAAGGCAGGTGCGTTCTGATGACTGAGGCCTGGCTTGTCTTACGTGAGCAGTTTCGTAACTGGAAAATTATCAACCGGCTGGCCAAGTACGACGAGAAGTCGACGTTTCAGGCCCACATCCTGGGGAACATCTGGCAGATTCTGGATCCGTTAATCAACATCGCGATTTACTGGCTGGTGTTCGGCATGATCCTCTACGGCAACAAGCCGATGGATGGTTACGCCTACATCGCCTGGCTTTTGCCCGGCTACATCGCGTGGCAGTTCATGCGCTCCGAGGTGCTCGGTGCCAGCCGCAGCATGGTCAAGCGCGTGTCGATGGTCAGCAAAATGCAGTTTCCGGTGTCGACGATCCCCAGCATGACCCTGGCCAACCAGCTGATCAACTACTGGTGGATGCTGGCCATCAGCATGGTCATCATGTTCCTCTACGGGGTGCGGCCGTCGTTGTACTGGATTCAGTTCATCTACTACTTCATCTGCATGATCGCCTTCTTGTACGCGATGGGGCTGGTCACCTCGACCATCACCGTGGTGGTTCGTGACTTCCACACGCTTCTGAACTCGATGATGCAGCTGATGTTTTGGATCAGCGGTACTGTCTTCAACTTCGGCGCCAACGCCGTCATCGAGCAGCACCCGGTGATCATTCGCATCATTGAGATCAATCCCTTCTATTACATCATCATGGGGATGCGCGAGACCTTCCTTGGCACCGGCTGGTTCTTCCACGACGTCAAGGCGGTCATCATTTTTTGGAGCATCATCGGCCTGCTGCTGATTCTCGGCAGCCACATCCACCTGAAGTTCCGAAGCCGCTTCATCGACTACATCTAGCGTGAGCCGGTCGGCTTGAGTCGAGAGGGACTCTTGCTGGACCGGTTTTTGTGGTAATCTATTCTGGGAATGCAATGCTTGGGTGTGGACTCAAACGCGCGTTGCAGGACGAGCGGGTAGTCGGCCGACACCGGCTAAAAATTGAGTGAGGTGTGAAACACAGGATGAATTTAGTGAATCGCGTCAGCAGGGTGCTGAAGCAACGAGAAGATCAGGCGTATCAGTATACCTACCTGAAGGCATACAAGAAGCACACGCTAATGCGCGACGTGGCGCTGATTGAGTCGACCCACGGCGACAACTTTTACGGCCACATGTACTACGTCACCCGCGAGCTTGCGCGGCAGTACCCCAACTTGACCATCAACGTGGCGGTGGCGCCCGAGCTGGTGGCCGCGGTGCAAGACATTTTGACCCGCGACGGGCTGAGCGGCGTGACCTTGGTGCCGTACCTCAGCGACCGTTACTGCCAGCTTCTGGCCGGCGCCGAGTACCTGTTCAACGACACGTCTTATTACTCGTTTTTTATCAAGCAGGACTTTCAAAAGTACTTCAACATCTGGCACGGGACGCCTTTGAAGTGCCTCGGCAAGGACGACGGGGACGTCGCGCGAATGGGCAACGTCCAGCGCAACTTCTACTCCGCAGACGCCTTGGTGGTCAGCAACGACTACACGCGCGACAAAATGATCGGCTCGTTCAACCTGGACCGCGTGATGCGCGGGGATGTGGTGGTCGGCCCAAGCCCCCGCAACAGCGTGCTGAGTGATGCCACGGTGCGAGCGGCCGTTCGCAAGCGCTACAACCTGGGAGAGCGCGAGGCGCTGGTCTACATGCCGACCTGGCGGGAGAACGACGGCGAGGTTGACGCCGATGCCACGTTCACCACGCGGCTGTTGGCCAAGCTGGATGCGGCCCTCAGCGATTCACAGGTGCTCTTCGTGAAGCTGCACCCGTTTCAGGCCAAGCTCACCCAGCTGGACTTCGCGGATTACCGGCACATCGATGCCTTCCCCGGTGACATCGAGAGTTACCAGTTCCTGGCCGGCACCGACGGGCTGATTACCGACTACTCGTCCATCATGTATGACTACATGAACACGGGCAAGCCGGTGGTGCTGTTCGCTTACGACAAGGCGGCCTACTACGCCAGCCGCGGCTGCTACGAAGACATCGACGATTACCCGTTCACGCAGGTTCATTCGACCAAGCGGCTGATCGACTGGCTGCAGGCGGAGACTCACGCGGTGGATTACGATGCGGCCTTTGCCAAGCGCTACGTCGGCGTTGACAGCACCGCGGGGACCCGCGAGCTGGTCGATTACCTGATGTCTCACTACGGCCAGGCCAAGGCGCAGGGGAAACAGCCGCATGTGTCGGCGAAGTCGCTGTACAACGGGCTGCCCACCGTCGCCATCTATTCCGGGGGGTTGTGGAACAACGGCATCACCTCGGCCTTGCTCAACACCTTGGATCAAGTGGATCTGACTAAGCACAATTACGTGGTGTTCTTCCCCAAGGCGACGGTCAAGCCGGCCTTTCGCTTCCTGCTGTTCAACCTGCCCAAGGGCGTCGTGTTCTTCCCGTTCGATGGTGGCAGCACCGGTAGCACCTTCGAGCGCTTCATGATGCGGCGCTACATCCGCAGCGAGCACTTCAACTTCGCGCCGTTTCGCACGGCGACCGATGCGGTTTACCGCCGCGAGTACGACCGCATCCTGGGGGCCCTCAAGCCGGCCTACTTCATTCACTACACCGGCTTTGAGCGGGCCTACTCCGAGATGATCGCAAGCCTTGCCAAGCGGCCGGTCAAAACCATGGTGTACGTTCACACGGACATTTTCCAGGAACGGCAGCTGCGCGGCAGCGCGATGAACTGGAAAATGACCAAGCGGGCCTATCAGTACGCGGATCGCATCGTGCTGGTCAGCGACCAGCTCAAGGCCGACTTCATCCACCACTTCCCAAGCTTTGCGCCGCGGGTGCGGATCATGAACAACTTCCTGGGCTCGCAGAAGGTTAAGCAGATGGGCGACGAAAGTGTGTTCACCACCATTCTCAACACCCCGGTGACCGCCAGCAACGACTACGCGGTCAAGCGCCAGGCGATCAACGCGATCGGCTCGCGCAAGATCGACTTCGCGGTGCCACCGGCCGACGAGTTCGTCACCAACGCCTTGCTGACGCGCTACCACGAGCTTGATACTTTCCCGTTCGTTGAAAAGGCGCTGCCCGACATCGTGGCGGCGTGGAACGAGAAGCTGGCCGATTACGTCAACGTCTCACACCCCTTGCAGCCGGATGTCAGCCAGATTTTCACCATGTACGGCACCAGCAAGCTGCGCCTCTTGGACGACTTGCTGAACCCGGCCATCAAGGTCTTCGTCAACGTCGGCCGCATGGCGGCGCAAAAGGGCCAGGACCGCCTGATCCAAAGCTTCGCGGAGGTCCACCGCCGCTACCCGAACACCCGGCTGGTCATCATCGCCCCGCACGGCACGTTGCGCCGCCAGACGCTGGGGTGGATTCGCGATTCCGGCTGCTCGAGCAGCATCTACCTGCTCGGCGGCATGGATAACCCGTACGCGCTGATGAAGCTGACCGATGCGTTCGTGTTCACTTCGCGGTACGAGGGGCTGGGGCTGGTCGTCTTCGAGGCGCTGGCGCTTGACCTTGACGTCATCACCGTGGAGATTCCGGCGACGGTGGCGATGCTCAAGCCGGGCAACGCACTGGTCGCCAAGAACACCGACGCCGACATCACGGCCAAGTGGCTGGCTTACATGGCCAAGGGCTTCAAGCGAACGCCTTACGACTTCGCCGTTCAAGATGCCCGGTCCAAGCAGGAATTTGAGTCTCTGTTCGAGTAGCCACCGGCACTCGGCAGTCTAAAAAAGGAGAATGAATTATGAAGCGTGTGATTACTTACGGAACCTTTGACTTACTGCACTACGGCCACATCGAGCTGCTCAAACGCGCCAAGGCGCTGGGCGATTACCTGGTCGTCGCCTTGTCCACTGATGAATTCAACTGGGACAGCAAGCAGAAGAAGGCTTACTTCCCGTACGAGAAGCGCAAGGCGCTGCTCGAGGCGATTCGCTACGTCGACCTGGTGATTCCGGAAAACAACTGGGATCAAAAGGTCAGCGATGTGAAGCTCTACCAAATCGACACCTTCGTCATGGGTGACGACTGGGCCGGCAAGTTCGATTACGTCGGCGAGCAGACCGACGCCGAGGTGATTTACCTGCCACGGACGCCGGAAATCTCCACCACCAAGATCAAAAAAGACCTCAAGTTCTAGTGGCCGCGCGGTAGGGCGCGTGGCAAGCCTGGTTTCGTCACTGAAGTTTTTTAGGGAGAACGCTTATGAAGAAAGTTAACACACTGATCAAGGCCTTGATTGGGGCCGGTATGTTGCTGGGGGCGACGCAGGCTGCGGGGGCGGCGACCGCCACGCCCGTCAGCGCCGCGGCCAAGCCGGCGTATGTGACCATCACCAAGAAGAACTACAGCATTTGGCAGGACTCCAGCTGGCAAAAGAGCCTACATAGCTCGACGAACTGGTACCACCACAGCTTCAAGGCCAGCTCGCAGGTGACCTACAACGGGACCCTGTACTATCGCCTATCCAAGGCTGGCAAGTACTTCGGCATGATTAACGCGGCGGCCACGCAAACCGGCACCGGGGCCCAAGGGGCGGCCATCGCCACCAGCAAGTACGTGTCCTTGAACAAGAAGGGCTACACCATCTGGGGTGATTTTGGCTGGAAGACCAAGCGCAACACCACGTCTGCACTTTACCAAAACACCTACCAGGTCAAGGCGACCTACTTCCACAGCAACGGCTCGACTTACTACTCCATGTACCGCGGCAAGACTTGGGTCGGCTACTTGAGCAGCGCCGCCGCGAAGACGGCCAAGGGGGCCCAGGGTAACGCCATCAGCACCAACCGCTACGTCAATCTCACCAAGAAGGGCTACACCGTGTGGGGGGACTTCGGCTGGCAGAGCAAGCGCCACAACACCAGCAACTACTACAACAAGGTTTTCCAGGTGAAGACCCTGTACAAACACGCCAACGGTACCACCTACTACTCGCTGTACAGCGGCAGCAGCTGGTTCGGCTACCTGAGTGCCGGCGCGACGACGGCGACCAGCAAGCCGGTCACGCAGCCCAGCAAGCCGAGCAACCCGGTGATCAGCAACGATAGCCGGACGGTCTACATTGCGGCTTCCGGGAATGGTGACCACTACCACTTTGATCCCCACTGCCGCGGCTTGAACCATGCGGCGACCATCAAGACCACCGTCGCCAAGGCCAAGGCGATGGGCTACACGCTGTGCGGCTGGGAAGATTAGCCACTTGCAATCGCATTCATTCGTGAAACTCGCACGGCCTCCTGTCAGGAGGCCGTGTTTTGTTGTATGCTGAAACCACCACCGCTTCGTGGCAAACTGACTTTCAGAAAGGCTTGGATCATACTCATGGACCTCATCTTACTTGCAATCGGCGCGTTGTTCGTACTCAGCTGGCGCTGGGCCCCGGGTACGCAGGACCGCGACTACCTCGATCACCGCACGACTATGACGATCAACGGCTTCTTCCTGTTTCTAGTGTTTTTCAGCCACTTTGCGACCTACCTGCCGGTGCAGACCCAGCTGTTTCGGCTCAGCGGCATCTGGCTGCACATTCAACGCCAGGTGATCGTCACGCCGTTCCTGTTTTTCTCCGGCTACGGTATCATGACCCAGCTGATTCGCCGCGGTCACCGCTACGTCGACTCGTTCCCGGTGCGGCGCTTCTTTTTCGTGTGGTTCCGCTTCTTCGTTGCCGTCAGCCTGTTTTGGCTGGTAGCTGTGATTATGCACGTCGGCTATCCGCTGAGCTGGATTGCCCTGGCCTACACCGGGGTGGTGTCGATCGGCAACAGCAACTGGTACATATTCGCGGTGCTGGTGCTGTACATTCTGACCTACGTGGCGTTCAAGCTGTTCGGGCGGCGCCAGCAGGTCGCGCTGGCCGTGATGGGGCTGTTGCTTTTGGGCTACACGGTCGTGGCCTATCAGCACCTGGTGCCGGCCTTTTACAACACGATTTTCTGCTACTACGCCGGCATGCTGTTCGCCGTTCACAAGGACCGCATCACCGCCGCGGTGGCCGGCAGCTGGCCGCGCTACCTGCTGGCTGGGGTGCTGGTGGCCGCGGTGTTTGCCGCGTCGTACCTGCTGGTCAGCCGCACTCAGGCGGGATGGCGGGTGCTGTGGTACGAGCTGATGAGCGTCAGCTTTGCGTTGGGCGTGACCTGGTTTGCGATGCGGGTGCGGGTCGTCAATCCGCTTTTGGCCTACATGGGCGGTGGGGCGATGTTCTCGCTGTACATGCTGCAGCGCCTGCCGATGATCGTCGGCAGTAAGCTGGGGCTTGCGGCGCAGCCGATTCCGTACTTCCTGCTTGTGGTGGTCAGCACCTTCGCGATTTCCTGGGTGTTCGAGTACGTCGTCAATGCCCTGCTACAGGTTTTGATTCACAAGCAGACAGCGATGCCCGGGGTCGCAGAGCACAAGAAGTGAGCGGCGGAACTGCCATGAGCATTTTTGCGACCGATGTGGTACGCTAGTCGGGTGCCATTGCGGTACAGTACGGGCAAGTTGGAGGAACAGATGAAAACATTCAAAGCACGTTGTGAACTTATCGTTGCGCTGATCGCCATGGGGGTGGCGATCGGCACCGTCGGCAGTCAGGCGGTGGAGGCAACCACAACCACCGCGCAGCCGGCAATCACGCGCAGCCGCACGGCCGGCGCGGCCACGGCGACGCTGACAACGGCGCAGGCAGGGACCAGCGCTGAGGCAACCGCCGCGACGCCAAAAGCCGCCGCCGAGCCAGACGCCAAGGCGGCTTCAACCAAGGCGCCAGACGCAGGTGCTGGGGTTGTGGCCAAGACCAACACCACCGCCACGACTGCACCGGGGCCGAAGGTGGCGGTGCCGTTGGCCGGCCATTACGCCACGGTCACGGACAAGGCCTACACCTTTTGGCAGAGCCTGAACTGGGAAGACACCGGCCGAACCAGCACCGATTACTACCACCAGACCCTGGTGGCGGTCGCCACGGCCACCATTGCCAACGGCAAGCGGTACTACCAGCTGGCCACGACCGCCGGCACCGTTGTCGGCTACATCAGCGCAACGGCGGTGGCGGTGGGGACGCAGCCGGACGGGGTTGCCCAGCCGTTCAATCAGTATGCGACCATCACCAGCGCGGCTAACTACACAATCTGGCGCGACCTCAACTTTGAGGCCGTGGCAGCGCAGTCGCCAAGCGTTTTTCACAAGACCTTCCTAGCCAAAACGGTCAGCTACCACCGCAACGGCGCGGTCTACTACGCGCTGTATCAAGGCGACCAGTTCTTCGGCTACATCAACGCCACCGCGGTGCAGACCGCGACCGGCCCGGCCGGGGCGGCCGTGGCGATGAACCAGTACGCGACCGTCACCGCGCCTTCGGTATACACCATCTGGGCCAACTTCGACTGGACCAAGGTACAAAGCCGCACCAAGCCGAGTTCTCCTGAGACCTACCAAGTGCGTGAGGCCTACTACCACACCAACGGTGCGACGTATTACAGCCTTTACCAAAACGGCACCTGGAAGGGCTACATCAACGCGGCGGCCACGACGCTTGCGACCACTAGCCGCGGGGCGGCGCTGCCGAGCAGCCGGGTCGTGACCGCCACGGCCAAGGGCTACACAATCTGGCAAAACCTCGCGATGACGGCGGCACAGACCAGCACCACGGCCAAGTACCACGAGACCTTCCAAACCAGCCAAGCCTTCGTCGCCGAGTACGGCGATCGCTACTACCTGCTGCTGGACGCCGAAAACCGGCAGGTGGGTTACGTCAACGCAGCGGCCGTCAGCGTCGCCGATGGTCGCCAAGGCGTGGCCATCGCCGACACCCGCACGGTGACGCTCAAGGCCGGCTACACGCTGTGGAATGATTTTGACTGGCATGCCAGGGCTAAGCAGGCTGGGAGCTACAAGGGCCAGACGCTTGAGGTGCGGCGCCACTACAACCACCTTAACGGCAGCCGTTACGATTCCGTCTACACCGCCGGCGGCAGCTGGCTGGGTTACGTCAACGACGCCGGTGTCCAGACGGCCAGTGAGTGGCGGACCACCAACGGCCAGCTGCGGTACTACGACGGCAAGAAGGCGGCCTACACCAAGACCTTCACCGTGAAGTACTACAGCCAGTTGGACGCTCGCTGGGCCGGTAAGTCCTACGGCGGCTACAACTTCGGCGCCACCGGCTGCGGGATGACCTCGATTGCGATGATTCTCTCGGGCTTGGGCAAAAACGTGACGCCGGTGACGGCGGCCAATTACGCCTACAAGTACGGGCACTTCGACCGCGGTGATGCCGGCTCCTGGGAGTCCGACCTGACCGATGTCGCCGGCCACTACGGCGTCGGCTACAAGGTCATGAGCTCGGCTTCCCAGCTGACCAGCTACCTCAAGCAGGGCTACCCGGCCACGGTGTGCCTGGACCTGGGCGGTGGGGTTCGCCACATCGTCGTGCTGCACGGCCTGGTGAACGGCCGGACCACGGTGTCCGATCCGTACAACCGCGCCTTGTTCAGCGGCCAGCGCACGATTTCTCAGATCTGGAGCCTGCTGTCTTGGCGTTCGGTCAACACCAACCGGGGGCAGTCTGCCGCGGTTGTGTACATGCCGTAAAGCACGGTGACCGGCTCGAACCTGGCCCGGTCGCTTGGTGAAAAAATGTGTCCTTTGCGCGACCCGCCGACGTCGGCGGGTCGCTTTTTTTGCGCCGACTGGGCCCAAGGCCGTGCGTTGTGGTAAGTTAGCTTGGTGATGGGGGCACGGAAGGAGAGGCGGAGTCGATGAACGAACGAGGAATTGCAAGTGGCGTCGGGGTGGCGCTCCTGGCGCTGGCGCTGGCCCTTGGGACCGCGCCAAGCAGCGAGGTCGGCGCGACCGGGCCCGGCGACCAAGCCGCACCGACGCAACAGGCGGCCGGGCAGGCGGCACAGCGACGTGAGGCCGCGGCGACCCGCCAGGCCAACGCGGCCGCGGCGCCAACTAAGGCAGTGGCTGCGACACCGACTCAGGCTGCGGCATGGCCTCTATCGCGATGGTGTTGGCCGGCTACGGTCGGGCCGTGACGCCGATCACGACCGCCGATCACGACCGCCGATTACGGCTACAAGTACGCCGACTTCGACCGCGACGGGGCCGGCACCTGCCAATCCACGCTGGTGACGGTGGCGTCGCGCTTCGGCCTCGACTGGCGGGTGATGGCCTCTGCCAGCGAGCTGATCAGCTACCTGAAGCAGGGCTACCCGGCGACGGTGTGCCTGGACCTCGGCGGCTACCGCCACATCGTCGTGCTTCACGGCTATGCCGCTGGCAAAACCACAGTGTCCGATCCCTACGCCAACCGGCTGTTCTCGGGTCAGCACACGGTGGCCGCAATCTGGGGCAAGCTATCTTGGCTGCAGGGCAACCGCGAGATGGGGGCTTCTGCGGCGGTGGTTTACTTCGCCAGGTAACACAAAAACGGGTTCCCGCTCGGCGCAGCTTCGTCTGCGCCGAGCGAGAACCCGTTTCGCGTCCGGCGGCGATTGCTGGCCGCCGGACGCGCCGAAGCCACCGCGGGTCCCAAACCCGCGGCAGCCTCGGTATTCTTGCTGATTCGTTGCAATCTTGCGGTGTTGACCGCAAAGCGGTGCTGCCTTCAAGGCCGAGTGGAACAAGCCACGCGCCGAGCCCCTCCGCAGCTACCTCGCAAGCGAGTAGGAGAGCCAGTGAAACTGCGCGTGGGTGGTGGCGTTCACCCTGGTATTCGGTCCCATCGAGGGGAGCCGTAACGCGAAAACACGTGTGTTGAAAGCCAGGTTCGGCTTGGTATGGGCGGGGGTACTGGGAATGCTTATCTCCCGGCCATTCCCCCTGGGGCAGTGGACGTAACAACGGCCAAGGCCTTTAGCCGCCTCCCTGTCCTAGAATAATCATCCAAGGCTAGTGTAAGCCCTGCCAACTTGGCCGTCAATTTTTTTGCTCACCGATTGCACCGCACCTGCTGAACTCAAAAATCCCGACAAACGCGGCTTCGCGCGTGTCGGGATTGGGTTGTCTATCGCTACGCCTCGGCGAAGGCCGTGGTGAGCTTGATTTCGTGAACCTTGAAGCGCAGCGGCTCGATTGACGCCGTCGCCCATTGCGCCAGCAGGGGATCGAGGCGCTGACGGCGGTCGATCAAGGCGATCCCACAGTCCCCGCCGCCGGCCCCGGAGGACTTGGCGGCGGCCCCGAAGGACTCGGCGATTTCGCACAGCTGTTGCAAAGCCGGGGTTTCGATGGCGACGCCCGAGCGGTGGCTCAGATCCGCCAGCAGGCGACGGTTGGCGCGGATGCCGGTTTGAATCGCGGCAATCGACCCGTGCCGGAATCCCGCAATCAGGTCTTCCAGCACCTGCCGGCTGGCCGCCAGGAAGTCGCGGTAGGCCGGCTGCTGTTCGGCCTTGAAGACGGCGATTTTGTCGACTAGGCGCGAGGTCGAGGCTGGCAGCCCGGTCCAGCCGATCAGCAAGGCGAGGTCTTCGGGCGCCTTGAGCAGCTCGACGGACAGCTGCGGCCAGTGCATCGCTAAGAGCGCCTTCAAGCTGTGGGTTCGCTGCATCTCGGCCAGCCACGCCTTGTCAAAGGAGCGGTAGGCGATCCAGCCGCCGTACACCGACGCGGCGATGTCGCCTAGCGACCCGTTGCCTTGGACGGCCAGGTGGGCGATGGCGGCGAGCTTGTAGACTTCATCGTTGGTCATCTGCAGGTGGTACAAGGCATCCAAGGCCCGAACGGTGGCGACGGTGATGGCCGCCGAGCTGCCCAGGCCGTACTTGCGGCCGCTGGTCGAATCCAGCTCCGAGTCGACTTTCAGGTCGTAGACGGCAAGGCTTCGCCCCAGCTCGTGGGCGTATTGCTCCGTGTAGCGAATCGCGCTGAGAATGTAGTGAAACGGGTTGTCGCGGTTGTCAAAAACCATCTCGTCGCCGTTGCGCTGCCACATCAAGGCGTTTTCTTGGTACTGTTCGGACACAATGCTGCCGACGTCTGTTGTCTCCGTCACGGTGACGGTGACGAATTGGTCCAAGGCCACAATAATCGCGGGGTAGCCCGTCTCCACGACCGCGTACTCTCCGGCAATGAACAGCTTGCCCGGTGCCTGCGCTGTTACCACATCATCAGTTCCCTTCACTCAAAAAATCGCCTCGCACCTTAGTGAGAGGTCGTGCTGTTAATGCCGCGCTGCGCGACGATGACGATCACGCTTTGCGCGAAAATCGCCAGGTCGCGGCGCAGCGAGTAAGTGGCCGCGTACTCGCCGTCGTAGGCCGCCTTGGTCGGATTGGCCAGCTCGTTGCGCCCGTTGATCTGGGCCAGCCCGGTGATGCCAGGCCGGACGCTATCCGCCCCGTTGACCCGGCGCAGCCGCAGCACCTCGGCGTCGGTGGCGGCCAGCGGCCGCGGCCCGACCATGCTCATTTTGCCGCTCAGCACGTTGAAAAACTGCGGCAGCTCGTCCAAAGACGACTTGCGCAAAAAGCGGCCGAGCGGGGTGACGAAGCTGGCCATCGACTCCTTGGTGAAGTCCTTGTTGGCCTTCACCGGCGCGTTTTGAACCATCGTGCGGTACTTGATGATGACGAACGGTTGGCTGTCTTGGCCGAAGCGCTGCTGGCGAAAGAAGATCGGCCCGGGGCTGGTCACCTTGACCAACAGGGCAATCAGAAGCATCGGAATCGCGGCGACCAGCAGGCCGGCGGTGGCCAGCAAAATATCGCACAGGCGCTTGCCACAGCGCCGATACACCGTCTTGGGCGGTGCCGGGGTCACAGGCGTAATGGCTTCAAGCGTGGCCTGTTCAGCCTGATCCCAATTTTCTTGACTCATTGCGCGTGTGGCCTCCCGACAGGTCGCCTCGACAGCGACGTGAATTGCGTATCATGACACATGTTACAAGTATAGCAAATTATGCGCCGCTGGCTGAGGGAACCATCAGAGTTTTAGTGGAATTTAAAAAGTTTTTGCGCGAACGCCACGGCTCTCAGGGTCGCACCGGGCGATTGGCTCGCGGGTTGACGTCTGGGTTCGCCGGAGAGGCGCGGTCACGCCCGGCGCCGGTGGCGAGTCAGCCGGTTGGCCACCCGGCGCATTTTGGCGCCCATGGCCGACTTGACGGCGGGGTGGCGGCAGTCGTTGCGGCTATCCTTTCGCCCCTGAATGCGGTATCTTAGAGGTATCTCAAGTATGGAGGGATTTCACATGAAAGTTCGCAAGGCCGTGATTCCGGCCGCGGGGCTCGGCACCCGCTTTTTGCCGGCCACCAAGGCGCTGGCCAAGGAGATGCTGCCGATTGTCGACAAGCCGACCATCC